>JABDEE010000001.1 GCA_013287205.1 Alphaproteobacteria bacterium
CACCTATATTCCCCTCGATATTATTTATATGGATGGGTCTGGGGCCATTTTGGCCATTTATGAGAACGCCACCCCTCATTCCCTTAAGTCTCTTGGGCCTGTGGAAGGTGTAAGCCATGCTCTTGAGATCCCCGGTGGGACAGTTAAGCGGCACAAGATTACAGATAAGTGTACATTAAGGCTTGAAAAACAAGAGGTTTGAGCATATACACGTCTATATCGTCGGGGCGTAGCGTAGCCTGGTAGCGCGCCTGGTTTGGGTCCAGGAGGTCGGAGGTTCGAATCCTCTCGCCCCGACCATTGAAAAATGGTTGGCAACGACGATATTTGAGAGAGCTTGGGATGGTCCCGGCTCATAATACACACGTAGAGAGAAATCTCCGGTGGCTTTTGGCCCCTCTTCCTCTACGGCGGTTTAACTGGAGAAAGGATAAATTCCCATGACACCAACGTTTACAATGCGTCAACTGCTTGAAGCTGGCGCCCACTTCGGCCATCAAACGCGCCGGTGGAACCCTAAAATGGCTCCTTATTTATTTGGCGCACGCGGCGGCATCCATATCATCGACCTTCAACAAACTGTTCCGATGCTTCATCATGCGCTTGAAGCGATTCAAAATGTGGTTTCTGGAGGGGGACGTGTTCTTTTTGTGGGCACGAAGCGGCAAGCGTCTCAAAAAATCAAAGAGGCGGCCACCATGTGCGGTCAGTTCTACGTCAACCATCGTTGGCTTGGAGGCATGCTCACCAACTGGAAGACCATTTCCCAGTCTATTAAGCGGTTGCGGGAATTAGAGGAAAAATTTGCGGAAGGCGCCCATGGTTTCACGAAGAAGGAGCTTCTTTCTCTTGAGCGGGAACGCACCAAGCTTGAACTTTCCTTAGGGGGTATTAAGGAAATGGGAGGCGTTCCGGATATCCTTTTTATCATTGATACCAACAAAGAAGAGACGGCGATTAAAGAAGCCCAGAAGCTTGGTATTCCGGTTGTTGCCATTATTGATAGCAACTCAACCCCTGACGGCATTGAGTATCCTATCCCCGGTAACGACGACTCACAGCGCGCCATCGATCTCTATTGCTCTCTCGTTTCTGCCGCTGTTTTGGGGGGCTTGAAGGCGGAAATGAAGTCCTCTGGTATTGATATCGGCGCTGCAGAAGACGTTGTTGTTGCGGTCGAGGATGCGCCTTTTGCTGTGGAAGAAGCAGTCGTTACCGAAGACAAGGAGATTTAACCATGACAGATATTTCAGCTTCACTCGTTAAAGAGCTCCGGGAGAAAACAGGCGCAGGCATGATGGATTGCAAAAAGGCTCTGCTTGAAACGAAAGCAGACCTGGAAGCCGCCATTGATTGGCTGCGCACAAAAGGGCTTTCGGCTGCTGCAAAAAAATCAGGGCGTCAAGCCGCAGAAGGACTTATTGGTATTGCCTGTGAAGGCACAAAAGGGGCCCTTGTTGAAATTAATGCGGAAACAGACTTTGTGGGTCGCAATGATCAATTTCAAGCCTTCGTGCGCGAAACGGCAAAGCTTGCGATTCCTGTAGAGGGAGATCTTGACGCCCTCCAAAAGAGCGCTTATCCGGGCACGAATCGCACGGTGGGAGAGCAACTGACCCATCTTATCGCCACCATTGGTGAAAACATGACCATGCGCCGGACGGGAGGCCTGCAGGTTTCTCAAGGCGTTGTTGTGCCTTATATGCATAGCGCAACGGCCCCTGGTTTGGGACGGATTGGCGTTTTGGTTGCTTTGGAATCCGCTGCAGCACCGGAAAAGCTGGAAGCCCTTGGCAAGCAAATCGCGATGCACGTAGCTGCAACGAATCCTGCTTCCTTGACGGTTGCAGATATGGATCCGGAAGCGATTGAACGGGAACGCGCGATTTTTAAAGAACAAGCGCTGGCTTCTGGCAAGCCCCCAGAATTCGTTGACAAGATGATCGATGGTCGCTTGCGGAAATTCTATGAAGAAGTTGTCCTTGAGGAACAGCAGTTCATCATTGATGGCAAAACCCGCATTAAGGACGTTGTCGAAGGACAAGCCAAAGAGCTTGGCCAGCCCATTAAGCTTGTCGCATTTTTACGCTTTGCCCTTGGGGAAGGCATTGAAAAGATTGAGACAGACTTTGCGGCCGAAGTGGCCGCAGCGGCTCAGATAAATAACTAAAAACACTTGTCATCCCTGGCTAGAAGTGCTTGCGCTACATCGTAGCGCTTTAGCACTTCTTGACCGGGGATCTTATTTCAACAACCTGGCTGCTTTGAGGGGATCCTCGGTCAAGAAGGGCCTAAAGCCCTCGACTCCACCCGGCTGCGCCGGGACGAGACGAGGTCAAGGCCTTCTAGCCAAGGATGACAATTTCTTCATATGCACTTCATCTACAAAAACAACCACACCCCCATCGCCAATGATATCGCATAAAATAGACCTATTTTAAGACCTTTATGCTTCTGGGTCATAAGACACATCACCGTTAAGGCAATAATCCCCGGATAAGAGACTTCGAGGGCAGGAGCCAGGAATGCGGCGATCCCTTTGAAATCCAGTAAGGACATTACGAATGAAATGCTTGTGGTTCCTAGTAAAATGAGGGGGAATTTATTCTCTCCCATTTTCATAAGAGAACAAAGGTAGCGGGCGTAGATGTTGTTCAAAGCCACCGCTGTCGTCAGGCATGATAAGGGCATCACGAACGCCACAAACCACGTGCCGACACTTCCCATTGTCTGCTTCGCAAGGATGGGCAGATAGAGGGCTGGCGATACACCCGCAATCAGATCCGCATAATGGGCTCCCAGATACACAAACCCAAAATAAACAAGGGCAATCAGGCTTGCCCCCACAATGCTGGGTTTGATGGCCGCTTTCATGACTTCCTTGTGGCTCATGGTCTCCGGCAAGGATTTCTCGATTTGACCGAATATCAGAGCTGAGAAAAAGAAGGCCGCAAAGAGATCCATGGTCTGATAGCCCGCTAGAAACCCATTTGTCAGGGCCGTGTGCGGTACGGCCTGTGTTGTGCTGTCGGGTGCAATGAGGAATGCAACCCCTATTAAAATAAGCAAAGCCCCTAGCTTCACAGGACTCAGCCATTTCCCGATAATCCGCAGCATTCTTCCCTCTCTTAAGGATAAGAAAAAGGTGAGCGCTGAAAACAGCAAGCTAAACGAAAACAGAGAGAAATTTGGACACAGATCGTAAAGACTTCCATGAGCCACCGTGATACAGCGGGGCACAACCCCGAAGGATCCCAGGAGCGAGAGGGTAAAGAGGGGCAAAACATATTTCATAAGACTCCCGGCTTCGCCAAAGAAAGCCAGGTAACTTCCCTTATAAAGCTTGATAACCATCAACCCTAAAAAGGGCAAAATAATGCCGGTTATGAAAAGGCCAAGGTATCCAAGCATCCAGCTCTGGCCCGTGGCTTGACCCACTTGAAGAGGAAAGACGAGATTGCCTGAACCAAAGAACATGGCAAAAAGGGCAAACCCGTAAACAAAAATAAATTTATGCTGCTGCATCGTCATCACTCCAACTGTGTGTGTTTAAAAAATAGCAATAAGACTTTGGGGAGGGGGATTATCGGGCCGCGGGGGCCACATTCACGACGACAACAGACGTTTGCGTTAAAACAACAGCAGAGCTCGCCCTCTCTAAAAGAGAGGAGAAAAAGGATATATTCCTTATTTCTGGCTTTATCATATTTGTGCCGTCATTAAATCAATTCAATGTTCTGGCTTGAGTGTAAGGAGAGGTTTGATATTTTGCAAGGCCAATTACAGAGCTTTAGTCGATTGCGCGCCACCCTTGATTCAGGGGAGTTTCAACCAAACGCGGATCTTGGGCGTCCCAATCCGCCTTTGCGATCGACTGGCAGGTGATGAGGAGTCCCAAAGCGAGAGGAACCACATAGAAAAGAATAAATTGATAGGTTTTATCAGGTTGATAAACGATTGCTTTGGCTTTGGCGCGCATGGGAAGGTCCCTTTTGAAAAAATGGCTCTATGGGTCGATAATACAGGAATAGACTTAATTTTTGGTTAATGTGATGCATTTCCTCTTGTCATCCCCGCGCAAGCGGGGACCCAGACCTAAAACCTTTTTTACTTTGTATGTTACAAAAATATGTGTATTGAGAGGAAACAAAAACTGTCAAGTCTGGGTCCCCGCCTGCGCGAGGATGACACCGAAGTAGCGAATAGAGGAATAAAGATGACACTCCGTATTGGCCCTCTCACTCTCGAAGGCAACGTGATCCTGGCGCCCATGTCGGGGGTGACGGATATGCCCTTTCGTCGCCTTGTGAAGCAACATGGGGCAACCCTTGTGATCTCTGAAATGATCGCAAGCCAAGCCATGATTCGCAACACGCGTCAATCCCTCCTCAAAGCTGCCCACGTTGCCGAAGAGCAACCGATGGCGGTTCAGCTTGCGGGTTGTGACCCGGAGGTGATGGCGGAGGCTGCGAAGCTGAACGTTGATCTGGGAGCTGCCATCATCGACATCAACATGGGGTGTCCTGTGAAAAAAGTTGTGGGCGGACACGCAGGCTCGGCTTTGATGCGCGACGAGGTTCATGCGGCAAAAATTATGGAAGCCACCGTCAAAGCTGTGAATATTCCGGTCACCCTTAAGATGCGCACGGGATGGGACGACAACACACGCAACGCGCCTCGCCTTGCCAAGATTGCTGAGGATATGGGCATTCAGATGATCACCATCCACGGACGGACCCGCTGTCAGCTTTATAATGGCAGGGCTGATTGGTCCTTCATTCGCCAGGTCAAGGACGCGGTTTCTCTGCCCGTGATTGGAAATGGGGATGTGGTCACCGTTGAGGATGCGAAAACCCTTCTCGACGCTTCAAGCGCCGATGGGGTGATGGTGGGACGCGGGTGTTATGGGCGCCCTTGGTTCCTGAACCAAGTGAGCCATTATTTGAAAACGGGCGAGAAACTCCCCGATCCCTCTTTGGAAGAAAAAAAGACCCTCATTCTGAATCACCTCGAGGATATGCTCGTGCATCATGGGGAATACACAGGGCTTATGATGGGACGCAAGCATATTGGATGGTATAGCCGCGGCCTCTTCAATTCGGCTGAGTTTCGGGTTGCGATCAATCGGGCGACGACACCTGGTGAGGTGCGGGGGTTGATTGAGGGGTTTTATGAGGAGACGTGTGAGAACGTTTAGGGGGTGTCATCAAATAGATTGGTGGCCAAATATGAATTTTTTATAATTCTATCTCAATCAGCAGTTCTCCTTCTTAAAGAGAACGCGTTATTTTAAAAGGAATGAATATATGACACAAAAAACTTTTTTATCCACAGTTTCGGCTTTTGTCTTAAGTGTATTCGTTTGCATTCCTTCTTTTCTTTTGGCCAGTCATACTGATAGCAACTCACAAACTGCAGCAGCATCTAGTTCTGCGGCGGCCACTCGTGCAAGTGAACTTACAGACGCTCAAAGAATGTTAAAAATGGCAAGAACAAGACAGCAGACTGCAAGAGTAAAGTTTGTAACGACAAATGGGGCCTTCGTAGCAGCAGAACAATCAGCACGAGATCACAATATCCCCGCCAGCGCATTTTATAAGTCCACGAGACAAGCACAAGGCGCAACAGATGACGCATGGTTAGCATCCGTACAAGCATCAAGGGATGTGTTTTACTTCCAACTTAGGGCACAATGTGAAGAATTAAAAGAAGAAGCAAGAAAGGACATGCTTGCTGCACGATGCGCAGCATTAAAACAAGATAAAGACGATGTACAATGAATAGCTGCCCTATTAGGGCAGTAGTGTTTCGTGCCACGACGCCTGAAGAGGTGGTTTTATGAGAAATCCTGTGAGAACGTTTAGAGGGCGTTGTTAGGAAGAAAAGGGTGTCATCCTCTGCTGTAGCGGGGACCCAGACTTAAGCATTTTTGATAAAAAATATTTTTCTACACTTCTATACTGCTACACTATGTCCTGACAACTTAGGAGTCCCACAATGAGCGCCCTTTCCAAAACACTCTCTTTCCTCATCCTCACCCTCACAGCCCCGTGCATCGCAAGACCTATCCACCCCATTCTTCTGAAAACGGAGAAATGTGTCCAGGTCAGCAAAACAACCGTAGAAATCGCACGATGCCACACGGACGCGCAAAAGGACTGGCATAAAGAGCTCAATAGCGTGTACAAAAAACTGACAGGTACAGCTGAAAATCCAGAAACGAAGGCGGCCTTAAAAGAATCTCAACAGGCTTGGGAGGCCTTTCATAAGAAGGAATCTCTTTTCATAGCCCACTACTATGAGCGTCAAGGAACCGTGTGGGTCATTGTCGGGGCAGAGATGCAAGCGAATGTCGTGAAAGATCGGGTGAGGGAGCTGTATAAAATTCTGGAGTCAACAAACATGGCAGGGAATCCCAACGAAGAATATCGATTTGATAAGGATGAATAACGAGACCATTTTCGAGTTAAGGCAAGATCAAAAAACTTGCCATCCCCGCAAAGGCGCACGGGAAAAAAGATGCTTAAAAATGAGCGTCTCTGAGTGCTCCAATGTCACCCCTACAACCCAGGCTTCGCCTGGGTCGCGGGGATGACAAATTGAAGCAACCAGGGACACCCCCCTAAATCTCCGCCCAATTTTTGCCCACATCTGCTTCCACGACAAGGGGCACGGACAGGGTTACAATTGTCTGCATGGTGTTCACCACAAGGGGTTTAACGATTTCGATCTCTCCTTCGGGAACCTCTAGGATGAGCTCGTCATGCACTTGGAGGAGAAGGGCCGCTTTCAGGTTTTTCTCTTTGAGCAACCGGTCGAGTTTCACCATGGCTTTCGTCACGATGTCTGCATTACCGCCTTGGAGGGGCGCGTTGATAGCCTGGCGTTCCGCAAAGTTGCGACGGTTGGGATCCCGGCTATGGATATCCGTAATAAAACACCGACGCCCCAAAAGGGTCGTAACGTAGCCGTGCTCTCGTGCCTCTGTCTTCATCCGCTCCATATAGGCGTGAACGCCCGGGTGGTGAGTGAAATAGGCTTGGATGTAGCTTGCCGCACTCTCTCTTGAAATCCCCAACTGACGGGCGAGTCCAAAGGCACTGAGTCCATAGATGATGCCAAAGTTAATCGCTTTTGCCCGGTGGCGTAGCTCAGGTGTGACCTCCGCAAGAGGCACACCAAAGACTTGGGACGCGGTTTGCGCATGAATGTCCCGCCCTTCCACAAAAGCTTGCTGGAGCTCTGGAATGTTCGCCACATGGGCCAACAGACGAAGCTCGATTTGGGAATAGTCGGCAGATAACAAAACCATCCCGGGAGGTGCGACAAAAGCCGAGCGAATCTCCCGTCCCGTTTCGGTTCGAATGGGGATATTCTGGAGATTGGGGTCAGAGGAAGCCAACCGCCCCGTTGAGGTCACCGTCATCCCATAAGTCGTATGCACGCGATGGGTGTACGGGTTGATTTGAAGGGGAAGGCTATCCGTATAGGTGCTCTTGAGTTTTGCTAATTGGCGCCACTCGAGGATCCTCTCCGCAATGGGAAATCCCGCTTCCGCGAGGGTATCTAAAACATCGGCGGCCGTGCCGTAAGCGCCCGTCTTGCCTTTCTTGCCCCCCGGTAATTTGAGGACATCAAAGAGGATCTCCCCGAGTTGTTTGGGGGAAGCGACGTTGAACGTTTGACCCGCTTCTTGCTGAATCTGCTGCTCAAGTTCGCTCAGCCTTTTCTCAAGGCTTGCGCTTAGTTTTTTGAGGATAAGCGGATCGACTTTGATGCCCTTATATTCCATCTCGAGGAGGATCGGGATCAGGGGGCGTTCCAGGGTTTCATAGACCGTACATTGATGCTCTTGGAACAGTCGAGCCTTCAGAAAGGTGTGGAGTTGCAGGGTGATGTCGGCATTCTGTGCCGCAAAGGGCAGAACTTTTTCGGGGGGTAGGGTCTCAAAAGACACTTTGCTCCGTCCTGCCCCCACCAGATCTTGGTAGGTGAGGATCTCTTGGTTGAGATAAACCTTGGCCGCTTCTTCAAGGGCATGGCCGTGCTTCGTGCCCTCCAACACATAAGAGAGCACCATCGTATCATCGATGGCGGTGAGGTTCACGCCTTGTCTTTTGAGAAGCAGCCCATCACGTTTGGTGTAGTGGCTAATTTTTAAAATCCCGGGGTCTTCTGCCAGTGGCTTAAAAAAAGCGAGAACGTGGGCCAGGGAGATTTGAGGAGGTGTATGTCCTGGCGTCAAGAGATCCTGCACTTCTCCCTTATGACCGATGGGGATGTAGCAAGCCTTTGAGGGCGTGACACTGAGGGACAGGCCAATGATCTCTGCCGTCATGGCGTCTTGAGAGGTCAGCTCGAGTTCAAAGGCCACCTGCCCTGTCTCTGTAATAGCTTGGGCCCATTTCTTTAAGGCATCTGCCTCTTGAACCAATTCATACTGAACCGCCGCGGGCCTCTGAGCCCCGGGAGTGGCTTTTTCAAGGCGACCGAGCAGGGTGTGAAAAGATTGAGCCTTGAGGAAAGTGCTGACTTTTTCGAAATCTAAAGGTTGGACCACAAAATCTTGAAGCAACTCCAGCATAGGGACTTGCGCATCAAGAGAGACGAGCTGTTTTGCGATGCGGGCATCTTCCTTGTGCGTGAGGAGGGCCTCACGACGTTTGGGCTGCTTGATGTCCTCTGCGTGGTCCAGGAGATTCTCTAATGTTCCATAGGTTTGGATGAGCTCAGCCGCCGTCTTAACGCCAATCCCTGGCACCCCGGGGATGTTGTCTGAGCTATCTCCTGCCAGGGCTTGTACATCCACAACTTGCGCAGGCGGGACGCCAAATTTTTCTTGCACCTCCTCAACCCCAATGGCCCGATTTTTCATGGGGTCAAACATGCGGATGGCGCCACCCACAAGCTGCATGAGATCTTTATCAGAAGATACAATCGTAATGTCGCCTTCCAAAGAACGCGCATAGGTTGCAATCAGATCATCGGCCTCGAAACCTTCTTTTTCCACGAAGGGCACACTAAAGGCGGTGCAGGCCTCCCGCACGAGGGAAAATTGGGGAATGAGCTCCGGCGGGGTTTCCTTCCGGTTGGCCTTGTACTGAGGGTAGATGGCGTGGCGGTAGGTTTCCCGGCTGGCATCAAAGACCACCACCAGGTAATCAGGAGATTTCTCGCGGAGGAGCTTCATCAGCATGGTGGTAAAGCCCATCACCGCGCCCACAGGAACGCCATCAGCGCGGGTAAGGGGGGGCAAGGCATGGAAAGCCCTAAAGATGTATCCTGATCCGTCTACGAGGTAGATTTGCGGCTTATTTTGCGTCATTTAGAGTACTTCCTGTTTAAATGTTCACGCTTCATTGTCATCCCCGTACTCTTCGTTGTCATCCCCGCCTTCGCGGGGGCGACATCCTTGATCTACACCCCCGACCCCCACCAGTAAATGCTGACAAAAAGAAAGAGCCACACGACGTCCACAAAATGCCAATACCATGCGGCGGCCTCAAAGCCAATATGCCCTTCAGGGGTGAATTGCCCCAAACGCGCACGGACCCAACACAGGATGAGGAAAAGGGTGCCAATGATCACATGAATCCCATGGAAGCCTGTGGCCATGTAAAAGGTCGAGGCATAGATGCCTTCCTTAAATCCAAATGACGCATGGGCGTATTCAAAAGCTTGAATGGCGGTAAACAGAAGCCCCAAGCAAATGGTGATGCCAATTCCCTTCGAAACGAGCTTTTGTTGGCCCTGCAACAAGGCATGGTGAGCCCAGGTTATCGTTGTTCCTGAAAGCAAGAGGAGGAGGGTGTTAAAGTAAGGGTAATCAAAAGGATCTATGGGATGAATCCCTTTGGGCGGCCACTGTCCTCCGGCAGGAAACAAGCTCACATCAAAAAAGGCCGCAAAAAAAGCGACGAAAAACATGACTTCTGAGATGATGAAGCACACCATCCCTAAGCGAAGTCCTGTCTGTACAGGGGAGGTATAGGTTCCTTTGTGAGCTGCTTCCTTTAAGACATCATACCACCATCCCCCCATGGTAAAGAGGATTAACCCTAAGCCCATGAGAAGCACATATGCACCGTGATTGTGCATCAAAAGAACGAGGCCGATCGCCGACACCAGCGCACCAATGGATCCCACAAAGGGCCACGGACTGGGAGAGACAAGGTGAAAGGGATGCTTCATAGATCCAGTGTAGCAGTGTCGCAGACAACAGTGTAGTCGTTTGTGAGGCGGGGCGCAGGAAAGGGTCCTGTCGCCTCCTCAATAAACTAACAAATCAGCCATTTTTAAAAGAGAGGTTCTGTTTCACCCCTAGGGAATGAAACAGTGAAACACAATGCCTCCTTATGATCCCTGAGCCCACAAGATATTTTTGTTTACAGAATCATTTGACTTTTTTGTCCAATTTGTCTATAATGAGTCATACTCAATGGTTGGAGAGAGTTATGCGTACAATTTCTGCGACAGAAGCAAAACAGTCTTTAGGGATGATGATTGACATCTCCCAGAGGGAGCCTGTTGTCATACAACGTCAACAGAGGGATATTGCCGTTCTCCTCTCTATGCATGACTATGAACAATTAAAAGGGGGGCAAATTGAAGCCTTCACTGTTTTTTGTGAGCAGATGGCTCAAAAAGCCAAAGAAAGGGGTCTCACTGAAAAAAAATTGGAGGCGTTGTTAGAAGATGGCGCGGAAGAGTAGATTTGTTGTTGATACAAATATCTTCATTAGCCAACTTCTCTTACCCTCTTCACTCCCAGGAAAAGCATTTCGGAAAGCCCTCTCTTGCGGAATCCTTTTATTTTCAGAAGACATCCTTCACGAACTCGCTGACGTTTTAGGAAGAAAGAAATTTGACCATTACCTTTCTCTTGAAGAACGGCAAGAATTTTTCCGTTACCTTTCTTTAATTGGCGAAGTTGTACACAATATCACGCCCTTAAAGGCGTGTCGGGATCCAAAAGATGATAAATTCCTAAGCCTCGCTGTTTGCGGTCAAGCAACCTTTCTTTTGACAGGGGACAATGATCTTCTTGTTCTTGATCCTTTTAGGGATGTACGTATCCTTTCTTGTGCGACATATTTGGGCGACCCCCCTTCCGAGTGAGAGTGGCCCCCTCTCGATGAAACAAAACCTTTTTTCTCCAGGGAGACTCTCCTTCCAAAAAACCAGCAAATCAGCCATTTTTTAGAGAGCGTGTTCTTGTTTCACCCCTAGGCAATGGAACAGTGGAACACGCCAACTGGGAGCTAAGCTTACACAGAAGATCTAGCAACTTTGTATACTTTATCACGGTGTCCTACGTGAACAGCCAGAATCAAAAATTCATGATCTTTTATGGCACAGATCAATCGATAATCCCCAATACGAAAGCGCCAGAAATCTTTCAGGTTTGCCGCAAGAGGCTTTGCAAGAATGCGGGGGTTTTATCCGCAACAATCACACGTTTGTGGATAAAATTAAGGATACGTGCCTGAATAGCGGCATCCAGCCGATTCCAGTCTTTCTCGCATTCTGGGGAAAACTTAAAATTCCAAGTCGGCAGACCCATGTTTATCCCTGTATTTTTGTACAATTTCTTCTAGATCAACAGGTACATCCATTCCTTTATCAATGCGATCTAGCCGAGCAGACGCAATGAGAGCGTCTTCCTCATCCTCGAGAGACTGCTCTAGCAACTTTAAAGCATACGTTTTTTTTGAAAGATGGGCTCTGACTGCAAGAGCGCTTAAGCACTTATCCCTTTTCTCAGAAAGGGAAAGCGTAATCATGATCCATCTCCGTATTTTATAAATCAATCCTACAATAAAACACGCAAAAAAAATCAATACTTTTGAAAACTCAACCCTAATGACGAAACGAAGCCGGAATAAACTGGGGTGCATTTTCTCCAAAGGGAGCCTCATGGCGGGGGGCGACCTGAAGCAAGGGTGCTATGCGCGAAATGACTGTCCCTGCAATGGGGGCTGCATTCCACCCGCCGGCATTAAAGCCATAGGTTTCTTTGATCCCCTGGGGACGATCGACGAAGATCATCACGAGAAATTGCGGATTGCTGACGGGAAAGGTTGCCACAAATGACGTAATGTTCGTGCCCTTTTTATAAGTGCGCCCTGCGAGGGTATTAGCTGTTCCTGTCTTGCCGCCCACCTCATAACCGAGCACGCGCGCCTTTTTCCCTGTGCCTTCTGAGACCACTTTGTAGAGAAGCTCTCGCATAATTTGGGATGTTTGTTCAGAGACAATGCGCTTTCCCTTGAGTCCCTTGGTGGGATCCACCTTGCAGAGGGTAGGGGGCATCATAATGCCTTTATTCACGATGCCCCCGATGGCGCTCACAAGATGGAGAGGGCTCACGGCAACGCCGTAGCCATAAGAGGCCGTAATGGTTGTGGATTCGGTCCACTCTTTGGGATAGAGGGGATATCCAAGTTCTGGCAGTTGAAACGTAAGGGGCTTAAAAAACCCCAGTTTCTCAAAGAAGTTTTTCTGAGCGGTTCCCCCAAATTGCAACGCCATCTTGGCCATCCCAATGTTGGAAGATTCTGTGAAAATGGTGGAAATGGGCATGGGCCCATAGGCCGGGTGAATATCTGTGATCCGAAAGCGCCCGATGCGTAGCGGGGGGGTGACATCAAAGGTATTCCTTACGTCTCCCCCCCTGTCCAAATAGAGGGCGGTTGTGAAAATCTTAAAATTCGACCCTAATTCGTAAACACCAAGGGTGATGCGATTAAACAGAGCTTCTGCTTGCGAATCTATTTTGCCCACTTGATTGGGGTCAAAGTCGGGCAAAGAGACGAGGGCCAAGACCTCCCCTGTCGTTACGTTCATCACCACCCCGGCACCGCCTTGGGCTTTAAATTTTTCGATGCCTGCGACAAGTTCATCCCGCAGCACATGTTGAACACGGGTATCGAGACTTAAGGCAAGGGCGCCGCCTTGGGCTCTTAAAAGCTCATCGAATTTCTGCTCAATGCCGCCCAAGCCTTTGTTGTCGATGTTGGTGTATCCTAGCACATGGGCAAAAAGTTCCCCGTGAGGATACACACGCCTCTCATCCTGTTGAAAGGACAGACCGGGAATGCCGAGGCGCATAATCGCCTCTTGTTTTTGGGGGGTCAGGTGACGGGCAAGCCAGATAAACCCCTTGCCTGAGAGGAGGCGGCGGAGGATATCCTCATACTTAAGCTCGGGCAAGGTTTGGCTAAGTTTCAGGGCTGCTTCCTTCGCATCCAAGACAACACGGGCATTGGCATAGAGGGAAAAAGTTTGCAGGCTGGTTGCGATAATTTCCCCATTCCGATCTGTGATATTGGCGCGGGCGGTCATGCCCATGGCGTGCCCCCTGCAGGTGTTGCCTGCACATCTCCCTTGGAGGAGGCCAACGTCGATTAATCGTCCTGCAATAATAAGAAAGACAAGAATGAAGGCACACCCCACAACCAACAAACGGGAATGAGCAACGGCGAGGGCCTGATGAGGGCGATGAACCTTGTTCCAGCGGGGGAGGCGCAGGCTATCTTGAGGCACATAAAAAGCATGTTGCTTCATGGACCCTCGTGCATGGAGGCGAGCTGGGTACGGGGGATGGATGTGGGGACCCCCCCTTCAAAAGGGAGCAGGGCCATCACTTGCGTTGTGGCAACGGGGCCAATGTCCAATTGTTTTGCCAGGGTTTGGAGGCGTTTAGGGTCATTCAGGTGACTCCATTCGGCCTGTAGCATATGGATGTTTTCCTGTTCTTGGCGAATGAGAGTACGTGCTTCGAAGAGTCGTTGTTCAATATCAACAACCTGATATTTGACTTTAAAGAGGGCCGTGCCTACGATGAGGGCAAGAAAGATGAGGCAAAAAGTCGAGCGTTTCATGCAGCTTCTCCTTTCACAGCCCATCTTAATCGTGCAGACCGCGCACGGGGATTTTGTCTCAATTCAGCCTCTGAGGGAACCACTGACTTTTTCTCTTTCAGAATAAACGTCGGGGGTTTTTGAAGGGGATTTGGGGCATGGCGCGAAGGGCGAGGTGTGTTGCCACTTTTCTCTTTGAGGAATGTCTTTACAAGACGATCTTCCAAAGAATGAAAGCTCACCACTACAAGCCGTCCCCCTTTTTTCAGGAGCGCTTCTGAAGCGTTCAGACCTTCTTCCAGTTCCCCCAGCTCATTATTGACGTAAAGGCGTAAAGCTTGAAAAGAGCGGGTCGCAGGATCGAAGCCAACCCGTTCAAATCCGACAACGGATCTGATGACATCCGCGAGCTGGGTCGTGGTTGTAAAGGGTGTGATTTTGCGTTTTTCAATAATAACGCGGGCGACGCTGCGGGAGCGTTTTTCCTCCCCATAGACCCATAAAATGCGCGCAATTTCTTTCTCTTCAAACGTATTCACAACGTCCGCTGCTGTGAGACCTTGCTTGTCCATACGCATATCAAGGGGGCCGTCCTGCTTAAAAGAAAAGCCCCGCGCGCCATCATCCAGCTGAGGTGACGAAACGCCGAGGTCGAACACAATGCCATCATATCCTTGAGGAGGAACGAGATTTACCATCTCTCCAAATCGCCCTTCAACAAAGGAGAACCTTTTGGGGTAATTCTGTTTCAAAAGGTCTGCGCGCGATGCTGCTTCCGGATCCCGATCAATGGCAACAACAGAACAGTCTGCTTTTTCGAGAATCGCTTGGGAATAGCCGCCGGCGCCAAAGGTCGCATCAATGTAGGTCTCTTGATCTTGAGGATTGAGCGCTTGCAACACTTCGTTCAGCATGACCGGCTTATGCATTTTGGCTTGCCTCCCGATCTTGAATCAGTTGGCGCGCTTTGGCTTGGTAGGTTTCAAAAAGAGTGGGATTCCAGATGCGAAATGTCGCCCCACGCCCCACAAAGGCCACCGTATCGGTAATCTGGGCATGATCCAGGAGCAACTTGGGGAGCAAAACCCGTCCATCGCCATCAAAGGGGAGCATATGGGTGTCTGAGAAGAGGGCTGCGGTAAGATTTTCCTGGGCCTCTGAGAAGATATCCAGGGTATCTACATTTTGGCTGAGCCGCTCCATGCGCTCAAAGCTCATGCCCTCAACCGTCGGCAATTTATAAGAACCAAAGACCACAATCCCTTGAAAGGAATGCTTCACCACACATTGACGAAAAGAAGCGGGAACAGACACGCGCCCTTTTTTGTCGAGTTTGTTGATGAATGTGGATAAAAACAAAGTCATCCTCGGCGCCTTTTACCTTTTTGCGTATAGATGGCCATTTTCCGGGGTCCGATCAGAGAGTGGGGATCTTCTTTTTCTATATCATGGGTTTTTATGGGATTCAATGGGCTTGTCTGGGAAAGTCTTGCACACCCTTATCCACAGGATGGCTAGAAGGGGGATATCTTACAGGAGGGTCTCGAAAAGAAAGGATTGGCTTGAATTTTGAGACACACAAGAGGGCCTCCTCTACTACAAAGACGGAAGGAGCCGCAAAAGTATCCACGGGGATTTCCAAGAATCAGAAAACAGGAGCCAGGGATCAGGGTTGATCCAACCCCAACGTTTTAAAGCGTTCGAGGAGCCATCGTTGCGTCATGTGATAGTCTTTGGGTCCCTCGGGCTTATCCTTATTTCCTGCAAGTTCATTGAGGACTTTAATCGAAAGGGTCACCGGGTCGGGCCTATGCAACACATGGAGATGCATATGGGGCACGGATTGACCCGCGCGGGGACCGTTTTGATAAAACCACACAAGGTTCTTTATGTCGCTTAAAGCAAGATTAAGTTTTTGGGCCCCCTGGATCATTTCATCAAATTGGTCAGGGGGTAAACAATGGAGGCTTTCTTCATGTTTTAAGGGGATGACCATAAAATGAGCATTCTTCGTGTAGGGGTCATCATTATAGAGAACCGTCATCTTTTTCGTTCTCAGCATTTCTTCGCTTGTGATCACTTCTTTCTTACAGAACACGCAACTTTCTCTGTCTAATAGACAGGTTCCCATTGGACATTTTGAGTGACCTTGCCCCTTATCCGCTGGTGCAGAAGAATAAAGGGCCCCTGCTTTTTGCAACTCAGCAAGCGCGCACTCACGGCTCGCCTGTTGTGCTTCTTTTAAATCAGAAATCTGAATCGTCCAAGGAAGTGTTGGCTTACAAAAGGAAGGGGAATGAGACATATTATGGGTTAAACGTGACTGTAGCATCCTCCTAAAACGACTGACGCTCTCCTTATTCTCCTTTTTAAAATGAGGCGTTTTATCGAATAATACGTAATGCTTCCGCCAAATTTTCGGGGCTAACTGATACATACCCTCCTTGTTCGTCACATACCCCTTTCCTAAAGGAATCATTTCCCAGCAGTTTCCTTTAATGAGGCCTCCTGTCGTCGAATGATATGTCTTTCCGAAGTCACAGAATGCCAGATAGTCGCCATACCCCATGTCTTGGAAAGTCTGCACAACTTCTCGAAGCATTTTTCTGAATTCCTGGAGCGCCTCTCCTTGGAGGGTGGAGAAGTCATTGACCACGAGCCCAATATGGAGTTCCTCTAGACTTGGCGTTACCAGATACACACTGACATATTTTCCAGAAACGAGTGGAATTAGGGTTTGAGAACGGATGGGGACGAGGTCAGATGGGTCTGCCTTTAAGGCTTTGTCAAAAATCACTCCTATCTTGTAGCGGGATAAGGATTCCACAAGCTGGTCTTGATGAGTTTCATCAAAAGACGCAATTTTATCGGGATTGATCACCCATGTGGAGGCATAGCCCGCGAGCGCTCCAAATGTGAGTGTAATGAAGAAGAAGAGAGATGCTAATCGTTGCTTCATTTTTTGTGACTACGTATGATTCTTTCGCGTATGGCCTGCCCTCTTTTTCTCTCTGTTATCTAGCCTAAGGCTTTCCTAACCGAGGGTCGTTTTAAAATTTTTCTCATGTATTTCAGAAGGTTGGGTCGTTTTTCCCCTATTGTTTCATCAAGATTAAGTCCGGTTGTTGAAAGTGTTATCAAGTGAGTCGCAATTGTGATGTCTGCAAGAGAGAAGTTTTTTGTGTCTGCTATCCACGCTCTGTGATCTGCGAGCGTTCTCTCAAGAAAATCAAGAACAACAGGAAGTTCTTCTTTGAATACGGTGTCAACAAGGGAGGTGTCTGTTTTCTCTTTTAAAAAATTTGGTTTTACAAGCGTCTCAAAAAAAATTTTATAAGTTGCTGCCGCAACCACATTATCTCCATATGTCATAAACCATGAGACGCGTGCGTTTTCTTTTGAATCGTGGGGGCGGAGAGGTGTCTCTTCTATTGTTTCGTTCAGATAGTCCATAATAACGGATGATTCAGTTATGCTAAACTCCTTAGGATCCGCCCTACTTATTTCTTGATAGGCAGGAATTTTTCCAAAAGGACTGATTTTTAAGAAAACTTCCGGAATTTTCTGGTTTGTTGCCTTCAAAAGGTTTGCAGGTAAAATTTCCTCCAGTTTATAGGGGCCCTTTTTTTCTTCCAGAGCAATAAGTACCTTTCGCACATAGGGAGATTTTTTTGTTCCCCAAAGTGTTCGTTGAACCTCTTTGTGCGCTACAGGAACTTTAGATTTAGTTGTTTGATCTAAACTTAATAGATGTTTTGTCATTTTACGACTCCATAAAGTTTATACCATAGCTCACTCGTTTTTATAGTCCGCTTTCGCTAGTACTGTATCGGATCTGCCAGCTGAAGCGCAGGTTACAGAGTCCGCCTTCGCCAAGGCTTCGGCGTGACATCACGCCAAAGCAACTTCGTTGCGACGGCGGAGGGGATGGGATTCGAACCCACGATACGGATTTCTCCATATAACGGTTTAGCCAACGCTTCAAATGTTTAACTGACATCGAACGTTAACACAAGATATCAATGAGATCAAGGGATTGCGGCGGCGTCTTCGTTGTTGTTTGTGCATGTTTGTTACCCTTTTTTACCCCCAACTGTCCCATGAGTGTCCCATGGGAGAGAGTCCACTTTCTTCTTGCAATCACAAGAAGGCTGCTTATATTCATATTTGTTAGTCATTGTGCAGATTTTTTTCTTATATACACGCACACTTTATAGATAGGTAGATTAGAATGTTTACAGCCAAAAAGACTCTTTTAGCGACCGTTTCAGCGTTTGCCTTAACTTTGCAAATGTGTGCTCCTTCACCTCTCTCAGCAGCGGATAAGCTTTATGATGATGAAGAGCGAAAAGAAAGCGATATGCCTACCCATTCTACACCTCCTCTATCCATGGGACATCTCTCAGAAGGACAAGGGGTGGCTGAAGCAGAAAATAGGAATGCTGCCAGCAGAGTTTTGGAGACACAGGACGCGTATGAAGATGGCATGTTGGGTGGCTTTCTCTTTAATGATCCAATATTTTCGCGGCTTTCTCGAGCAACCTATCAATACACGCAGCAAAGGGCTTTGAGAAAATTGGAAGAACTAGGGGTGAAAAAGAGAGGAAATTTTGACCCTACCCTTAACCCTGCCAATCGCCTAAGGGCCCTAGAGGCTTCGGTTGCGGCAACAAGTCGACTGATGCATCTTCTGGCCCCTCACATTCGGCCACCCGCAGGTCCTGCTTGGGATCGTCCTCTGCCCCCCGTTCCCCCCCTCCTCCAGAATGATGAAGTTGGTATGACTCTTGTCAAAAGGGCAGGATTGCTGGGAGACAACACCTCTTTTCGTCTGTGGATAGAAGCTTTGGGTGAAAAGGAAGGCAAGGAGCACGCACGAGATGTGGTCGAAGACCTTATTCAAAGAAATTCTAAGAGCGCCCTACACTTTAAACTTGCTGATCTCCTATTGTATAATGATAGTGATAAGGTCATCTACGACGCGACGCAGGAGGAAGCTCAAGCATTTGTTGAGGCAAGAATTGCTGCTGGCGATAAAGAAGCTATCGAGGTAAAGGCACATGGCTTGTGCCTTGGAAATGCGATTTATTCACGAAGTAGAAACCTATTCAGAGATTTTTATCGCACAACATATGAAACTGTTTTCCTTAATAGAATAACTGAAGAAAAAAATACACAAATGTACTTGCAAGTCCCTAATATAAGAATACACATGCAAGTCCCTCACTTGAAATCCCCTCTTTTCGTTGATGACGACCCGCAGGAATGTGCAAGGCTTACCACTGTGTTGTCTGAGATAGGCCATCAAAGCGCTTTAGCCGCTCGGCTGAGCGGTTTGATTTCGACATCGGGGGGGAATGGTTACCTTCCTGATGGAAATGAATTTATGCGACTTGCCACGACCTTCATCTTAGAAAGGTCTATCCCGTGGTATAGCGCAGAGGAAAAAATGTACGCGTCAAACCAACTCGACATGTTCTTAAGGTCCCCAGGCGATGTCGATCCAGCACTTTTTGAAGAGTTTAAGCGCAAAGCAGCCACATATCAGGAGGCTCTGGGAGATACAATCGAAATTTATAAAAAAAGAAGCTACGCAAGACATACGCATCCAGATGAATATGCAAGACTCACAAATCTATTGATTGAGCGAGGCGATGAAGAGGTCATCTACGATCGGTTGCATGATTTACACAGTGAAGCGAACTATTCTCCCCCTAGTGAAAATGAATTTATGCGAATTTCTCAGGCTTTCTTTCTCGAAAGCAATACTCCGTGGGGCGAGAGGAAGATAGGTTATAAGTTGAAAGTATTGGACTTGATCGACAATTTCCTATGGGGTTGCAGTAGACCTTTGGGAAACCCTGTACTTTTGAAAAGTTATACGGATAAGATGGCCGAACTTGGGATTCGTTCTGCTCAACAACGACAAATTTATGGGTGGTTTCATGGCAGACTTAATCATCAAAGCACACAAGAAAAAAGCCTAGAAAAAGCACTTGAACTTGTGCAGAAGTATCGCATGGACACGTCCGTGTTAGGATACCTTACGCAATTAGGTATCTGAGGATCACAAACGAGGGGCGGGGGAGTCTTCGCAGGCTTGCAGAAGCTTTTGTGGGATTTGCGACCGACCTTCTTGACGTGGTTTGAAAAAAGTCATAGAAATGCACTATGAGTACATTTAACGAAACAATTATAAACCGCCTCTTGCAACGTTGGCCGCAAGGGACCGTTGCGACCTCGCCTTGGTTAAAGAAACAGGGAGTGAGTACGTTTCTTAAAAGAAGATACCAAGAGAGCCTTTGGATCGAGCCCATAGGGCATGGTGCCGTCATCCGGAAGGGAGACACCGTCGGGTGGCCAGGGGGGCCTTTTTGCCCTCCAAACCCAGCTCCATATCGACGTCCACGTTGGAGGAAAGACGGCCCTTGAACTCCAGGGGTACGCCCACTTCATCAAATTGAGCCAATCTGGGATTCATTTGTATCTTCAGCAGAGCAAAAAACTGCCCCTGTGGTTTACGAATCATCCCTGGGGACAAACAATGTCCATTCACACAACAAACTTTCTTCCCCCCTCTCTCGGCCTGCGCTCCCATCCAGAGAAGGACTTTGCGATCCAAATTTCTGGCCCAGAGAGGGCTTTTCTCGAGATGCTGTATTTGGTTCCAAAAGACCAGGATTTGCAGGAGTGTTATTACATTTTAGAAAACCTGATCGATTTACGTCCTTCCGTCTTACAAGAACTCCTGGAGCAGACCACATCGATAAAAGTGAAACGACTGTTCCTGTTTCTTGCCGATAAATTGAACCACCCTTGGCTCGATCAACTCGATAGAAGCCGGATTTCTCTCGGATCTGGCAAAAGAAAGATTGTTGAAAAGGGGGTGCTCGATAAGACATACCTCATCACTGTTCCCGGAGATTTGGCGAATGATTAGGGAGACCTATCATCATCAAGTCAGGCTCCTCTTACGCATCTTGCCCTACTTTATGCGGGATCCCCGATTCGCCCTTAAGGGCGGAACGGCGATTAACCTGTTCTACCAAGACATGCCGCGCCTTTCCGTTGATATTGACCTCACCTATCTGCCGATTGAAACCAGGGAAGACTCTTTTGCCAACATCAACATGTCTTTTGAGACAATTGTTCAGGATCTCAGCGCACGCTTTCCCACTTTACGGGTTTCAACCCGTCAAAACCAGTGACGGCAACATCAAGCAGATGATTTTCAGAGACCCCAGCGCTGCCATTAAAGTGGAGATTAATCACGTCCTCAGAGGGGTGGTGCGTGAATGCCAAATGCGAGACCTCTGCCCCCAGGCCCAGTAAACCTTTGGCGTCTTTGTGAGAGCGCAATGCTTAAGCCGGGAAGACCTCTATGCAGGCAAAATGTGTGCCGCCTTGGATCGACAACATCCTCGCGATCTTTTTGATATCCATTTGTTTCTTGAAAAAGATCATGTGGATGAGACTTTACGAAAAAGTTTCATTATCTACCTCATCAGCAACAATCGCCCCATTTCTGAGCTCATCAACCCCCATCGCCTCGATATGAGAGGCCTTTATGAAACGGAGTTTGAGGGCATGGCCCTCCCTCCCTTGCCTGCGTGATGCACAAAAAGAACAGATATGCCCTTCCGACGCAGATTCAGAAGGAAAGCCCTTCAGGCGGACTTTTGCCCGATAGCCTGTCGTCCCATCCGCATTGAGGCGTTTTTCGAGTGTTGCCATATCATCCTCATCACAAGAGAGGACAGACGATAGACGGTAAACCGTTATCGATTTCCACTCTACTGCAGGAAAATGTAGAAAGTTTTTGGGACAGTGGTGGGACGGAATTTATTTAAGGCAACAAACCTTGGAATTTAGACAAGGGAATTCGACTCGCAGGGTTCTCATCGCGTACCTTTTGTTATTCTCTCGTGTCCCATGAGTGTCCCATGGAGCCATTTTAAGAGAAAAATTGCTTGTAGAGAATCCCTGAAAAATGTCCGCCTTCGCTAAAAGCTTCGGCGTGACATCACGCCATAGCGACTTCGGCGGATGGCGGAGGGGATGGGATTCGAACCCACGATACGGATTTCTCCATATAACGGTTTAGCAAACCGCCGCCTTCAGCCTCTCGGCCACCCCTCCTCATAGAGTTCCTCATGTCTAACGGTCTCCTTGGGGCTCTGTCAATTGATGATTTAGAAAAGATTTATAAAAAAAGGAGGCCATTGACAGATTGAGGGTAGGAAAGGCATGGTGTTTTTGATTTTCACCCTCTTTTATATTTAATGTGCTCATAGATATGCTCGGTTCAAAAAATTTAAAGCTTTCTTTTCTGCTTTTTGCAGGTCTCTTAAGCGGTTGCGCTGTTATTGATCACCATGGTCATGAGCTTACGCCTGAAGATCTGAAGGTCATTCAGGTGGGGAAGACAACGCGTGACCAGGTCGGAAAACGTTTTGGGACGCCTTCGGCCGTTTCTCCCTTTGGGAATGGGACATGGCTTTACATGTCAAAAACCACGTCTCGGCGGGCGTTTCTGACACCTTCTGTTCTCAGGAGTAGTGTGACACGGATCGAATTTGATAAAAAAAGTGTTGTGCAGGGCCTTACCTCTTTAACAGAGGCGGATGAGCGGATTATTTCCCACGTGAATCGTCGCACACCTACAGCGGGCTATGAATTTGGCGCTGTCGATCAAATCTTCAGCAATGTGGGCAAATTTAACGGTCAAGATCCGGATATGGATCGCGGAGGGCCGGGAGGGCCGTAAGAAACCCTCTCTCTCCTCTAAATGGGGATCTCTTTCAACGCTTGTTCTGCAGGGTCATTGATAGGCGGTGGTTCGTCTGTTTCAGGGGACGTCTTCTTTCCTGACCTTGCATTTTTCGCATTTTGCGTTACTGGATCTGAGGTAGTAAGGACGGCTTCCTCTCCTTCTACATTTCCCTTCGCGTAGCCAACGGTCTCGAGGATTGAGGCCCCTCCGTCAGCGGCAATGATCATCAATGCGCATGTTAGGAGGTAGGCTTCCGTCCCATCAAAAATGAACTGACGAGCGTGACTCTCAGGAGTATTTTTCATAAGTCCCCATCGTGCACACGCCACCTGTGCGGGCCAGCATACGGCGTAGGCCTGCGAATTGTTGAGGATAAAGTTTTGGTTGTCCCCAATGATACGGCACGTAAATTTCCTATCCTTCCCTACACCAAGAGGGACAAGTGAGGAAATATTAACTTCTGAGCCAAAAGAGGCCGCAGGGTCGATCTCTGACTTAGCGTGAGCTCCGGCAGAAACAAGAGAAAATAAGATGAGGAGGATAAAGGGGTTCATTGTTCACGAGGCGCTGATATCGCACCTTCATCTGTTTCCTCTTCTTCTTCGTCTGCCTCTTCTTCGTCTATGTCTTTTTTATGCCGCTTATGCTTGAGGATCTTTTCTTTTTGCGTTACTGGATCTGAGGTAACGAGAGTTGCGGCTTTCCCTGTGGTCTCTGTCGTTCCATACCCCACGGTCTCGAGGAGCGCGGAATTTTCGCCGGTCGATATGATCAGGGCGCACGCGAGCAGGTAAGCCTCTGTCTCCGCAAAAATGAACCGACGAGCACGACTGTCGGGGCCGTGTTTTACAAGCGCCCAACGTATACAAGCCACCTGTGTATTGTAGAAGAGGGAGTTGTCTTGCGCGTTGCTGGGTACAAAATTTTGGTTGGCCGCAACAGCGCAGGTAAATCTTCTATCCTTCCCAATACCAAGGGGGGTGAGGAGAGAAAGGGGGACTGCGGAACTGAAAGAGGCTGAGGGTTCTATGACGTTTTTCTCTAGCTTAGCATGGGCTTCTTGAGGAGCAAGAGCAAATAAGATGAGAAAAATAAAGGGGGTCATGGTTTCCTCTTGAAGGGTTGAATTTTTTTCATAATCCTCTGCCAAGAAGCATACTCCTTTATATGGATGAAGGGAATACTTGATCTTCTCAATTTTATGCGCTATATGATTGAGCCCCATGGACAAAGAGGCTTTGAAGAGGCATTTTTGCCTACTTTCATCACATGGTCCCATTTTTAAGGTTGTATACCTTCAGTATTTGGGTGATAAGATAGACATATTCATTAAAACGATAGGTAGTTAAATGGCAGTTCCTAAGAAAAAAACATCCCCTTCCCGTCAGGGTATGCGACGCGCTCACCATGCTCTTAAGCCTGTACAGAGCGTGGAATGTCCTGCATGTGGTGCAAGAAAACTCTCTCACCATCTCTGTCCTTCTTGTGGTCATTATAAGGGCCGCCAAGTCTTAGGACAGACGACCGATGAGTCTCCTGCTTAGTTTACGGATTATTTAAGTGAACGTCACCTTAGCTGTTGATGCAATGGGAGGGGACAAGGCCCCGGGTGTTGTCATCCAAGGCCTTGCAATTGCGGCGGAGCGGTACCCTTTTGTCCATTTTCTTCTTTTTGGAGACAGCCGGGTCGTTGAGCCTTTGCTTGCGCAAGAGAAGATCCTCGCTGATAAAGTCACCTTTACCCATTGCAAAGAAATTATTACCTCTGAGACAAAACCCAGTGCAGCCATTCGTGGGTTTTTGGATTCCAGTATGCGTCAAGCCGTCAAAGCCGTTGCAGAGGGGCGTGCACAAGGTGTGGTCTCTGCTGGCAATACCGGCGCTTACATGGCGCTCGCGAAAATCATTCTCCGCACGATTCCAGGCATTGATCGTCCCGCTCTAGCAAGTCTTGCGCCCACCCTGAAAGGGGACGTCGTGTTCTTGGATCTGGGAGCGAACATGGAATGCACCGCTAAAAATCTGACCCAATTTGCGATTATGGGTGAGCTCTTTGCCCGTCATGTTCTCCACCTCCCCAAACCGACGGTCGGGCTTATTAACGTTGGATCTGAAGACATCAAGGGAAACCCTGTGGTGAAAGAGGCAGCAGAGCTCATTCGCGCGTCTTCGATTCGTGACAATTTTTATGGCTTTATTGAAGGGGATGACATTACGCGTGGCACGGTTGATGTTGTTGTCATGGATGGATTTACTGGGAACGTCGTCCTCAAGGCAGGGGAAGGCGTGATGCACATGGCCCTTCACTCCTTTAAGACAGCCTTTAAGAGCTCGTGGATGGCCTCCCTAGGGTATTTGCTGGCAAAGCCTATGCTTAAGAAGCTCTCCATGCGTCTTGACTATCGGCGTTATAATGGGGGCCTTTGGTTGGGTCTGAATGGCGTTGCTGTGAAGAGCCATGGGGGAACGGATGCCCTTGGGTTTGCCCATGCCATTGATCTTGCCGTCGATATGGTGACGGGTCAAATCAACACCCATTTCGTCCGTGAATTTTCTTCGGAAGCGCCTTCCAAGGCAGCTGTAAATTCATGACGGTGCGCTCCGTTATCCTCGGCACGGGCAGTTACCTTCCGACCAAAGTTGTCACAAACAACGACCTCTCTGAAAGCCTTGAGACCTCTCATGACTGGATTGTGGAGCGCACAGGCATTTGTGCCCGGCATATCGCAGCTCCCGATGAGCATACGTCCGACATCGCGGTCAAAGCGGCCCAGCGCGCTTTAATTGCTGCAGGTCTCACGCCGCAAGATGTGGATATGATCGTCCTTGCGACCGCAACCCCTGATCACGTTTTCCCGGCAACCGCTGTGCGGGTGCAAGCGAAGCTCGGCATGACCCATGGGTTTGCCTTTGATCAATCGGCGGTGTGCAGCGGCTTTATTTTTGCGTTGGCGACAGCGGATATGTACTTGAAACAAGGCATGGCAAAAACGGCCCTTGTCATTGGGGCAGAAACCATGAGCCGCCTTGTGGATTGGACCGATCGCTCAACGGCGGTTCTTTTTGGGGATGGCGCAGGAGCCGTTGTTTTGCAGGCTCAATCCCAGACAGATCGCGGCATCCTCGGCAATCTCCTCAGGACAGATGGGGTGGGATACGAGCAAATGTATGTCCGGAAGGACACACCCGGGATCCACATGAATGGACGGGAGATCTTTCGGAATGCAGTGCATCGGCTCGATGAAGCGGTGGGGGAGATTCTGGAACGCTGCAACGTAACCCAAGACCAAATTGATTGGCTCGTGCCCCATCAAGCTAACAAACGCATCATTGATGCCACAGCGAAACGTCTTGGACTTCCCGAATCTAAAGTCATTCATACAGGGGCTGTCCAAGCAAACACATCGGCGGCCTCCATCCCGCTTGCGTTGGATGCCGCGGTGAAAGACGGACGCATCAAACAAGGCGACCTTATCTTGTGTGAGGCCTTCGCGGCCGGCTATGCCTGGGGATCGACGCTCATTCGGATGTAAATATCAGGGGTCAGAAGTCAGGAAACGGGATTCAGGAAATAGGATTTCTCTGTTCCTGTAGAAACGGACTTCTTTTTTCCCCTGCGCCCCTCAAAAGGGTGTGCTATAATTAGGGCGGTATCTCCCTTTAACTTTTAGGAGACTTCTCATGCGACTTATCTTACTCGTTATTCTCATCATGATGTTGGTAGGCGCCTTGCCGACCTGGTCCCATAGTGCGAACTGGGGCTATTTTCCCAGCGGCGGGGTGGGCCTTGTTCTTCTCATCCTTGTGATCTTGCTTCTGACGGGGCGATTGTAGAGTCACGCCATAGCCCGCTTTCGGCCGCTATAGCCTTTGGCGGTAGCGGACTATAGCAGGCGACGGCCATTCGGAAACTTTGACTCTTTTCTAAAATCCTGTAGACTAGGCCCTGTGAACAAGATTCAACAACACGTGTCATCCCCGACTTAGAAACTCTCGCCCCCGACTTAATCGGGGGCATAGAGTTTCTTGAGCGGGGACCCAGGGCCACACAAAAATTCTTTCTTACCTTGGTTTCTGGGTCCCCGATCAAGACCTTCTAACCCCCCGCAGGGCGGGGGCTAAGAAGGCCTAAGTCGGGGATGACACAGGTTTTTGTTCACGCAGTCTACAAAAACAATCATTTTTTCAGGAGGTTAGCATGGGTTATCGGGTTGCTGTTGTGGGTGCGACGGGAGGTGTGGGACGGGAGATGATCTCTGTGTTGGCAGAGCGCAAGTTTCCCATTGATAAGGTTTATGCCCTTGCGTCTCAAGAGTCGGTCGGCCGACAGATTTCTTTTGGGGAGGAAGATGTCCTGGATGTGCAGGCCTTAAAAGGCTTCGATTTTACAGGCATTGATTTTGCTTTTTTCTCAGCAGGCAGCCGGGTGTCAGCAGAGTATGCGCCACGCGCAGCCGCTGCTGGATGCACGGTCATTGATAATTCGTCCCAGTTTCGGACAGATCCAAATATTCCCCTCGTCGTGCCGGAGGTTAATCCGGAGGCTCTCGCGGCCTACAAAGACCGCAACATTATTGCCAATCCCAATTGCGTGGCCTTGCCGCTAACGATGGTTTTGAAGCCGTTACTCGATGAAGCGGGCTTGAAACGTGTTGTTGTTGCCACCTACCAATCCGTCTCAGGCGCAGGGCAAGCAACGATGGATGAGCTCTTCAACCAAACGCGAGCGATCTACATGAACCAACCCCTCGTGAAACAAGAAATGTCCAAGCAAATTGCCTTTAACGTTGTGCCTCATATTGGGCCTTTTCTCGATAGTGGCGACACGGGCGAAGAAGAAAAGGTAGCGCTTGAGACGCAAAAGATCCTCGGCACGAATGCGGGGGTTGCTGTCACTTGCGTTCGCGTGCCTGTGTTTATTGGGCACTCCATCGCCGTTGCTGTTGAGCTTCATAATCCCCTTTCCGTGGGGGAAGCCCGCGCCTTGTGGCGTGAATTTCCGGGGCTTTCCATTATCGATCATCGCCAAGATGAAGGGTTTGTGACGCCTGTTGAAGTGGCAGGAGAAGATAATGTTTTCCTCAGTCGCATTCGCCGCGATCGATCCGTTGAGAACGGCCTTCTTTTTTGGGTCGTCAGCGATAATTTGCGTAAAGGGGCGGCGTTGAACGCCATTCAGATTGCGGAGTGTTTGATTAGGTAGGGGGCGTCTGAAAGGTGTCATCCCCGACTTAGACTTTCTTACCCCCGACTCGCCACGGCGTAGCCTTTGGCGTAGCTGGGCAAGTCGGGGAGTTAGAAAGACTTGATCGGGGACCCAGAAAGCCAAAGTATGAAAGAATTTTTGTGTTGCCCTGGGTCCCCGGTCAACAAGTCCTAACATCCCCAATAAATTGGGGACGAAGGACTTGTAAGCCGGGGATGACACCCTCTTCTGCTTACCTTATTACCCCCCCACCTTCTTAAGCGCATAAAGTGTTTCAAGCGCCTCCTTAGGCGTGAGGGTATCTGGATCAAGGTCAGAGAGCATTTTCTCTAACGGCGAGGGGACGCGGTAGGACTCGGTGAAGAGAGGTAACGGATGGGCTGATAGCTTTGGTTTAGCGGCGGTCGTCTCAAGGGTCGCCAGAACCTCCTCTGCGCGTTTGACAACGGTTGGGGGGAGGCCCGCCAGTTTTCCGACGTGAATCCCATAGGATTTATCCGCCGTACCCTTCGCGATTTCGTGGAGGAAGATGATTTTATCCTCCCACTCCCGCACCTTCACCGTGTAGCAATGAACCTGCGGCAAACTTTTTTCTAAAGTTGTGAGCTCATGGTAATGGGTCGCAAAAAGGGCACGGGCTTGGACGGCATGGACCAGATACTCAACGCACGCCCAAGCAATGGAGAGGCCATCAAAGGTTGCGGTTCCTCGGCCAATTTCGTCGAGAATCACGAAACTCCGAGGGGTGGCTTGATTCAGAATGACAGCTGTTTCCGTCATCTCCACCATAAAAGTTGACCGCCCCCGGGCCAAGTCATCGGAGGCCCCCACGCGGCTAAAAATACGGTCAATGAGACCGATATGGGCGCGGGTTGCGGGCACGTACATGCCCATATGGGCCATAAGGGCGATGAGGGCATTTTGACGCAGGAAGGTGCTCTTTCCCGCCATATTAGGCCCGGTGAGAAGCCATAACCCTGTGAGGGCACAGGTGTTGGGAATGAAGGGCGTTCCTTGGGGCAGAAGCGCTTCCACAACGGGATGACGGCCGCCTTCGATCTCAAAGGCCAGGCTCTCATCCAAGAGAGGTTTCGTGTAGTGACGTTCATGGGCAAGGTGGGCGTGACTTGCACTCACATCCAAAGCCGCAAGGGCTTGGGAGGTTTCGATAATCGCTGACGTGTGGACCAAAACCTTTTCAACCAGATCTTGAAAGAGGCTGATCTCAAGGGAAAGCGCTTGCTCCACCGCTCCCACAATCTTTTTCTCAAGCTCAATCAGGGCCGGCGTTGTAAACCGCATGGCATTGGCCATGGTTTGACGGTGGATAAACCCAGGTCCGAGTTTATCTTTGTGGAGGCTCGTGATTTCAATGTGGTAGCCCACGATGTTGTTGTGTTTGATCTTAAGACTCGTCACACCTGTTTCTGTCACATATTGTTGTTGGAGGGCCTGGAGGGCTCCCTTACTATCTTCCCTTAAGGCGAGGAGTTCATCCAAGGGGGGGTGATAACCCGCACGGATAAAACCCCCGTCGTTGATGGTGGGCGGCAACTCGTCTTTTAGAGCTTGGGTAAGAGTGGTTGTTAGGTCTGGATATTCTCCCAACTGAGAAAGATAGGCTGCCAAAGATGTCGGGTTCTGAAAGATCTTGTGAATGTCGGGAAGGAGGGCCAATCCGCGATGAAGCGCCGCCAGATCTCGCGGTCCCCCCCGTCCCCAACTGAGCCGGGAGAGCGGACGTTCCAGATCCGGGCAACACGCCAGGACCGCCTGCAGCGCTTTTGTGAGCGCAAGGTTGTCGTAAAGAAAGGTCACACCGTCAAGACGCTTTTGAAGTTCCTCAAGATCGTTCAGGGGGGCTGCCAAATGATGGGACAGGAGACGGGCACCCATGGGCGTTTTTGTGTGGTCAATGACGCTGAGCAAACTGCCCCGCTTCTCACCGCTGAGAGAGGCGTGGAGCTCCAGATTACGACGGGTGGCCGCATCCAGTTCCAGACGGCCTCTTTCCTTGAGTCGTACGGGCGGTTTGAGGGACGGAAGATCCCGTTTTTGTGTCAGACGCACGTAGTCGACGAGCGCCCCACAGGCTGCAATTTCAGCCGTCTTAAAGTCCCCAAACGCTTCTAAGCTTTCAACACCATAAACTTCCTTCAATCGCTCGAGCCCATTTTGGGCATCGAACCGACTGGACGGCAACGGAGTGAGGCGTTTTTTGAGGTCTTGAAAAAGCTCATACAGCACAGGGGTTTGTAAAAACCCTTCGGGCAACAAAATTTCCCCTGGCCGCAAGCGGGCCAGGACGGTCTCGAGAAGGGCCAGCGAGGTTGATTCGGCAAAGCAATCCCCTGTGGAAATATCAATGGAGGCGAGACCAATGAGTCCTTCCTTGGTGGGAACGAGAGCCGTGAGGAAATTATTCTGCCCCGCTTCTAACAGTTGTTCTTCCGTCAAGGTTCCTGGCGTGACAACACGGATCACATCCCGCGCGAGAGGTCCTTTTGTTTTTCGGCCCGCAGCTGCTTCCGTTTGTTCGCAAATGGCCACCCGATGGCCTTGGCGAATGAGGCGCGCCAGGTATTGCTCGCCCGCATGGGCCGGCACACCACACATAGGGATATCCTCCCCTTGGGGACCCTTTCCCCGGCGGGTGAGCGCAATATCAAGGGCTTTGGAGGCGATCACCGCATCGTCGAAAAAAAGCTCATAAAAATCCCCCATGCGGTAAAACAGGAGGCACGATGGGTATTGGCGTTTTATGTCCAAATACTGGACCATCATGGGCGTGGGAGAAGGAACTGACATACACTATGACCGGTTGTGGACGGGGTTACTTGAGGCTCCGCAAACAAAATTCAAAAACACGTGTCATCCCAGGCTTAGTGCCTCTTTTCCCCCGACTTGATCGGGGGCGAGAGTTTCTAGTCGGGGATGACACAGGGCTTTGTTCACGTAATCTACTCTTTACCCAGGGCGGATGATTTATCAAGTGTCAAGATCACGATATCATCGGGATGGGCATACCCCAAAACGAGGCGCACCTGTTGGTCCAAAAGGTCCCGATCAATATTTGCGGGGCGCAATAGGGCCACTTTTTCCTCCAGCTCTTGTCGTTGTTTGAGGACCTGGGCAAGGTGATTTTCTGTTCGGACAAGCTGTGTTTGAAGCTGGAGCAAAGCGAGGATCCCTCGGTCCCCCTGCACAGAGTGATAGATGAAATAGCCAACGATGGTAAAGATAATGACAGGAGCCATGGCCTGTTGGGCAAGCCGGCGAAAATGGCGCGTTTGTGAGTTCATTTCTACAAGCTAACGTTCTTAGTTTAAACATGCAAGAAAAAAACTTATCCTTGTGCAGTAAAAAATAGAGGTATATCATGAAGGGACGGAAACTCTCACTTGGGGATTTATGACAAAATCAGAACTGATTAATGAATTAGGAAAAAAGGTTGGTACACTCACTAAACGAGATGCAGAGCGAGGTGTTAATATTATCTTTTCAAAAATAAGTGGTGCTCTTGAGGCGGGAGGGCGCGTCGAATTACGAGGATTTGGGATGTTCTCTCTTCGCTATCGCGCTCAACGGGTGGGGCGCAATCCTCGTACGGGAGAGCGGGTTGATGTGGTCGATAAATATGTTCCCTACTTTAAAGCCGCCAAGGCACTTCGGGATAAGCTTAATGAAGCGTGATTACTATCTTGTCAGCCATGGCTAGAAGTACTTGCGCTACATCGTAGCGCTTTAGGCCTTCTAGCCAAGGACAACTTTTTGTCAGTTTATTATTTTATACTCTCATGGGGGTAAACGCCCCACAGGGCGAGGCGTTTGATCCAACCCTTAAATTCGCGAAGACGCACTTGGCACCATTCGTCCTGGCAGCGGAGAATTTCCACAATGACACCCTTCTCAAGGCGTGCCAGAGGAGGGGCGTCCGCACTCTTGTCCGTATAGAGCAGCACGATAGGCTCAAGGATAACGGCCCCTCGTTTGGGGCTAAGCATGGTTTGGTGAACCCACCCCGTTGTTCCGTGGACATCGCGGATCTTACGCCAGGTATCAAATTCAGCAATGACTTCGATCGGCAGCTTTGCTTTCACATAGGTCCATTCAATGGGATATTGGCGGCCGGGGCCTACCCTCACATTGACTTTGTCGGGTCGAAAAGAAGCGAATCGTGGAATCGGATTCTTGTCTTTGGCTACACTTGGCAGTGACGCCATAAGCAATATCACGAAAAAGCAGATCCCTCTGAGAAGCATTATTTCAGTCCTGTTGAGCCAAAGCCTCCCTTGCGCTCATTGTGCTCGAAATCTTCGTGTTGATCAATCTCTATCCACTGAAGTTGTGTAAAGGGAGCCACAACAAGCTGGGCGATCCGTAATCCACGTTCAATGATAAAATCCTCTTGGCCGAGGTTAATGAGGATCACCAAGATTTCTCCCCGATAATCCGCATCAATGGTTCCCGGACTATTGAGAACTGTTATCCCATTTTTAAGCGCAAGGCCAGAACGCGGACGGATTTGCGCCTCATAGCCTGGGGGGATGGACAGAGAAATGCCCGTGGGGATCAGGGCACGGGTCAAGGGTCGCAAAATAACAGATTCCTCTACAGCGGCCATCAGGTCCACGCCTGCACTCTGGGAAGTTGCATGGTGGGGAAGGGGGAGGCCCTCCCCATGAGGGTACCGGACAAGGGGGATGGCGATGGGTGTCATAAAGGCTTCCTTTTGATGATCAAAGTCAGTTTCACGTGAAACATTTTTAGGGAAGAGTGTCAATGAATTTAGTGTCACTGCAGATGTTGAAATCAACCCAACATTGCTGTAGGCAGAGAGCATGAAAAGAAATTTCATCCTCTTTGCCAATTTCTTGCTGGTTTTAAGTTTTTTCCTGATTGCCCCTGCGGATGCTGCGTCTTCAGGAGTGGCAGCTCAAAAGCCTCCTCCTGCCCAGAGGTCTCTCCATTATGTTTTTATGGGTGTTCCTTGTTATGGCCATATCAAGCCCACGCTTGAAATTGTCGACGCATTGACGAAACGCGGCCATCGCGTTACTTACTTCAACGTCCCCAAATTCAAAAACAAAATTGAAGAAGCGGGCGCTACATTTGTTGATTACAACACGATCTCTTTCAGAAATCCTCAACCCGTGAATGCGAAGAGCATGGACCTATTGTGGACGTACCAGGGATTGAACACTGTTATGAGGGAGTTATGGCCGACTCTCTTGGAATTCCAGAAATATAATCATATTGACGTGATCGTCTACGATCAATTTGCGGTATGGGGAAAATTGCTTGCGCGTCAACACAACATACCTTCCGTGTGTTCCAGCTCTATGCTGCTCCGTACGCCAGAAGAGTGGGGCATGCTCGCCACAAAAATTCCGAGCCATTTTTCGTACCAGGAAATGTTTAACTGTTTTTCTTATCAGGAAATGCTGAATTGTTTTTCATGTTTAGAGGCTGATAAGGTCTTAGCGTACACTTCTGCAGACTTTCAACCAGAAATTAAAGAACGTAATAATATCGTCTTTTTTGGCAATCGATTGAATAAAAAAACGGCGTCCTCTCCTCAGATGTTCGATCAAAATGCTCTCGTTTATATCTCGTTTGGGACGGAATACAATTGTGATGTGGCCACGCTAGGTACGTTAATCGATTTTTTTAAAAATACGCCTCATCAGGTCATCATCTCCACAGGAGGAAACGAAGACGTCTACAATATTTTATTAAAGAAGAATGCACCCAAAAATATACATATACATAAGTGGGTCGATCAAAAAGATGTTTTATCCAAAGCGTCATTATTTATTACACACGCTGGCATGAATAGCGTGTATGAAGCCATCAACTGGTCTGTGCCCATGATCATGATTCCCCAAATGGAAGAACAACGTTTTAATGCTCATAAAGTGAGAAAGCTGGGGCTTGGATACGTTTTGGATTCAAAGGATCCTTCACAAGAAAACATAAAAGAAGCAATGGAAACTATCACTCAAAATTGGCAAAAATACAGGGACGCATCTTCTCACCTCAACAAAACTTTTCTAAATTCATTCAATGCTGAAGCCGCAAGCCATGCGATTGAGGTCGATGAGTAACGCGTGTCCCCGCAAGACATTGAAATGAACTCAAAGGTGTTGTAGGCAGAGGGTATGAAAAATAATTTTGCCCTTCTAGCCAGGTCCTTGCTGGTTTTATGTGTACTCCTGATTTCCCCTGCAGATGCTATGGAGCATGAGGGAGAGGGGAAGGCCGTGTTTGCGCGTTTTGTGCAAGAGCGAGAGGCAAAGACAGCTGCACTTCGAGGAGCAAAAAACTTCCGAGTCTGGGCAACACATGAAGTAGAAAGAGCCCATAAATCAGCTGCGTTCGGAGCTTACGCAAATTTACCATGGCGACTTGTGGCCAGCAGATTGCAAATGTACGAAGACGCAATAAACATACTAACAGACGCAGAAAACAAAGAAGACGAAGCAGAAGACAAACTGCTGATCGCAGAAGCTGCATATACAGAAAAAGTACCCCATCACATAAGACTAGAGCGAGCCGAAGAAGCATTGAAAAAAGCAGAAGAATTTCGAGCAGAAAGTGCAGAGCGCGCAGAAAGAGCGGTGACCCTATACGAACGGGCAGTAACGAGAAACTTTACAGAAAAAGCACTGAAAGCAGCAGAAGCAGCCTTAGCAGAAGAAGACGAAGCAGAAGCAGCCTTAGAACGAGCCATAGATGAATTACAAGCCATAGAAGAAGAACTTCTTGAAGAAGAAGCTCCTCCGCAGACCCAAGGGCTGGGACTTACCATTCCCTAGTTTCCCCCATTTTGTCATCCTCGCGCAGGCGGGGATGACAGGGGGAAATGAGTATGACACGGAGGGCGCTCGAATTTACACACACTTTCCCCTTGCCCCTCTCTTGGAAAATATCCTATGGTTTCCTCATCTATAGATAGAAAAGGAAACACCATGGCAGACTATGATCTCATTGTTGTTGGCGGAGGCCCTGGAGGGTATGTTGCGGCGATTCGTGCAAGTCAACTGGGGCTGAAGACAGCCGTGATTGAGAAGGCGCATTTGGGAGGGATTTGTCTGAATTGGGGATGTATCCCGACAAAATCTTTATTGCGCACAGCGGAAATTAACCACCTCCTCCATTCTCTTGAGGCTTACGGCTTTAAGGCGGACAATATTTCTTTTGATTTTAAGAAAATTATTGAGCGTTCCCGCGGTGTCGCGGACCGGCTTGCGAAGGGTGTGGCCCATCTCATGCGTACCAATAAGGTGACGGTGATTGAAGGGGAAGCCCAACTCAAAGGTCGTCAGGGAAAAGATATTCAAATTACGGTTAACGGGCAACAAGAGGTGACCGCCTCCCATGTGATCCTCGCCACCGGGGCCCGGGCGCGCCCTCTCCCGAACCTTGAAGCGGATGGGAAATTGGTGTGGACCTATAAGGAAGCCATGACACCCGAAGCATTGCCTAAATCTATTCTCGTCCTTGGATCAGGTGCCATTGGCATTGAGTTTGCGAGCTTCTATTCCATGATGGGGTCATCGGTCACAGTTATCGAAATGCAGGATCAAATCTTACCCGTTGAGGATAAAGAAATTTCAGCCCTCGCGCGTAAATCCTTTGAGAAGCAGGGCATCACAATTCATACGCGTTCAACGGTCACAGCTTTAAAGCGCAACGCGGATTCGGTGACGGTGAGTCTTGATGTGGAAGGGACATCCCAGGAAGTGACGGTGGATCGTGTGATCTTAGCCGTTGGCATTGTGGGCAATACGGAAAACTTAGGATTGGAAAATACAAAGATCGTTGTTGAAAAAGGCCACATCAAAACGAACGAGATGTGTCAAACAAATGAGCCCGGGATTTATGCCATTGGCGACGTGGCGGGGGCCCCCTGGCTCGCCCATAAGGCAAGCCATGAGGGGGTCTTGTGTGTTGAACATATGAAGGGGCTGTCTTCAGCCCATCCTCTCAAAAAGACAGATATTCCCGGGTGCACCTATAGCACCCCCCAAATTGCAAGTGTCGGCCTCACAGAGGACGCGGCAAGGGCTGCGGGCAAGTATGACGTGAAGGTGGGCAAATTCCCCTTCCTCGCGAATGGCAAAGCCTTGGCCATGGGGGAACCGGAGGGACTTGTCAAAACCATCTTTGATGGGAAAACGGGGGAGCTTTTAGGGGCTCATATGATTGGGGCAGAAGTGACGGAGCTCATCCAAGGATTTTGCCTTGCCAAGACCCTTGAAGCCACCGAGCAAGACATTATCAAAACGATTTTCCCTCATCCCACGCTTTCTGAGATGATGCACGAATCCGTACTGAATGCCTTTGGCCACTCGATACATTTTTAAGGATAGAACAATGATGCTCAAGAAATCTGCTCTCTTTTTACCCTTTCTGCTTTCGGGATGCGTGGCTCCTCTTGTTGTGGGGGGCGCAGGAGCGCTGTTGACGACCCATGCGGCACAGGAGCGGGGACTCAGCGGCTCTGTGAGCGATCAAGTCCTTCGCTATCAACTCAATCAAGCTTTGGATGGTGGTTTGGCAGATGCGAGCGGTCTTGAGCTGACTGTCTTTAAAGGCCGCGTCCTTCTTGCCGGTATTGTTGCGAATGAACAGGTCAAACAACAAGCTGTTTGTATTGCCGGTAAGGTAGAGGGTGTGCGAGATATCATCAATGGGATGGATACGCATGGGGAATACAACCTCGCTGATTATTCACGAGATGGATGGATTACGACAAAGCTGAAGACGATTCTCTTTGCGGATGAAGATGTGAGAGCGCCAGACTATATCATTCGCACTTTTGGGGGGACGGTTTATATTTTTGGAACGGCCCAAAATCAGCAGGAGATCCAAAAAGTCATTGGCCATGCGTCGGAGATTAGCGGTGTGAAACGGGTTCTTCCGTTGATTGAACTCTGTGGGGCACCGCCGGTGAGTGGGGGGCCGGGAATGCCTCCAAAAATGTCATCCCCGAGTTAGAATATAAAAAATGTCATCCCCGCGACCCGGCTACGCCAAAGGCTTCGCCGTGGCGAGAGGCGGGGACCCAGCCTTAAAACCTTTTTTATTTTGCGTAACACAAAAATATGTGTATTGAGTTGTAGAAGAAAAACTATCAAGTCTGGGTCCCCGCCTCTCGCCACGGCGAAGCCTTTGGCGTAGCCGGGTCGCGGGGATGACAAACTAGAGCAGTTGAAAAACAGGGAGGATCTATGTTTTCACGTCTCAATACGGTTTCCTTTCAGGGCGTTGATGTCATTACCATCGATGTCCAGGCGCAGCTTTCCTCAGGGCAGAATCGCTTTATGATCGTAGGCCTTCCTGACAAGGCGGTTGCTGAATCTCGGGAACGGGTGCAGGCGGCCTTTCATGCCCTTGGTCTTGCCTTTCCTTATCAAAGGATCACGATCAACTTAGCCCCTGCGGATGTGCAAAAAGAGGGAAGTCATTATGATTTGCCCATTGCCCTCGGCCTGCTCGCAGCTTTGGGCCTTGTTCCCCCTGAAGAGCTTTCCAGCTATATTGCGCTGGGGGAGCTTGCCCTTGATGGGCGGGTGGCGAGTGTTTCAGGTGTCTTACCCGCAGCGCTTCATGCGGCCTCCCTTGATCTGGGGATCATCTGCCCAAAAGCTTGCGGGAGCGAAGCAGCATGGGCGGGGGATATTCGGATCCTCGCCCCCGATACGCTCCTTGCGCTGATCAATCACTTCAAAGGGGTGCAGGTTCTGTCGCCGCCTCTCCCCCTCATAGAGGACTCTGAGACCCACCGCATTCCAGACTTACGGGATGTTAAAGGCCAGGAAACAGCCAAACGCGCTCTCGAGGTGGCAGCCTCAGGAGGGCACAATCTCTTGATGCTGGGACCTCCAGGAGCGGGGAAATCCATGTTGGCGGCGCGTCTTCCCGGCATCCTCCCTCCCTTAACGCCCGCGGAATCCCTTGAGGTGACCATGATTCACAGCTTGGCGGGTAAGCTCACTGACGGAAAGCTGATCCGCACCCGCCCTTTTCGGGATCCTCATCATTCGGCCTCCATGCCGGCTCTCGTGGGCGGAGGATTGCGGGCTCACCCCGGAGAAATTTCCATTGCCCATCATGGCGTTCTCTTCCTCGATGAACTTCCAGAGTTTTCACGCCCCGCCCTTGAAGCTTTGCGACAACCGCTTGAGTCGGGTAAAACAACTGTGGCGCGCGCCAATGCCCATGTGACCTATCCCTCGCAGGTTCAGCTCATCGCCGCCATGAACCCTTGCCGCTGTGGGTATGTAGCAGATCCCAGTCGCGCCTGCTCCCGCGCGCCCCGCTGCGCCCAAGATTACCAGTCGAAAATCTCAGGGCCCCTCTTTGATCGCATTGATATGCATGTGGAGGTTCAGGAAGTCCCCGCCGAAGCGTTGACACTCCCTGCAAGCGGAGACGCAAGTGCGGTTGTTTCGGAGCGCGTTCAGAAGGTGCGTCTATTGCAAGAGGTGCGTTACCAACACTTAGGCGTGACGATTCGCCTGAATGCCCACGCGGATGGTGAACTCCTCGATCAAATCGCCGCCCCGGATGAGGCAGGGCTTGCGCTTTTGAAGAAGGCGGCGGCTTCTTTCAAACTCTCTGCCCGCGGGTACCGGCGCGTCTTGCGCGTTGCCCGAACTCTGGCAGACATGGCAGGATCAGAGGCTGTTCTCAGTTCTCATATTGCTGAGGCTTTGGGGTATCGGCGGTTACAGGCGTAACAGGAGTCAGGAGTCAGGAGTCAGGAAACACCTTATCCGCTGTTTTCCTCACGGCGTCTGGAATCGACACGCCCACTTTCTGGGCCGTTCCTTCATTTACGTGCAGATGAAGGGTTGTGGGGTGTTGGATGGGAACGTCCTTGATCGTCTTTCCCTTCAAAAGTTTGCCAACCATATCGCCAAGGGCCAAGCCCGATTGATGCCAATCCACCCCATAGGCGGCCAGTGCGCCTCTGCGAACAATATCAACGTCACTACCAAAGACGGGCACCTTGTACTGGTTGGCCACTTTGAGAATCGCCTCAAGCCCTGAGATCACCGTATTATCCGTCGGCAACAAAAAGGCATCTACCTTCCCCACGCTCGCCTTTGCGACCATGAGCACATCACTTGTTTTTGTGACAGGGGCTTCATGCACTGTGATCCCTTCTAGGGCACAGAGGGCCTTTATTTCCTCAACTTGCTTACGAGAATTCGCTTCCCCTGTATTAAAAATAAGACCAAGGGACTTGAGGTGGGGCAGAAACATTTTGATGAGGGCAATCTGTTTCTGAGGGGGCACAAAGTCTGTTAGGCCCGTCACATTCGGGCAGGTTGTTAGTTTTGCGGCACTCGGATCCGTGACGGCGCCGAAGACAAGGGGGGTGGTCGAGGTTGATGCCGCCACCGCTTGGGTCATGGGCGTTGACAAGGTCACAATCACAGCCGGCTCAAGGCTCACAAGCTTATGGCCAATTTGAACCGCCGTTGAGGGGTTCCCTTGTGCGTTTTCGTAGACCCAGTTCAGGGTTTTCCCTTCTGTGTACCCTTGCTTCTCGAGGCCTTCTTTGAGACCAAGGCGCAGCGTATCCAGAGCAGGGTGCTCCACGATCTGGCCGACAGCTACAAGAGGCATGGCCTCGTGAGCATTCACGGATGTACACCAGCTTAAGAAGAGGAGGCCTCGGAAAAAGTGTCTCATGTTAATTCTCCCTCGCAATATGAAAGTTGAGTGTTTTGGCTGTTTTATCGTTCACGTAAATCTTATGCCCTGTGGGGGTTTCAACGGGCATGCTTTTTGGGGTTTCCCCCCTCAACACCTTGGCAACGATTTTCCCCACCTGATGCCCCATCTCCCGTTGATCATAGGCATAAGCTGCCAGTGCCCCTCTGTCAACGGAATCGGGGTCGCTTACAAAGAGGGGCGTCTTCGCCTCAAGGCACGTCTTCACAAGGGGTTCAAGCCCAGACACAACCGTATTATCATTGCTAATAAAGATGGCATCGACCTGCCCCATCAAGTAGCGGGCAGCGGTTTGTACATCCGCAGATTTAGGGGCAGGCGCTTCTATGATCTTAATCTTCCGGGCGCGTGCGAGGATGTGCAATTCTTTGAGGAAAGATTCACTATTGGCTTCCCCAGGATTATAGACCGTCCCAAGCGTCTTGAGGTGGGGTAGATGTTTTTGAATAAAATCAAGCTGCTTTGCGATAGGCGGGGTATCGGCAACGCCCGTAATATTCTCTCCTACAAGCTTTGCCCCCGCGGGGTCACTAATCGCTGCAAACACAATAGGTGTTTTCTTGATATGCTGGACCACGCTTTGAGCGGAGGGGGTCGTAATGGGGACGACCACATCTAAGGGCAGGCCTGCAAATTTCTGGGCAATTTGAGTGGCGATGCTGGGATTCCCTTGGGCATTTTCAAAAATGATCTCAAGGTTTTTTCCTTCCTCAAACCCCTCGGCTGTTAATTGAGCCAGGATCCCTTCGCGAATGGCATTCAAAGAAGGGTGATCAACAATTTGGGTGATCCCAATCGTGTGCGCTTGAAGCGAAAAGGGTGAAAAAAGAGCTAGGAAAAGCCCAAGTGCTTTAAGAGAAAGTCGAACTGTGTGTTTCTGTGTCATGGTGTCCTCGCGTTCGCAAAAATGAAGGGGAAAGAGAAAAAGGGTTCAGTTTCCGCCAACGCCAATAGGAGGATACAGGATATACATCAGCATAAATGATACGATTGATCATGGCGTCCTCCTTTGTTTGTCCCAATGACTGGCTTGAGTGTGCCTGAGGGGGAGGAAATATGTCAAGAAAAATGATAGGCCATTTGGGGCTCGTATGAGAGCGATGCCAAAAGAAAGGAAAAGATAACACAAAAAAAGAGGATGCAGGGGGTTTAGCCTTGCATCCTCATGACGGCTTTAAATTTAAACTTTAAATTGCGCCGAGATTAATAAGTTCGATGCCACCTTCAATCTCTGGAACGCGCTTACGCAATGAAGTCCATGTAGATTTAATCCATGAAGCGCTTGCTTGAGCAAGATATACAGTTGGTTTAAGGGCTACACCTAGCGCGAATTTGCTGGCGGTTGTTGTCAAACGCCCAAAAGTGTAGGCACTTTCCCGCAGTAAATTGTCTCCGCTCTGAGAATAAGCCTTCATGTACGTCTTTTCAGTGTCAGCATCATTAGCTATTTTGGCTATTTTGGCTGCAATGCGATTACCCCCAGCACATCCGCCATAAAGAACCGACTTACCAAAGTGAACAAAAGCTTTTTTAAGATCCCCTGCGCTGTCTTGAAGGTTCGTTAAAGCAGAGTCTTCCCACACAACTGTTTTTGCACCATACGCCTTCTCTTTTGCCCATTCAAAGCAAGTTTTGGAGGCTTTAGCAGGAACACTTTTAGGTGCATTTGCTTCATTATCCTGAGCTGCTAACACGCCACTGGGGAGCAGGGAGACAAGCGCAGAAACAAGAACAATTTTCTTAAAATTAATCATAAAAATACCTCAACTTTCAATCTATTCATACACAATATATGTATCACTCAGATCATTACAGATATATATAATGAGAAAAATTTAAAAAGCAACAAAAAATTTGTTTATGTGCGAAATATGAGCGGCCTCGGAAAGGGAGGGCTCTCCATGGGCAAGAAAATGTTTCACCTGGCCCCTCTTTCCCTCTATGATGCCGGCATTGAGATTAACCGTTATGGAAATATATATATGAGCTGGCTTACCACTTTCGTCCGTCCGAAAATCAATGCGTTGATGCATAAGCGGGAGATCCCCGATAATCTTTGGGATCAATGTACCCACTGTGAGCAAATGATTTTCCACAGGGATCTGGTGGCCCATCAGCATGTGTGCCACCATTGCGGCCATCATATGCGTATTCCTTTGACGCTTCGCTTTGAGACGCTTTTTGACGACGGGCGCTTTCTCCGAGTTCCCGTACCGCCTGTTCCTGTTGATCCGCTTCATTTCAAAGATTCAAAAAAATATACGGACCGGCTCAAGGCTGCCCGTGCGGCGACAGGAGAAGATGACGCGCTTGTTGTTGTGGAGGGGCATATGGGAGGCCATCCCGTTGTCATTGCTGCTTTCGACTTTGCCTTTATTGGAGGATCCATGGGGGCTGCGGTTGGGGAGGGTCTTGTGCGGGGTGCCCAGCGGGCGTGCGAATTGAAAGCTGCTTACATCGTTCTTCCTGCGTCAGGGGGGGCCCGCATGCAGGAAGGTATTTTTTCCCTCATGCAAATGCCCCGTTCTGTGATCGCGATTGAGCAAGTCAAAGAAGCAGGGCTTCCCTACATTACGCTTCTCACCAATCCCACCATGGGCGGGGTGGCTGCTTCTTTTGCCATGCTCGGGGATATTGCCATTGCGGAGCCTGGGGCACTCATTGGTTTTACGGGGGCTCGTGTTCTTCAAGAAACGATCCGCCAAGCGCTGCCTGCTGGGTTTCAAGAAGCGGAGTTTCAGTTCTCCCATGGGATGGTGGATATGGTCACACCCCGTTCAGAGCTTCGTCAAAAACTCATCGATATTTTGGGGATGCTGTTACCAGGAAACAGGGAACAGTAATCAGGAAATAAACGTGTCATCCCCGATCGTCCTCTTGTCCTCGGACTAGAAAAGACTTGTGACAAAATTATGCAGGGTTGCTACTTTTTGTCATATTTCGTGACAGCCTGCCCAATTGACCTCCTTCTTCTCTCTTTCTAGAATCCGCCTCATGATAGATTTAAAAAAAGAAGGCATCCCAAGGGTTGCCGTTATTGGGTGTGGCGCCTGGGGACGCAACCTCATTCGCAATTTTTCAGAACTCGGTGCGCTTGCGGCTGTGTGCGATGAGGATGGGGCAAGGGCCGTTGCACTTGCGTCTCAATTCGGCGTGTCCGCTCTCTCAGAGGATCAGATTATTCATGACCCCGCGATTGATGCGGTTGTCTTTGCGACCCATGCGCCGGCTCATGCTCCTCAAGCCGAGCGAGCTCTGAAAGCCGGCAAGCACGTCTATCTTGAGAAACCGATGGTGCTTTCTGTAGCAGATGCTGAAAACCTTTGTGCCCTCGCAAAAGCCCAGGAACGGATCCTGATGGTGGGCCATATTCTCCACTATCATCCTGCTTTTATTGCGCTTAAAGAGCATCTCCCTGCGCTTGGCCCTCTCAAACATATTTATGCCAACCGCCTTGGACTTGGACGGTTTCGTCACCACGAAAACGTGTTTTGGGATCTGTCCAGTCATGATATTTCCCTCATTCTTTCTCTGACAAAAGAGAGGCCTCTCTCTGTCGAAGCTCAGGGCCAAGCCTATATCGCCACCGATAAACCTGCGAGCGCGTTGATGACACTTACTTTTTCGAATCATCTTACAGCGCACCTTCACGCATCGTGGCTTTCTCCTTTTAAGGAACAAAAATTTGTTGTGATCGGAGACTATGGCATTGCTGTCTTTGATGATTGTAAGCCTTGGGCAGAAAAGCTCCATATTTCAACCCAATGCTTGACGTGGAAAGGGGACCTCCCGCACGCCAATGATGATTTCCAAACCCGTGCGATTGTGCTTGACGCCGGTGAGCCTCTCAAAAATGAGTGCCTCCATTTCCTCGCTTGTATTGAAAATGGGGAGACGCCTTTGACCTCCGGTGAGGAAGGGTTAGGGGTTACAGATGTTCTCGAAAGAGCCGAAAAAGCCTTATGTTTGAGGAGGGCCTCATGATCCCCTTTATCGACCTTGCCGCACAGCAAAAGCGGATTCGTCCCCAAATTGAGGCCGCCATGCTGCGCGTTCTTGACCATGGGGGCTATATTATGGGGCCTGAGGTGCAGGCTCTTGAGGATCAGCTCTCTGCTTTTTGTGGGGCCCCCCATACCTTGAGTTGTGCAAATGGGACAGATGCCCTTGCCCTGATCCTTATGGCGAAACAGGTAGGACCGGGGGATGCTGTTTTTGTGCCCTCCTTTACTTTTGCAGCCACCGCTGAAGTTGTCGCCTGGATGGGGGCAACTGTTGTCTTTATTGACGTTCTCCCCGATACGTTCAATATGGATCCAGCCAGTCTTGAGGCAGGGGTCCAGAAAGCGAAAAAATTAGGTTTGCGTCCCTCTGGCGTCATCCCGGTGGATTTGTTTGGACAACCGGCTGATTATGATGCAATTGCGTCTCTGGCTCAAGCCCACGGCCTCTGGGTGATGGCTGATGCCGCCCAAAGCTTTGGTGGAACTTACAAGGGACGAAAAGTGGGCACCCTCGCTGAATCGACAACAACAAGTTTTTTTCCTGCAAAACCTTTGGGATGTTATGGAGATGGGGGCGCTGTTTTCACAGAAAGCAACGATCTTTTTGAAGTCCTCAAATCCCTTCGTGTCCACGGACAATGTGCAGATGGGGATAAATACAAAAATATCCGCATTGGGATGAATGGGCGTTTGGATACCTTGCAAGCAGCCATTTTAATTGAAAAACTGGAGATTTTTCCTGGTGAGATTATCATGCGACAGTCCATTGCAGATCGTTATACGAAAGGGCTTCAGGACGTTGCGACCGTTCCTTTTGTCCGAAAGGACTGCCAATCGACCTGGGCGATCTATACCCTTAAAGTGGATCCGTTGAAGAGGGTGGCCATTATGGAAGGGCTGAAGGAAAAAGGAGTTCCCTCCGTTATTTACTACCCCCTTCCTCTCCATCGCCAAGAAGCCTACTGCGCTTACCCTTGTGCGACCGACTCCCTTCCTGTGAGTGAGGCCCTTTCCCAGACCGTGTTGAGCCTTCCCATGCATCCGTATTTAGAACCAGAAACTCAAGATTTCATCATTCAGACTTTTCGGGATGTCGTGAAGCAGATTGGGTAGACGTGCTATCAAATAACTATTCTGAAAATTTGACTCCCCAAAAAATTTCCGTATAATGGGGGCAGCAAACAAGGGGAGGATTGTATCTTGGAAAAAATTGAACCTATGGGTACCCGTTATTTAGATCCAACAAATGATGTTGCTTTTAAGCGGCTCTTTAGCGATAAACCGCGTCTCAAAGATTTTCTGAATGCGATTTTTCCTGCAGACTGGGCGCCGATTGCTGATCTTGACTTTATTCCCCTTGAAGAAATGCCTGCCGTTTTTTTGGGGCGCCGGAGTGTTTTTGATCTCAGATGTACGGATGAGACGGGGAAAGTCTACATTGTTGAAATGCAAAATCGCTCCCAAGATGCCTTTTTAAATCGCATCCAATGTTATGCGTCTCATGCCTATGTTGCTCAAGCCGTTAAGGGAGGGGATCATAGGAACCTCATGCCGGTGATCGTGCTCTCCCTTACCTCCGACAAACTTTTTGAGGACGATGTCCCATGCGTGAGTTACCATTGGGATGTGGAACAAACGACGAAGAAGCGCCTTTTGATGGCGATTTCCTATATTTTTGTGGAGCTTCCCAAATTTAAAAAGACAGAAGCAGAACTCCAGGATATTCGGGACGAATGGCTCTATTTCTTTGCCAATTGGGAACATCTGAAAGCCCCGCCCGAGGATCTCAAAGACCCGCTCGTTTTAAGCGCTTACGAGACCATGGAACAATTTAATTGGACCCCGGGGCAATATGATGCCTACTTCAGAATGCGCCTCGCCATAGAAGCTGACCAGCATGAGATCGAGAGGTCTGAGGAGAAAGGAAGGGCAGAAGGAAGAGTGGAAGAAAAAAAAGAAATTGCTCACAATCTACTTGCAAGAGGTATGAATCCTGAGGAAATTGCGCGTGTGACCAATCTCCCAGTGGAAGAAATTCGGAAATTTCAGGAGGTTTAATCATGAGTGTCCATTTTTTCTGATTAAACCCTAGACAGCCCCGCCCTATTTGTGGGACATACAATTCTTAGCTTCCTAAATTTCATAACGTATATGACATCTAAAAAACATTCGATTCCTTACAGCATTTGGGCCCTTGGCGCCGCCTCTCTTCTGCTGAATTCCTCCTCTGTTATTGTGTTCAGCCTCAGCCCCTTATTCGCCAAGAACGTACTTGGAATCAGTGTCGCCATTGTCGGAATACTGGAGGGGTCGATTGAATTCCTCTCCTTCTTCACCCGCATTTTTTCAGGTACGTTGAGCGATTTCCTGAAAAAAAGGAAAGGGATTATTGCGTTTGGGTATGGCCTCTGCTTTTTGTCGCGTCCTCTTCTCGCTATGGCAACAACCATAGGCAGTGTCCTCATTGCAAGATGTTTTGACCGAGTCGGAAACGGACTTATTGCTCCCCCGCGCGATGCCCTTATTGGCGACCTTTCCCCTCCTGAAATCAAGGGGGCCAGCTATGGTCTCAGGGAATCCTTGTCCAGAGCGGGCGCTTTTCTTGGATCTCTCGTCGCCATGTACCTTTTGTGGGTCACAGCCCTCAATTACGCGCTTGTTTTCTGGATTGCAGCGGTTCCCACAGCTCTTGCCTTGTTGACTCTTGTGATGTTTGTTAAAGATCCGACAAAGAGTTCTCAAAAAGCGCCAGAAACTGTCGTTCCGTATACAAAAAAGGAACGCATTCAAAAGATATGCACAGAAATTCTGCACCTTCCCTCCGCCTTTTGGCTGATTGTCTTTTTAAGCGGTGTTTTTATGTTTTCCAGTTTTTCTGGCGCTTTTTTATTTTACAGAGCTGAACAAATGGGGGTCTCCGCCCACTTGTCTCCCCTTGTCATGGTTATTCAAAATATTGGAACCGTAGCCAGCGCCTACCCCATTGGGTATCTCTCGGATCGGATCGGAAGACGCTCTCTCTTGGGTCTTGGCATTCTATGTGTGATTGCCTCCAATATCCTTTTGTCCCTTGATGGGTCTATCGCTCTCTTTTTCTTTGGCATCCTTCTGTGGGGAGTTGAGATCGGCATCACGATCAGCATCCTTTCTGTCTTACTTGCAGATGCGTGCCCTGGCCGCTTACGCGGGACAGGGTTCGGACTCTTTCACTTCGTCAATGGAATCTGCCTTTTTCTGACGAACTGGTTGGCAGGTTGGATCTGGGAGAATTTGGGATCTGCCTTTTTATTCTATGAAAGCGCTGCCTTTGCGGCTCTTTCTGGCGTGGTTCTCCTCTTTGTGAAACCTTCTCGGCCGTCACACAGTTAATCTTGCGAGAAGCGCCTGGTGAAGGGCGATTTCTTCATCGGTTGGGGCAAAGGACCGGGGCTCCCTTACTTTTCGCTGAAGGGCATCCTCTCCTTTGTTAAGAGACGCAAAATTTAAAACGAGTTCTCTTTGTTTGCCCCCTAAAAGCTCGATATAAACCTGCGCGAGTAACTCAGCATCAATAAGGGCGCCATGCTTGTCACGCGCCTTATTGTCAATGCCAAAGCGTTTGCACAAAGCATCTAAGCTCGCTGGAGATCCGGGGAATTTTTTCCGCGCAATGGCAAGGGTGTCAATGGCTCTGTGGAAGGGGATCTCTAGGCGGCCATCTTTTTTGAGCTCTGCGTTAAGAAACTTCATGTCAAATTTTGCGTTGTGAATGACCAGAGGCTCTTCCTGAATAAATTCCAGGAAAAGAGAACTCACTTCGGGAAAAGTAGGATGAGCTTTTAAAAAATCATAGGAAAGCCCATGGACGTTGTAGGCCCCTTCGGGAACCTCCCGTTCTGGGTTGATGTAGGTGTGAAACACGCGGCCTGTGGGGACTTGGTTGATCAGTTCAAGGCATCCAATTTCAACAAGGCGGTCCCCCGTTGAGGGATCAAAGCCTGTTGTTTCCGTATCTAAAACGATTTCTCTCATCACATATGTCTCGCTAATGTCTGGGGCCACTCCCCCGACCAGGCAGGGGATTTTTCTTTCGAAAAGGTTTCAAAAACCTTTTCTAGCTCTCTTAAGGAATTGGGTCCAGTTGAAATCACCGTATGCGCCAGAGGAAGTCGCGCCTCATCAAGCATGCGATGGGTTTCAAAGAACTCAAATTTTTCTTTACTCATTCCTGGACGGCTAAGAACCCTCTCTTCTCGTAAAGATCGAGGGGCTGTTGCAAGAATAACCGAATGACAGTAGGGAGCCAATCCAACCTCGAACAATAAAGGAACGTCTAGAACCACAAGGGAAGCCCTTTGCTTATTTTGATCCTCTAAAAACTGCTTCTGAAGAGGTGCGAGCTTCGGATAGAGGATGCCTTCAAGGGTGGAAAGGGCTCCGGGTGAAGAAAACATCACCTCCCCTAACAAAGCACGCTCTATTTTCCCGTGAACAATAGACTCAGGCCAGAACTCTTGAATCTTTTTGAAAACATCTTTATCGGTTGCAAGAAGCGCATGGATGGCTTTGTCCGCGCAATGGACGGGAATCCCCAAACCCTGACAATGTCTTGAGAGGGTCGTTTTTCCGGCTCCAAGAGCGCCTGTGAGTCCGATGATCCACATTTCAGGGGTCAGGAGGTAGGAAAGCAGAAGGCGGGACTCACTTCTATGTCATTCCCAAATATTCCTTCATAAGGATGTGGATAAGATAAGCGTATCTTGTGGATAAAATGGGAATAAACCAATAGCGCGCCTCCTTCTGTGGATAAACGTAAGATATCAGACAATTCATCCCACGGGAAATAAAGTTTTAGCTCCTCTGTGGATGAGTAAGAGATTATTCTGCTATACCTAAGGATCAGAAAATGTATAACCTTGTGGATAATTCAGAGATAAACACTTATCCCCATAATGCACTGGGCCAACGACAACTACAAAATTATATAAATATATAAGATAAGAAAGGGACCTTCGGGATATGTCCAAGTTTTTAGATCTTTTTCAGGGAAGACAGTCGTCTTCTCCGCCCATCTGGTTCATGCGACAAGCCGGTCGATCTCTCCCAGAGTATCGCGAGGTTCGAAAGCAATATCCCAATTTCTTAGATCTTTGTTATACCCCAGAGCTTACCGCTCAGGTGACCCTGCAGCCTGTTGAACGGTTTGGCTTAGATGCGGCCATCCTTTTCTCAGATATCCTTGTTGTTCCGCAAGCGCTTGGGCTGGAGCTGTCTTTTGAAGAGGGAGCGGGACCGAAGCTCTCTCCTCTTTTCCTCTCTTCGTTGGATGGTGCGGTTTCCGACGATGGTTTTTCAGAAACGCTGGCGCCTATTTACGAAGCCATTCGGTTAATAAAGGAAAAGCGCCCCTTTCTTCCCCTTATCGGGTTCGCAGGAGCACCCTGGACCCTGGCCCTTTATATGCTGGAGGGGCAAGGGAGCCGAGATTTCGCCAACGCCAAAACCCAAGCATTTCAGAATGAAGAAAGGTTTGAGGACCTCTTAGAGGTTCTTGTCTTTGCTTCTGCATTGCATCTCATTGAGCAAGTCAAGGCTGGTGCTGATGTTGTTCAGCTTTTTGATACTTGGGCCGGACTCTGTCCTGCCACTCACTTTGAGAGGTGGATCGTGGAGCCTCACAGGGCCATTGTGCGCGTGTTGCGAAGAGAATTTCCTGATCTTCCTATCATTGGTTTCCCCAAAGGGATCGGAGCGAACCTTGTCATCTATGCTCATGAAGTTGGTGTGTCAGCTTTAAGCCTTGATGCGGGGGTGCCGCTTCCTTGGGTGGTCGAATTTCCCAAGAAATTGATCTTTCAGGGAAATCTGGATCCTCTTCTTCTGGTTGCAGGAGGAGATTCCCTCAAACAGGCGATTCAAATGATTCATGAAGACATGGAGGGCAGGCCTTACATTTTCAATCTGGGCCATGGGGTCCTTCCCCAAACCCCTCTTCAGAACATTGAGGACTGTGTGAAATGGGTGCGGGCTTTGGCGTGAAAAAGACTGCTGTTGTTCTCCTCAACTTAGGAGGTCCTCTTTCCCCCGAAGGTGTCTATCCTTTTCTCTTTAGCCTCTTTTACGATCCGTTGATTCTCACGCTTCCGAATCCTTTTCGGTATCTGCTCGCAAAGCTTATTGCGCGCGTGCGCCTTCCCAAAGCGCGAGCGATTTATGCTGTGTTGGGGGGGGCGTCTCCTCTTCTTGAAAACACGCAAGCCCAGGCAATGGCTTTGGAAAAGGAGTTGGGGACGGGATATCGTGTCTTTGTGGCCATGCGTCATGCCCCGCCTGTTTCACGTGAAACAGTTGCGAAGGTGAGGGCGTATAACCCAGATCAAGTTGTCCTCCTTCCTCTCTATCCTCAGTATTCGACCACCACCACAGAATCGTCTTTGCGAGCATGGAAGGAGGCCGCGAAGGGGTGGGAGGTGCCAACACACGTGATCGAGTCCTACCCCGCCCAGGAGGGGTTCCTAGAGGCCATGAAGGAGCTGATTGGTGAGCAGGTGGAAAATCCCAGCATCCTTTTTGTGGCCCATGGATTACCAGAGAAAACAATTAAAAGGGGAGATCCTTATCAGGCACAGGTGGAGGAGACGGCGAGGGCGCTGGAGAGGAAGCTTCTAAACAACTGGAATCAAACAGGGTGTCATCCCCGCGCAGGCGGGGACCCAGACTTGAATTCTTTTTGTGCAACACAAAAAGAATGTGTTGAGAGTAAAGAAAAACTGTCAGGTCTGGGTCCCCGCCTGCGCGGGGATGACACTGATGCTTTGGTAACCGGTCATCAATTCCTGATGACTATTTGTTACCAAAGCCGTGTGGGTCCTCTCAAGTGGATCGGCCCCTCTCTGGAGGAAGAAATTTTAAAGACCGCTGCCGAAAAACGCCCCCTTGTGGTTGTTCCGATTTCTTTTGTTTCTGAGCATTCGGAAACGTTGGTGGAGCTTGATGTGATGATGCGGGATCTCGCCTTAAGCCACGGGTGCCCTTCCTATATCCGGATTTCGACTGTTCAGACCCACCCCTTGTTTATCAAGGGGTTGGCTTCTCTTGTTGTCACCTCTATAAAGGCCTTATGATGCTCTCCTCCTACATCCCCCATCTCCTCGCTCTTCATCTCTTGGCTGTCATTGCGTGGATGGCGGGGCTTTTGTACTTGCCGCGCCTCTTTATTTATCATCTGGAATTTGAGCCAGGGGAAAAGGCCTACCAAGTCTTTTGCACCATGGAGCGGCGTTTGCTAAAAATCATCATGTTGCCAGCGATCCTTCTCACCTTTCTCTTTGGTGGTCTCCTTGCGTTTGCGACCCACGCCTGGGTGTCACCGTGGTTTCATGGGAAGCTTTTTCTCGTTTTGTTGCTGGCCGCCTTTCATGGATATCTCTCTCGTATTTACAAAGGGTATCTCGCAGGGAAGCGGCCCTCTCTCTCTCGGAAGGCCCTTGTGATTCTGAATGAGATCCCTTTTTTATTGGCGATTCTCATTGTGTTTTTGGCGGTGTTGAAGCCTTCTCATCTTTGAACTTCATCTTGACAGAGATGGATTTCACCCTGAGTGTTATGCAGAATTTTTAAGGAGAAAGAAAATGACCGTCACCTGGAAAACCTTTTTAATAACTGCATCTCTGGCCCTGATATTTTCTGCATCCGTTAAGGCAGCGGATTCAGATGCCTCCTCCATCCCTCAAAAGTCTATTGCCATAAAAAAAGAAGATGTCCTACAGGGGGAAGGGGACAGGGGGCCTTCCTCGGAAGAAGACAGACGTGTCGTAGCCCCTCCAGGAGCTGATTCTTTCGAAGAAAAATCAGTGGTGTTGGAATTCTTGCAAACGCATGTTGATAAGGAAGCAAACGAAGAAAATATAAAAAATATTTCTGAACTGAGTTTTTCACTCGATTCAGAATCTTTGAACGATGAAGAAGCAAAACAACTCGGATTGATCTTGGGCTCAGGCATCCTTCCGGTTAAAAATTTGGATTTAGAGTACTCGGGCATAAGCGAAAAAGGGATGGTGTCCATATGGGAAGGTGTAGAAAGAGGAAAGTCCCCTTCAACTCTCACCAGTTTGTCATTGAGTATGTTTGAGAAGCAAGAAGGAACGATTGCGGCTTTGTGTAAGACGATGAGATCTGGGAATCTCTCTTTTCTTCAAATTTTGGATTTGAGGGAAACACACATGGGAAATAAAGGGGCAATGGATCTGGCGCACGTATTTACATTAAAAAAACTTCAAGCTCTAATATGTTTATCCCTGGGAGAAATAGACGATGGAGGGGACAAGATAGAATTTGCAGGAGCACAGGCTATAGGGAAAGCTTTAGAGTTAAGCAAACCCTCATTTCTTGAAGAGTTTACGTTTTATGGCGGAAATATATTGGGTAAAGGCCTAATGTTACTACATGAAACAGTAAATGTAATTCCGTCTTTGAAATATTTTGACCTAGGCAAGACACGTGTAACAAATAATATGGTTTGGGATATTTTCCGAACAAAGATGGAGCGACTTGGGTGGAAGAGAAGTGACAATCTAGAGATCTGGAAAAAAAAGGAAGATAAAGAACAAGTTTCCTCCCCTTGTGAGGGGAACGCTGATAGCTTAGAGTAAACCATCGTTTCTCTCTTTTTTGGATGTATCGCCCATGTCAATTTTGTCAGATATTTGGATTCGTGAGCAGGCCCAGAAGGGCATGATTGAGCCCTTTGTGGAGCGTCAGCATAAGGAGGGGGTCATTTCCTATGGTCTATCTTCCTATGGGTATGATGCGCGCGTCGCTGAGGATTTTAAGATTTTTACCAATGTGGATAACGCCTTGGTGGATCCAAAGGATTTCTCGCCCTCAAGTTTTGTCGATCGGACGGGGCCGATTTGCATCATTCCCCCCAATAGTTTCGTGCTCGGGCGGACGGTTGAATATTTTCGGATTCCCCGAGATGTGCTCGTGATTTGCCTCGGAAAATCTACGTATGCCCGGTGTGGGATCATCGTCAATGTGACACCTCTCGAGCCCGAGTGGGAGGGGCATGTGACCTTGGAATTTTCGAATACAACGCCTTTGCCGGCAAAGCTCTATGCGAATGAAGGCGCTTGCCAGTTCCTGTTTCTCAAAGGGGACCAGGCGTGTGAGACGTCCTACAAAGATCGCGCGGGAAAATACATGGGGCAGCGAGGGGTGACGTTGCCGAAGATGGCCAGCAGTGTAGCAGTGTAGCAGTGTAGCAGTGTAGCAGTGTAGCAGGAGGGGGCCGCTTGTAAAAATGAGTGTCAATACAAAATATGTTAAAAAGATGAAAATGAAATGATGAAAAAGAACAGTTCGACATCTGCTCCACCGCTCCACCGCTCCACCGCTCCACTGTCTTCTTTCATTCCCCTCCGCGTTCACACCGCCTACTCTCTCCTGGAAGGGGCGATTCCGGTTAAAAAGCTCATAGGGCTTGCCAAGAAGTTCAATATGCCGGCCGTTGCGATGACGGATACGAACAATCTGTTTGGGGCGTTTGAGTTTTCGAAGGAAGCCAAAAGTGCAGGGATTCAGCCTCTCTTAGGATGCCAAGTACATGTTGGTCCTGAGAAAGATGTCCTTATTCTTCTGGTCCAAAATCAGCAGGGGTACGAAAATCTTCTTAAAATTGTGTCTTATCCTTACCTACAAGGAGAGCTGACTTTTGAGGTTCTGGCGCCGTTGACAAAAGGTCTCATTGCTCTGACAGGCGGATCTCAAGGGGCGCTTGCGCGTCAGCTTGCCAAGGGACTTGATGGGGAGGCCACGCTCAAAACCCTTCAGATGCTTTTTGAAGATCGTCTTTACATAGAGATCTCCCGTCAAGGGTCTCAGACGGCTCAGGAGCTGCGGGTAGAGGAAGGTCTCATCGATCTGGCCTACGCTCACAACGTTCCGCTTGTCGCGACCAATGAGGCCTTTTTCCCCGATCCCTCTTTTTATGAAGCCCACGATGCGCTGCTCTGTATTGCAGGGGGCACCTACGTTTCGACAGATGACAGGCGGCGGGTCACCCCCGACCACTGCTTTAAGTCGCCGGAGGAGATGGCCTCTCTCTTTGCAGATCTTCCTGAAGCGATCCTCAATACCCAGGTGATTGCTCAAAGGTGCAGCTTTTTGCTGGAGCCGATTGATCCCATCCTTCCTTCTTTTCCTTGTGAAGGGGGGGAGGATGAAGAGCTGCGCAAACAGGCTCACTTAGGTCTTGAAGACAGGCTCACACGCTATGTGTTCACGCCCTCTCTATCGGAGGAGGAAAAGCAAGAAACCCGTGAAAAATACACTGAAAAACTCGACTATGAGTTAGGCGTGATTCAGGGCATGAAGTTCTCAGGCTACTTCCTCATTGTGGCTGACTTCATCAAATGGGCAAAGGCCAACGGCATCCCTGTGGGGCCAGGGCGAGGATCTGGAGCGGGGTCCGTTGTGGCGTGGTCCCTTACCATTACTGATCTTGATCCTATCAAGTTTGACCTGGTGTTTGAGCGCTTCTTGAACCCAGAGCGTGTCAGCATGCCGGACTTTGATATCGACTTTTGCCAGGAGCGTCGGGACGAGGTTATTCATTATGTGCAGCAAAAATATGGGGCTGATCGGGTGGCCCATATTATCACTTTTGGAAAGCTTCAGGCGCGTGCGGTACTGCGCGATGTAGGGCGTGTTCTTCAAATGCCTTACATGCAAGTGGATAAAATTTGCAAATTGATTCCGAACAATCCGGCACACCCTGTCACCCTCGAAGAAGCCCTCGAGATGGAACCTCAGCTCAAGGAAATGGTGGAGAAAGAGGCGGAAGTGAAACATCTCATGGCCCTTGCCCAGCAGTTGGAGGGACTCTATCGTCATGCGTCAACCCATGCGGCGGGTGTTGTGATTGGGAATAAACCACTTGATGAAATGGTGCCTCTCTATCGTGATCCAGGATCCGCCCTTCCTGCTACCCAATACAATATGAAGTTTGTGGAAAGTGCGGGGTTGGTGAAATTTGACTTTCTGGGTCTGAACAACCTGACGGTCATCCAAACAGCGGTTGCCTACCTCAAAGACCAAGGGATTGATTTGGATATCTCCAGTCTTCCTTTGGATGATGAGAAGACCTATGAGCTTCTTCGGCGGGCTGAAACCATTGGTATTTTCCAAATTGAAAGTGGGGGGATGACCGACCTCACGCGCAAACTCAAGCCAAATCAGATTGAAGATCTTATTACCATCAGTGCGATCTATCGTCCGGGGCCGATGGATAATATTCCGCGCTTTTTGGCCTGCCGGAATGGGGAGGAAAAACCCCTCTACCTTTATCCCGAGCTCGAAGCGATTTTAGGGAACACCTATGGCATCATGGTGTATCAAGAGCAGGTTATGCAGATTGCCCGAAGCCTGGCTGGCTACTCGATGGGAGGAGCGGATCTCCTTCGAAGAGCCATGGGAAAGAAGGTAAAATCCGAAATGGAGGCGCAGCGGAAGCAATTTATTGAGGGGCTCCTAACCCATACAGGGGGTACACCTGCCCTTGCAAAAGAGCTCTTCGCCCAAGCTGAAAAGTTTGCAAGTTACGCCTTCCCGCGGGCTCACGCGGCGGCCTATGCCCTCATTACCTATCAAACGGCCTACTTGAAGGCGCATCATCCCGTGGAGTACATGGCAGCCCTCATGACCCATGCCCTTACCAATACGGATAAGTTGACGTTGTTTGCTCGGGAAACAACTCGGTTGGGTATTGAGCTTCTCCCGCCCGATGTGAATCAATCTGACGCCCTCTTTAAAGTAGAAGGGGGAAAGATTCGCTACGCCCTTGCGGCGTTGAAAAATGTGGGTGTTGCGGCGATGGAATCTCTTGTGAATGAGCGCACGCAAAAGGGTCCGTTTAAAGATATCTTTGACTTTGTGGAACGCTTGGATGGGCGAGTCATTAACAAGCGTCAAATGGAGCACATGATTATGGCGGGCGCTTTTGACAGCCTTTCCCCAAACCGCAGGCAGTTGATGGACAATCTGGAAATGTTGCTGCGATATGGGAATGAGGATAGGCGCGCCCCCGGCCTCTTTGGTGCTGAGGTTATTCGTCCCAAACTTACATCTGTTGAGGATTGGGGGTCGCTTGAGAAGCTCCGTCATGAATTTTCAGCGGTGGGTTTTTACCTGACGGCTCATCCTCTGGATGCCTATGCGGATAGCTTGTCTGGCCTTTATGTGCAACCATCTTCTGATCTTCATAAGGTGGAGGAGGGGGAGTCGCGCACATTCCGATTGGCGGGGATTGTCCTTGCTAAGCAGGAGAAAATTGCGAAAAGTGGCCAACGCTATGCCTTTATGACGCTCTCTGATTCTTCAGGAGTTTTTGAAGTGACCCTTTTTTCCGAAACCCTGAATCACCATCGGGACCTTCTCGAACCGGGCACTGCCCTTATTCTTACCCTCACGGCTCAGCTTTCTCATGAGAACTTGCGGCTGACATGCCAAAGCCTTGAAAGTCTGAATGCCCTCATCGAAGGAGAGCCCTTGACTGTTTCGATTCATACCCAGGCGCAAGCAGCGACTCTCATCCGCCTTCTTGAAAAAGCACCGCGGGGGACGGGGAGGGTGATGGTGCAAGTCGATACGAACGAAGGAAAAGGAACGGTGATTCTCCAGCCCACCTACGGGCTTACCCCTGAGGTTAGGGATCGGTTAAGCGCGCTTGCCGTTTGTTAGGGTGTGTTTGATTTAAGTGGGGACATAAATTAAAGTGTCATCCCCGACTTAGACCTTCTTAGCTCCCGCCTTGTGCGGGAGGTTAGAAGGTCTTGACCCGGCTACGCCAGAGGCTACGCCGCGGCGAGTCGGGGCCCCAGAGTTGCAGAAAAATTCTTTCATACCTTGGCTCCTGGGTCCCAGGTCAAGTGCCTCTAGCCCCCGACTCGTCGGGGGGGAAGAGGCACTAAGCCTGGGATGACAAAGTATACGAACTTAAACAGAAAACCCTCTAGAGAAGGAAGCTCACTTCTCTTCCCACATATCCCCCTTCTTAACATATTTTTTCTTAACCGCTGCCCAGGCGACTTTGTGGGCTACTTCTTCCTGAGTCTCTGAGCCGCCGCCTCGTCTTTTTTGCGGGTCTTTGTACTCTTCCCACGCATGATTAAAAGTAGCGAGATATATCTTTTGCGCGCCAATAGGCAGCACATGTCTCACGGCGTCTGGAAGAAGCTTGATTGTGTCGTAGGGCATGATGTCTCCTTTACCTAAATGCCTAAATTTTCATCATGCTAGGAATTCAGTGGACAGGGGTCAACGTGCAATTGTCGCCTTTTTTCAACTGGGGGAGGAAGCTTATTCAACGTACAGTGGAACCGTAAGCAGCCACTGAGACAGGCAGCTTAGGAAATTAAAATAAAGGAGAATGACGATGAAACGAGAAAAGAGAATGACCCTGTCTGGCATTGGGCTGGCGCTGATTCTGGGAGCCACACCGGTTGAGGCAGGCAGCGTTAAAATCATAAGCACGGCTGAAAGTGGACTTTTCGTTCGCGTTGTGCCGGGAGCTGCTGATGTCAACACCACCTATTGCAAGACCTGCTTCTCCCCTGCGTCGGGAAATCCTGGATGCCGAAGTAAAGTGCTTCGCATTCTGGCTGAAAATATAGGCGCCAGTACCTTTACGCTTGTGGGAACGGAAGGTGGTCTTTTGTTCAATGGAACCTGTTCTAATCTCAGTACTTCTAAAGATTATGAAGTGGTGTTTTTTGATACATGTAAAGGTATAGGATGCAAGTACAGAGAGATCTAAAATTTATTAATAACAAAAATATAAAGGAACATAAAATGAAGAAATTCAATCAACCAAAAGCAAAATTAATGGGCGTCGTGGTTGGGCTCCCTCTTGTGCTCTGGGGATGCCACACCGTCGAAGGGGTGGGCACGGATATTAGTCATGCAGGTCACGCTCTTGAGCATGCGTCGGAAGATGCCCGACAGCCCTGTACGCCTACTGAGCCTTGCCCGCCTGTTATGAACCGAACGCATGTTCAAACGACGCGTGTTCAAACGCGAACACAGACTTATTAAGAACGTATTGTTAAATTTAAAAAAGGAGAATAGCCATGTCAAAACGAGATACTTATATCAATCAAGCGCAAAAAAATCTTGAGAACTATAAAAATAAAATTTCGAAAATCGAGGATCTTTTAGAGAGTTATAAGGGGAATAATAAAAGAGATTTATTAGATCAAAAAGACGTATTGCAAGAAAAATACGAGGAAGGAAAAAATATGCTTAAACAAATTCAAAGTGCTTCTGAAAAAGAATATGAAAACATGAAAGAAGGGGCGGTCAATATCTTTGAGGGCATTAAAGACGCTTTCTACGATTTCTCTCACTACCTTACCCTTGATCAATTCTCTCGTACGAAGAAGGAGCTGATGCAGTTAGGGAATCAAACTCTGGATGAAGCCCAGGATGTGATTAAGCATCATCCTCTCACGATCGCTGCTGGAGCCTTGAGCCTGGGTTTTATTGTTGGAACGCTCTTTGCGCGTTCCAAATGAGGAGGCTCGCCATGATCCTTTATGATTTATTAGCCCCCAAAAGAAGGGAGGCTTTAGGAACCAAGGTTTTAGGCTACGGTTTCTTGTCCGCTGCCGCCTTAGGGGGGACATACTTCCTTTTTCAGGAGCTTGTTCCCCTCCTCGGATATGCTGAAAGTGGGACTCTTGTGTCTTTACTTCTCGGTCTTATCGGCGGCAGTTTACTGTTCATGGCAAGGGAAAGACAGCCCCTCCCTCAGGCGGATCTTCCGCATCAGGCTCTCAGCTTTTTTAGAGGCCTGGATGTGGAAAGCACGCTTAAGGAAAATGCTGTTCCTCTCGCCCTCACCGCTCTTGTGGCAGGCCTTGCGCTCTCACAGGTGAATAAAGCCTCTAAGCTGTTAGATATTTGTAAAATCTTCATGAAATAGAGGAGAAAAACAAGGAGACAGGAGGAAAGCATGACTAAAAATACCAAAGATAAAGAGGAGAAGGACTTTAAAATTTACGAAGACCTTCTCATCGAGAAGATGAAAGCTGCCTATTCTCAGATGGGGAAGCTCGGTGGATTGGCGCGAGCGAAGCAAATGGCAGAACAGGGTTTTAAAATGAAATCCGAAAGAAAAGAAAAGAAATTGATTTCTAAAAAAAACATTAACAAAGGAGATTAAAATGAAGAAAATAACGCTCATGGTTGTGACAGCCTGTCTTATGAGTCCGTTCTCGGCCCTTAAGGCTGATGTTGCGAAGAAAACCATCCCAAATGCGGATGTTATCAAAGGCCAATGGCACATTATTAAAGGAGAAATAAAATCTAAGTGGGGTGAGCTTACCCATGATGAAATTACCCAAACGGAGGGTGACCTTGAAAAACTCTCTGGAAAATTACAGAAAAAGTATGGCTGGAACAAGGCTAGGGCTGATAAAGAAATAAAAGCTTTTATGAAACACCATCAATCTTGCCACGTATCCTCAAATGCAGAGATTATCAAAGGAAAGTGGCATAGTGTGAAAGGAAAGTTAAAAGCGCAATGGGGTAAGCTCACGCATAACGACATTACTCGCATGGAGGGTAACTTCGAGGAGCTCTCTGGAAAATTACAAGAAAAGTACGGTTGGGAGAAAGCCAGAGCTGATAAAGAAATAAATGCCTTTATCGCGCGCAATAAATGGAGCTAATGTAGGTATCATGTCTTCCCTTGGAGCCCTCTGCAAAAGATATTTTGCTAGAAGGTTTCAGGGGTCACATAAAATTATAAAAAGGAGGTATAGGACATGTTTAAGAAATGGTTTGTAAAAAATATGGGAATCATCGGTTCCTTTGGGCAGCTTCTGTTTTTCTTTCAAGCTTTTAGGATATTTATGAATAAAAACGCAGGCGAAGTTTCTCTGCCAGGATTCGCTATTGCGCTCACATCGTTGAGCTGCTGGTTAGCCTATGGATTAATTGTTAAAGACAGGCCCATCATCATTGCGAATATCACAGGCGTCATTGGTGCTTTTTGTGTCGTCTTGGGTATTCTTATCTATGGATCGTAGCTTTCTTGGTGTTAAGGGGAAGGGGCGTTCTTGGTATTTGGTATAAGGGGTATTGTTTTCTTTTGTGTCTACTAAAGGAAACCTTAATGTTACGGTGGCCCCGACCCCTTCTTGTCCTTCTGCCAAGATTTCACCCCCTGATTCTTGCATAATTCTTTGGCAGATTGTTAAACCGATTCCGTTTCCTTCGTACTCTAAAGAAGAATGCAACCGCCGAAAGGGACGGAAAATTTGTGTATTATAACGCGCATTAAAACCTTGGCCATTATCCGTAATTTTAACATCGATTTTATCTGGATGGGTCATTGCTGTTTCTATTGTTATCACCAAGGGGACATCTTTTTTTCTATATTTTATGCTGTTTCCAATGATGTTTGAGAACAGTTGGGAAAAGTAAACCTCGTTTACCTGTGCATGGGCCTCAAGCGCTGGGTTATAAACGATTTTTCCCTTCACTTCTTTGAGCTGTTTTTCATACTCTTTCACATTTTGTAAGATCGCTTTGTCTAACGCCAGCAGTGTATTATGCGCGTTTTTAGACTGGGTATTCAGTTCTTTCAACCCTTCTACGCGGCTGTGCGCTTCTTGCAATGCTTTCGAGACTCTCGTGACGAGATCTTGCGTGGCTTCAGGGAGTTCTTTTTGGTGTTCAAGTAAGATGATATCATTAAGCATGTTTGCAAGTCTGACAGGTTCTTTAATATCATGGGCAATCATATGACTGAATTGATCGAGTTCTTCTATTTTTTTATAGAGCCTAACAAATTCTTCATCAATTTTTCTTCTTTCTTTTATCTCATGCGATCTCTGTTTAAACAGCTTTTCTTCTTTATCGGGAGCAAGGTATTCTTTGGGGGAGATAAAATAGGGATTCGGGTAAATATTGTTTTCATATTTACAGAAGGGGTGGGACTCAATTGCTTTATTAAGAAAACCCTGGGGTAGAAGGGAGGCATCATAGAGGCACACAAACATGACTTGAGGGTTTTGACTGATATTTTCAGCAATTGTCGCTTCGTATTGAATGACATCTTCAAGCGTTACGAAGGTGTCTAAGGACCAATCCATATCAATAATCGCCCGGAGTGCTGTGGATTGAGAATCCTCAAGTTGTTGTTGCCAAAATCTTCGTACAGCTTCTAAAGAAAAAACGCCTTTGTGTGTGTAGACCTCTGAGGCTGAAAAAAAAGAAAGTTGCCTATTTTTGGTCCATACGGCGGGGTCGATGTGCTCTTTTTGCAAAAAGCGTATCACTTTCCCCTTTTTTTCTTCGGACGCAATATAAATTATTTTGTGACCCTCTTTTACCTCCGACAAGACAAACTCTTGGTCTGTTTGTAAGGAAAAGGCAGGTTCATTCGAAAAGCAGCACATATGAAGCCCTGTGCGCGTGGCATAGGTATCGTGAATGTTGTGATAGTAGATGTCAGAGACGGTGTTTTTTTTCATTTATTATCTATCCAATTCCCACTTCTTATTTTTTACAAAAGTTTAAGTTGATCAAAAAAATCAACTTGAGTGGGATAATAGATACTAACGTATTCTCACATAAAAAGTCCACCCTCGGGCTTCTAAGTCCGGGAGGAGGCAGGAAGAAACGGAAGTAAGCGCGCTAATCTAAAACGCGCAGGTTTTGAGGCACGCTTGTGCTTCCCTAGTGGACACCATGAGAAGGGTTTCACGTTCCGGGTTGCCGTCAACCACAAAGACATTCTGATCTAGATTTAAAGAGTCACGAAGGTTCTGTTCAACGGATGCAAGACACGCTTCTTTGGTGGGAAAGCCTGGGCATTCTGGAGCAATCGCTACCGCTTGGTGAGATATCAGAACGGAAATCATAAAGGAGATAAGTGTGCGCATAGGGTCTCTCTTTCTATCTTTGTTTTGAGAAAGATAGCAGAGGGGTCTTAAGAAAAAGTAAATTATCAGGAGTCAGAAACCAGGAATCAGGAGGACAGGAAAAATTTCCTGACCCCTGACTCCTGTCTTCTGATTTCTGGCCTAGAAGCCCATTCCTCCCATGCCGCCCATGCCATCCATTCCGCCTGGCATTGGTGCGTCTTTCTTCTCAGGGCGCTCGGCGACCATCGCTTCTGTTGTGATCAAGAGACCCGCAACGGAGGCTGCGTCTTGGAGAGCAATCCGAACCACTTTCGTTGGATCGATGATACCGGCCTTCACCATATCGGTGTAGGTCCCGGTTTGGGCATCAAATCCAAAGTTGGTGTCGTTGCTTTCAAGAAGCTTCCCGATAACGATAGACCCATCCACGCCGGCGTTCACCGCAATTTGGCGGGCAGGAGCTTGGAGGGCTTTCCGGATGATGTCAATGCCCACCCGTTGTTCGTCATTCACAGGCTTGAGAGCGTCGAGGGTTTTGATGGAGTAGAGAAGCGTCACGCCACCTCCAGCAACAATGCCTTCTTCAACGGCCGCACGGGTTGCGTACATGGCGTCTTCGACACGGTCTTTACGCTCCTTCACTTCGATCTCCGTTGCGCCGCCAACGCGGATCACTGCAACGCCGCCTGCGAGTTTTGCGAGACGTTCTTGCAGTTTTTCCTTGTCATAATCTGAGGTGCTCTCTTCGATTTGAGCGCGGATTTGACCGCAGCGTGCTTCAATCTCTTGCTTCGCGCCAGATCCGTTAATGACAGTGGTGTTGTCTTTTGTAATGACCACTTTCTTCGCAGATCCGAGCATGTCGATCGTAATGTTTTCGAGCTTTAGACCAATGTCCTCCGAAATTAACTGACCGCCTGTGAGGGTTGCAATATCCTCAAGCATCGCTTTGCGGCGATCGCCAAAGCCTGGGGCTTTAACAGCAGCTACTTTCAAGCCACCGCGGATTTTGTTCACCACGAGGGTTGCCAAAGCTTCGCCTTCCACATCTTCTGAAATGATGAGGAGCGGACGACCAGATTGCACAACCTGTTCCAAAACAGGAAGGAGAGGTTGAAGCCCGCCCAGTTTCTTTTCGTGAAGGAGGATATAGGGGTTCTCCATCTCACAAACCATCTTCTCTGGATTTGTGATGAAGTAAGGAGAGAGGTATCCCCGATCAAACTGCATACCCTCGACGACGTCGAGCTCGGTCTCGAAAGACTTTGCTTCTTCAATTGTAATGACGCCTTCGTTGCCTACTTTTTCCATGGCTTTTGCAATCATTTCACCGATCTCTTTTTCGCCATTGGCTGAGATGGTTCCCACTTGCGCAATTTCTGCGTTCGTGGCCACAGAGCGAGAGCGCTTCTTCACGTCCGCAATAACGGCTTGGACAGCCATGTCGATGCCACGCTTGATGTCCATGGGATTCATGCCAGCGGCAACGAGTTTCAAACCTTCTTTCACGATCGCGTGGGCCAAAACCGTTGCAGTTGTTGTGCCATCGCCTGCGATATCAGACGTTTTGGATGCGACTTCCCGCACCATCTGCGCGCCCATGTTTTCAAATTTACAAGGGAGGTCGATTTCTTTTGCAACCGATACACCGTCTTTTGTGATGCGTGGTGCGCCGTAGGATTTATCCAGGATTACGTTACGTCCCTTTGGGCCTAAAGTGACCCGTACAGCATCTGCCAGGACTTCAATACCACGCAGCATTTTCTCGCGAGCGTCTGCTCCGAATTTTACGTCTTTCGCCATAATTTAATCTCCTTCTTTTATGCGATGATTCCCATGATGTCTGACTCTTTCATGACGAGGTAGTCTTTGCCATCCAGTTTGATTTCCGTGCCGGACCATTTGCCGAACAAGATCCGATCGCCTGCTTTGACATCCAGAGGGGTCACTTTGCCATCCTCTGAGCGTGTGCCTGATCCGATTGCGATCACTTCCCCTTCCATCGGCTTTTCTTTCGCCGTATCTGGGATAATAATTCCTCCGGCCGTCTTTTCTTCTTGTTCGATGCGACAGACAAGAACGCGATCATGTAGGGGTCTAAATTTCATCTTTTCCTCCTCCGATGGTGGATCCTAATAAGTAGTTGATCTAGCACTCTTTGTACGAGAGTGCCAAATATATAGCGCGTCCCCTTTTTTTTGTCAAGAAAGGCGGATGGCCATTTCGGTGTAGCGGTGTAGCGGTGTAGCGGTGTAGCGGTGTAGCGGTGTAGCGGTGTAGCGGTGTAGCGGTGTAGCGGTGTAGCGGAAGGAAAAAGAATACGAAAAAACATGTCAATTCTTTTCTCCTCTTATTTCTTACTTTTCTGACTAACTGCTCCACCGCTAAACTGCTATACCGTGTTGTAATAAATCGTCATGATCAGTGAGAGGGAGATACACGGAATTTGTAGTATGCTGTGCTTCATAAAAGAACCTTTAAAGGCAAATGTATCCATGACGCCTCCTTATTCAGCTTCTGTGAGAAAACCCAAGTTCCCTGTCGCCCCTTTGTCGCGTCCTGCGGTGCAGCACCTTCAAAAAACCCTTGCGACCTCTGTGCGTTGCCAAGGCGTTGGCGTACATTCAGGCAATACGGTGACCATGACGCTTTCGCCTGCGCCTGCAGGAAGTGGGATGACGTTTGTTCGCACAGATCTTGGAAATATTGCTCTTAAAGCCTCCTGGAAAACAGTCGTTGATACACAGTTTTGTACGACCATTGGTGATCACAAGGGTGTCACTGTTTCGACGGTTGAACATCTTCTCGCGGCTCTGGCAGCCAATGGTATTGACAATATTCGCGTGGAGCTTGATGGCCCAGAGCTTCCCATTATGGATGGGTGCTCTCATTTCTTCTCGACTCTTCTCGAGCAAGCAGGTACCCGGGATCAGCAAGCGCCGCGCCGGATCCTCCGGGTGTTGAAAACGGTTTCCGTTGCAGAGGGCAGCCGAACGGCGACCCTCTCTCCCTCTCCTTTTTACGAACTCTCTGTTGAGTTTGACTTTGGGGAGCGGGCGTCGATTGAAACACAGCATCTCACTTTTCGCCCTTCACGAGACAACTTCCTTAATCTCATTGCACCTGCGCGTACCTTTGGGTTGCTGGCGGATGCGGAAAAATTGCGTGCCGTAGGCTTAGCAAAGGGAGCCTCCCTTGAGAATACGGTGGTCTATGATGGGTCCAAGGTTTTGAATGAAGAAGGTTTGCGCTACACGGATGAATGTGCCCGCCACAAGATCCTCGATGCCATGGGAGACCTTCACCTGGCTGGAGGGCTCATCCTTGGTAAGTTCCACGGTGTGCGTGCAGGCCATGGTCTGCATTATAAGCTCCTTCAGGCTCTTTTTGCGGATCCAACGCAGTATTCAGTAACGAGTGGTCAGTGATCAGATCTTTTGGCTGAGTCGTTATCAAATTCTCATATGCTAAGAGTTTGTTAAACCATTTTCTCTAGACTCATTCTCATCAATAGGAATAATGGAGAGAACATATGTCTAAACCATCTCTTAAAATAGTGGCGCTCGCCCTTACTTTTTTTGCCTGCACAGGTGAACAAGTCAGTGCTGACTTTATAGGGTGTAGAGAGTTTCCATCCGAATGCATTTGTTCTTCAGGCGCTCGTGCCTATGCGGAGTGGGGCAGAGAGTGTCGGAACAATAGGATAAACCCATTTAGTTGCTATTGCGAAGACTAAGTAGAGGAGATATTTCCGTTCCTTATCTCCCAAACATCCCCCAGGACAGCAGCACAAACAACGGTAAGAGGACGGCCAAGGACCAGGCCATGTATCCAAAGAAGCTGGGCATTTTGACGCCATAGCTTTCAGCTACGGTTTTGACCATGAAGTTCGGGGCATTGCCGATATAAGTCATGGCGCCCATAAAGACGGATCCTAAGGAAATCGCCACCAGTGTCTGAGAGAGGGTCGACATCAAGATGTTTGCGTCTCCCCCCGCCATGTGGAAAAACACAAGGTAGGTCGGTGCATTATCCAGGAAGGAAGACAGGGTCCCGGAGAGCCAAAAGTACATGCTATTTTGAGGCTGTCCATTGGCGCTTACAAGGGCAATGAGGGAGGAGAGGGCGCCATTCTTTCCTGCATCTAAAATGGCTGTGACGGGGAGCACGGTCATAAAAATGCCAAAGAAGAGTTTGACGACCTCCTGAAGTGGTTCCCAAGAAAAGTGATTCACTTGCCGAATATGGGGGGCGGTAAAGTGGTAGGAAATGAAGCTCAAGAGAATGAGGCCGCCATCCCTCACAAGATTCTGAAGATCAAGGGAGGTTCCGCTAATCGTAAAGGTAATCTCAGGTTCCCACACGCCACTGAGAATCACAAGTCCCATGACACCGAGGAAGAGAAGCGCGTTATCGCCTCCCTTCATCGTCACGAGAGGGGTGGAGCGTAACGGTGAAATTTTCTCCACCTCACGCATCACAAAGCGATCCACGCCATAAAAAATGAGGAGAATGGCCGCGGCGGTGCAGAGCATGGGGAGGGCCAAGGATTGCATTGTCCACAAGAAATCGACGCCATTTAGAAATCCGAGGAAGAGGGGAGGGTCGCCCAGAGGCGTGAGGGCGCCTCCCACATTTCCCACCATAAAAATGAAGAAGATCATGTGGTAGGCTTGATGTTTGCGCGTCGCGTTCATCTTGAGAAAGGGGCGGACGAGGAGCATGGCGGCACCTGTGGTGCCTACCCATCCGGCTAGCAAAGTGCCGACCGCTAAAAAGCATGTGTTCATAAAGGGGGTTGCTGGGGACCTTACGGAAATTTGGATGCCGCTGGCAATGGTGTAGAGTGTGCTCATCATGATGATGAAGGGGAGATAATGGTGGAGGAGCATTCCTAAAATCGCCTGATGAGTCAGGGACCATCCAAATTCTGTGCTGAGACTGAGAACAGTGATCATGGCCCAGGCCATTGCCACTTTCCCGTAGTGTTTTTCCCAAAACCGCATGGAGATCAGGGGGAGGAACGCAAGAGACAGAAGCATGCCGAGAAAGGGGATGACCCAGGTGAGCTCCAAGGTGTGGCCTGGGAGGATGCTTGGGTTTGCGGAGAGGGGGGAGTTCCAACTTGTCATCCCCGCGAAGGCGGGGACCCAGACTTGAGCATTTTTTAAAAAGTTCCTAACAAAAAAATTTTTTGAAATCAGAGACAAAAAGAATTTAAGTCTGGGTCCCCGCCTTCGCGGGGATGACAAGTGGGGGTGCGGAGATGACAATTTACGTATGGCCTGCACTCCACGAGATAGTTTGAGATGCTGCCTCCCGACCCCTGATCCTTGACTCCTGACTCCTGACAGACTTGACATCTTCCCCCCTTCCCTCCATGGTTCCTCGATAAAATCAGTATAGGGGATAAGGGTGAATTCATGAAAGCGTTTCTTTTTCCAGGACAGGGATCTCAGCACATCGGGATGGGGCGTGAGCTCTATGACACCTTCGCGTGTGCGCGGGAGGTATTTCAAGAAGTGGATGAGGCTTTGAGCCAAAATCTCACACAGGTGATGTTTGAAGGACCCGACGACGAACTTGTCCGCACCGAAAATGCGCAGCCCGCACTCATGACTGTGAGCATGGCCGTGATGCGGGTGCTTGAAAAGGAAGGAGGACATACGCTTCCTCAGATGGCGTCTTATGTGGCTGGTCATTCCTTGGGCCAGTATGCGGCTCTGTGTGCCGCCCAGTCTTTGACATTGTCTGAGACGGCGCGTCTTTTGAAGCTGCGGGGCCAGGCGATGCAGCAGGCTGTGCCGCTCGGGGAAGGGGCGATGGCGGCTGTCCTTGGGTTGGAGCTCGAGGTGGTTGAGGACATTGTGAAACAAGCGGGCATGGGGGAAGTGTGCGACGTTGCCAATGACAATAGCCCCGGTCAGGTGGTCATCAGTGGTCACGCCCACGCCATCGACCGTGCGATTGAGCTTTCCAAAGAGCGAGGCGCGAAGCGGAGTCTTTTGCTTAACGTGAGTGCCCCTTTTCATTGTTCCTTGATGATGCCAGCGCAAGCGCGCATGGCGGAAGCTCTTGGTGAAGCCGTTATTTCTGACCCTCGTGTTCCCGTGATGGATAACGTTACGGCAACGGTGGTGACAAGTGGGGATGCGTTGCGGGATCTTCTCGTGCAGCAAATGACAGGGCGCATTCGGTGGCGGGAGAGTCTGATGGCCTTAGCAGATCTCGGTGTCACCACCGCCGTTGAGGTGGGGGCGGGCAAAGTTCTCACGGGTCTTGCAAAGCGGACGGTTCCGACCTTTGAAACGGTGACCTTGAACACGCCCGCTGATATTGAAGCCTTTTTGAAATCAATTTAAAGGAGAAACCCATGTTCGATTTATCTGGAAAAAAAGCACTTGTCACAGGCGCTACCGGAGGCTTAGGTGCAGAAATTGTCCGCGCCCTTCATGGCCAAGGGGCCCATGTGGCCATCTCTGGCACACGCCAAGAAAAATTGAGTGCTTTTGCGAGTGAGTTCAAAGATCGTGTCACAACCCTGCCTTGTGATTTATCTAATCCGGAGGCCACCGCTCGGTTGATTCCGGATGCAGAGGCGGCTCTTGGCGGGCTTGATATTCTTGTGAATAATGCAGGTCTCACTCAAGATGGCCTCATGATGCGCATGAGTGATGAGCAATGGGCCAAAGTGATTGAGGTGAATCTCACGGCGTGTTTTCGCATCATGCGGGATGCCATCAAGGGTATGATGAAACAGCGCAGCGGGCGCATTGTGAATATGACCTCGATCGTCGGTGTGACAGGAAATGCAGGTCAGGTGAACTATTCTGCCGCAAAAGCCGGCCTGATTGGCCTCTCAAAGTCTTTAGCTCTCGAGGTCGCCACGCGCGGCATTACAGTCAACTGTATTGCTCCTGGATTCATTGAATCCCCCATGACGGACGTGTTGAATGAGAAGCAGCGGGAGGGGATTTTGGCTTCCATTCCGCAACGGGCGATAGGATCGCCAAAAGATATCGCTGCGGGCGTGGTGTATTTGGCCAGCGATGAAGCATCCTATGTGACAGGGCAGACGCTGCATATTAATGGCGGCATGGTGATGGTGTAAGTCAGGAGACGGGAGTCAGGGGGCAGGACAGTTTTCCTGCTGTTGCCTAAAATTCTTGACATATTTTTCATAAATAAGCGATGGTGTGCACAACAAAGCTAAGCCTTAAAAAGAACGGAGAAGTCTTCATGGGTCGGAAAGAGCCATCAAAGGGGTGTCGTAGATTTCTGAGAACGATCCTCTGTCTTATCGGGGGAATGGTCGTCGGGGCGTCTGGATGGGCGACGACTTATACGGTCGATAGCACAACGGCTACCGATCCAACAGGATTTCAAACTCAGCTCAGTGCTGCGGGTGGGGGTGCTGGTAACACCGTCAATTTCAACCCAACGATGAGTGGTCTATCGACAATTCTTTCTGCAGGTTTAAGCATTTTTAATGCCGCTACGATTAACCTCACAAATGTACCAGGAGGGTTTACGATTAGTACCGCTGGGATCGATGGAGCATTGTCCCAAGCGAATAGCCTGACCTTCACAGGGCCAGGAATATTTTACTTTTCAAACGATAGTTTCTTTGAGAATGGTGGTCCTTTAATCCTCAATCAAGGTGCCTCTGTTTTCTTTTCAGGATCTTCGGGTAGTTGTCACTTTCTTTCAAGCATCGGGGATATGGCCCTAACCCTTAATCAGGGATCTTCCCTCACTCTTTCTGGAGGGAGTGTGGTTCAAAATCAATCTGGAGGAGGGTTAAAACTGACAACAACACTTAATCAGGGCTCTTCGATTACCCTTTTGGCAGGAAACAGCTTTCTTAATTTGGGTTCAGGCGATATGACGACCACCCTCTATTCAGGGTCTTCAATTACTCTCTCAGGAGCTGGGAGCACTTTTTCAAATGCTGGGAACAGTAGTGGAAAGATGATAACCACCATTAATCAGGGAGCCTCTCTTACCCTTTCAGGAGGAACAAACTGTCAATTTCAAAATCAGGCCACAACGGGAGATATGAACACATCTGTGTCCGGGTCCCTCATTCTCTCAAATAACAGTTTCTTTTCAAATGGTCCGACCGCAGGGGATATGAACACATCTGTGTCCGGGTCCCTCATTCTCTCAAATAGCAGTCAGTTTCGCAATGGCACCGGCGGCGATGCAGGAAACATGACAACAACTGTGTATGGATCTGTGTCATTGGATAACAGCTCCTTTCAGAATGCGAGTGACGGTGTTGGCACCACTGTAGGCAATATGACAACAACTGTGCACGGATCGGTGTCATTGACCAATGGCAGCTTCTTTCAGAATATGATTAGCGATCCTAGCAATACTGTAGGAAATATGACAACAGCTGTATATGGATCGTTGTCGTTGGCCGATGGCAGTTGTTTTTATAATGATGGTACTGGAGATATGACGACAAATGTCTATGGATCGCTGTCATTGACAAATACTAGTTACTTTCAGAATGCGAACACTGGCAACATGATCACAAATATCTATGGATCTCTGTCGTTGACCGATGGCAGTTATTTTTTGAATAGTAATGCATATGGCCAGACGACAATCAATGTTGCATCTGGCGGAACCCTCTTCATGGATGGTAGTTATTATGGGAATGATGCGATAAGTGGACTGGGTACAGTGGCGAGCCTCATTGTATCAAGTGGGGGAACATTTTCTTCGGGCGTGAATGGGGCGCAGCTGGGGGGAACGCTGCCTAGTGGCTGGGTCACCTCTGCCAACCTCATACTTTCATCAGGTGCCACCTACCAGGCGGCCATAGGAACAGCAACAGGAGGAGGTGATTCCCATCCAGTTCAAATACTCAATGTGCCAGGTTCCACTTCCCCTTCCACCGCCACCCTGGGGGGAGCAACGCTTAATGTGACCAGCACCTCTTCTGCGAGTGTCTTGGCAGGGCGGTCTTTCATGATTATGAGTGCAGATTCAGCACATGGGAACAGCATCACGGGTAACTATGGGCCGCTAACCTCCTCTTCTCTTCTTGTCTATTCCGTGGCTTATAATCTCCCAACAAGCGTTAGCGTCAACGTAAACGCGGACCAATCCTGGGCAGGCTATGTGGGAAGTGGAGCAGCAGGAAACGAGATCGCGATGGCCAATTATTTGGATACCTGTGGGAATCTTGGAAGCGATCCAGCCTTCATT
>JABDEE010000002.1 GCA_013287205.1 Alphaproteobacteria bacterium
TTCAGTCCCCGCTTTGCGGGGGCCTAGAAGGTCTTGACCCGGCTACGCCAAGAGGCTTCGCCGTGGCGAGTCGGGGACCCAGAGCGCAAAAATTCTTTCATACCTTGGCCTCTGGGTCCCCGGTCAAGTTCCTCTACACCCCCAACAAGTTGGGGGTAAGAGGAACTAAGCCGGGGATGACACCTCTAACTACGTACTCAGCAACCACCCCACCGCATCAAACAAATCGTCCACAATCGCCAGCGGAACCACTGCCCCCGGCAGCTCTTGCTCAGTTTCAGCTCCCTTCCCCGTCCGCACGAGGATAGAGGGACATCCCGCTTTATGGGCCGCCTCAAGATCGCGCAACGCATCCCCAATAAGAACCGCTTCTTGAGGCTGAACCTCAAATGTCTCCAAAGCTTCCCATACAAGGCCTGGATTCGGCTTGCGCCGAGGATCATCTTTATCTGCCGACGTACAGGTAAAAATGAGATCAATAAAAGCTCCCTTTTCTTTCAAAAGAGCCGCCATATGGAGATGGATATCCTCAAGATCCGCGTCTGTGATGTCCCCACGCCCCACAACCGCCTGGTTCGTCACAATCGCAACCGGAATCCCCGCCTCATTGAGACGCCGAATCGCCTCCCCAACCCGCGGCAGAAGGGTAAATTCCTCCCGCTTTCTCACAGAGGTTGGAAGATCTTTGTTAATCACGCCATCACGGTCAAGGAGGACAAGTTTCATCGTGCAAAACTATCACATACTTTTTATCGGGTCAAAAATTTCGGAGAGCTCGCCACGGCATAGTCTAGATTGCCAAGGCGAGAGCAAAGGATAAAGGATCTTTGTGCACTATGTCATTGATTCTCTGTTGCACATTCCTTCATGCAGTACTGATAGTCACCATGATACAATTTACAACTCTCAGAACATTGTTCGGTAACGTTTTCGGCGACTACGGCTCCAGAAAAGGTTAAGGTCATCCCGATGATGATGGCGGCATTAAGTATAAGGTTTTTTGTTACAGTCATTTTCATTCTCCTGTTATGACGCTAAAGCCGTGTATGTTAGTCATATAATGTTACAGCGTCATATTCGATGCTATCACCTCGAGGTTACATATCCGTTAATGGGTAAGCATCCATTCCTTGCACTTGAACTCTAAACACTTTATAAGAAATCAGAAATAACGATGGGAAGTATTCAGAATGACACAATCATCATTCAACCTGCACACCTTCTATAGCGCGGAAGGAGAAGAGCATCTTCATGTCGCAAAAGCAACCTTTGAGCAACTGAGGGACCCCTTTGCCCAGTGGGTAGACGCTTCCGTGCATGCCCTCAAAAATGGCAAAAAACTTTTATTTTTTGGGAATGGGGGAAGTGCTGCCGATGCGCAGCACCTCGCCACAGAGCTCACGGTTCGGTATATAAAGGATCGCCGCGCCCTTGCCGCGATTGCTTTGACAACAGATTCTTCAACGCTTACAGCCATTGGCAATGATTTTGGCTTTGAATACCTCTTTTCCCGTCAAATTGAGGCCTTAGGCCAGGAGGGAGATGTGGCTATTGGGATCTCAACCTCTGGAAAAAGCCCCAATGTCCTCAAGGCGTTTGAGACTGCTCGATCCAAGGGCCTCACAACAGTAGGCCTTACAGGCGGCACGGGAGGGCTCCTTCCCCAGTATGCAGATATTCTGATAAAAGTCCCCTCAGCAACAACATCACGTATCCAAGAAATGCACATTACATTGGGACAAATGCTCTGCGGAGCAATCGAACATAGCTTAGGCTTGGTAACATAAGGAAAAGAGAGCAACATGCCCCATGATTTTTTAAACGCATTTTCCAAGACCCGCATTCTCTGCATCGGGGACGCGATGATCGATCGATTTGTCAGAGGGAAAACCTCAAGAATTTCCCCTGAAGCTCCCATTCCCGTCCTCCATATCGAAGACGAAACCACCACAGTCGGGGGCGCCGCAAACGTTGTCCGCAATTTGGAGGCCCTCGGCGCAAGCGTCACCTTCATTTCCGTGATTGGCAACGATAGAGACGGCGAGCAACTGCAAAAGAGGCTCGACGCCCTTTCGAACGTAAAATCCTATCTCCTGGTTGATGAGCGTCGCACCACAACGGTAAAGACACGCTTTATTGCATCCAACCAACAGATCCTACGGACAGATCAGGAACAGGTTTTATCTTTAACGGACGAACTCGAATCCGATCTTTTCAACCTCTTCAAGACCACCCTTCCCAATCATGATCTTGTCATTCTTTCTGATTATGCCAAGGGAATGTTCTCCCGGAAAGGATTGCGAGCGCTTATCCAAGAAGCAAATCGTCAAGGAAAGCCTATAGTCGTGGATCCAAAGGGACGGGATTATAGCCTGTATGAAGGAGCAACGCTCCTCACACCTAACCGCAAGGAGCTTGCAGAAACAACTCATATGCCCGTCCAAACCGATGACGAAATCATCGCAGCTGCTCAAACCATCCTGAAACAACACGCGATTTCAACCATGATTGTCACACGGGATGCAGAGGGGATGACCCTCATTGAAGCCTCAGGACACGTTGAACATAGTCCTACCCAAGCACGGGAAATTTGTAGCGTCTCCGGTGCAGGCGACACCGTCATTGCGACCCTTGCAATGGGGATTGCATCAGGTCTTCCCATTGCCAAAACAATGCATCTCGCCAATGTTACCGCAGGTCTTGTTGTCGCTAAAGTGGGCACATCCATCGTAAGGCAAACGGAACTTCAAACAGCCCTCCATCTCGAAGCGCAAGCCCATGAGCAAAAAATTGTTTCCTGGGAAGAGGCGCAAGAGACCACGCAGAAATGGAAACAACAAGGACAGCGCCTTGTCTTTACGAATGGGTGTTTTGATCTCCTCCATCCGGGTCATATCTCCCTTTTAAGTCAAGCCAAGAAAAAGGGAGACAAACTCATTGTTGGCCTCAATACGGATACCTCCGTCCAACGCCTCAAAGGTCCCACCCGTCCTGTACAACAAGAGAGAGCGCGCGCTCTTGTCCTTGCCGCTCTTGAGCATGTGGACATGATTGTTTTATTCGACTCAGAAACCCCTCTTGAATTGATCCAACACCTCAGGCCTGATGCCCTTGTGAAGGGCGCCGACTATACCATCAGCCAACTGGCAGGAGCTCCCTTTATCCAAAGCTACGGGGGACAGGTCTACCTTGTTGACCTTGTCGAAGGACAAAGTACAACACGGCTCATTTCAAAAATTGGCCCCTCCTTAGGGGATGACAGAAGCGTGATAAATGCATAAAGTTGACAGGCATATCTAAAGACATAAACAAAGGTCATTCGTGCCCAATAAAAACAAAAAAGTGTTTATGAGTGTGAAAATACACGGGGGACCCGCGTTCACACTCATCCAGTTTCATGGCATTGAGCGTTTATCCTCTCTGTTCGAATACCAGCTAACACTTCTCTCACCCAGTCGCACCGCTCCTTTTGAAAAAATATTGGGAAAACTTGCCACCGTTTCCATAACAGCAGGGGATAAAACGCGAACTTTCACCGGAATGATCGGACACTTCGAACAAGAGGGGACGCCGTTTAATCTTCCGAAAGCACATCCATCTTATGATCTGGAAACAGTGTATCGAGCGACCCTCTATCCCGCTTTCTGGCTTCTAAAGTTTTCAGGCCAATGCCGCTCTTTTCAACATCAATCTGCCCATACCATTATCAAAAAAGTGTTCAAGGACCATAAACTCCCCCATGAGGACAAGGTCCACAAACATGGAAAACGCGTGCGTGATTTTTGTGTGCAGTACAATGAAACCGACTTTGATTTTGTGTCGCGCCTCATGGAAGAAGAAGGAATCTTTTATTTTTTCGACCAAACGCCAGAAGGACATAGACTCGTTCTTGGAGATGCCCCTTCAGCCCATAAAGCGTGCCCCCATGAACCCTCTGCGAGTTTCGATGACAGACAGGGTCAAGATCCGTTCCTCCTAACGGTCACCTCGTGTTTTATTAAAAAACAACTCGGAACAAGCGCTGTAAACCGATTAAGCTTCAACTACTTAACCCCGAAGACGCCTCTGAAAGCCCATGCAGCTGAAAAACCCATGCATGGCACGCTTACAACCTACAAAGAAATCTATAAAACAAAAAGCGAAGGAGAAGCTCTCGCCAAGATTCAATTGGAAGAGCTCGAGTGTCCGAAGACAATCGTCAAAGGAACATCAACAAATCCTTTCTTTCTTGCAGGATATAAGTTTAAGCTCAAGGATCACCCTCGTCACGACGCAAACATCGAATACACACTCTATGAGATCATTCACGAAGCGCACCTCTCCCCTGAGGAGCCCGAGTCTCTTTACACAAACCATTTTGAAGCTTTTCCCGCACACACGCCTTTTCGACCCGCCGCCCTCACGCCTAAACCGCGTATTTACGGAACACAAACAGCAAAAGTGACCGGGAAGATGGGAGAAGAAATCGAGACAGATAAATACGGACGCATAAAAGTACGTTTTCACTGGGATCCCTCAAAAGAGGAAAAGCCTACCTCCTGTTGGATCCGGGTCGCCACAACAGTGGCCGGTCAAGGATGGGGAACCGTCTTTACACCGCGTGTTGGCATGGAAGTTGTCGTTTCCTTCATTGACGGGGATCCTGACAACCCCCTCGTTATTGGATCTGTCTATAACGGGGACCACCTTCCCCCTTACTTGCCCAAGAACGATACAAAATCAACACTCAAAAGCAAGACGTTCAAGGGAGCAGGTAACAATGAATTTTGGATTGAGGATAAAAAAGGAAAGGAAGAAATTTATTGGCATGCCCAAAAAGACCTCAATATCGCTGTCGAAGCCAATAGTTCTTTAAAAATTACAAAGGGCAATCATCTGATTGAAATTAAAGAAGGAAATATGACGGTCACATGTAAAAAAGGCAACGCCACTTTTACAGTTACAGGAAACATGTCCATTACGTGCACCCAAAATTTTAGCGTTAAGGCTAAAACCATTACGCTCACATCGGACTCAAGTGCTGAACTCACAACCAAAGGACCAACCACTGTTAAAGCTAGCGGCCCCCTTACATTGCAAGGTGCCACAACAACCATCAAGGGAGCCCTGGTAAATCTCAATGGATAATGACCCCATTCACAACGAAACGGCTCCCTCTCAACCCTTTGAAGAGGGACAGCTTCACGGAGAATCCGTTCACTATGACGATGAGGGACGTCTCGAATACAAGATGACGTACGAGAAAGGACTCCCTCATGGCCCAGCAACTTTTTACAACCATAATATCCCGCAACTTTCCACCCATTTTCATGAAGGCAAACAACACGGGGAGGCAATTTACTATGACGAAGACGGCAATATACACGCCCGCATCCATCATGAACATGGGCTCAAGCAGGGGGCTTCCCTCACTTATGATGCCTATGGTTCCCTCCAACAGGTCGTCCACTATGTGAAGGATATCCTGGAAGGACAAAGCCTCAGGTATTATCCGAGCGGCGCCCTCCTCGAATCAGGCGCATACGTTCAAGGCAAACGCCACGGCGATTTTATCACTTACGATGAAAACGGGACCGTACGACAAATCCTCACCTTTGAGCAGGGTCGTCTTGTACGTGCCCCGGAACTCTATGATCCTCAAGGATACCTCATCTTTCCCCAGGAGGCCGTGTGAGCTTCGCCGTCGTTGGAGGAGCAGGAATTTTAGCCTGCTCACATGGTACAGCTCCAACACCCTTTGTCGTCCTCCCCACACGAAAAGTCATGGTCTCAAGTATGTTAATGGGAAACATCTCGGATATCGCCCCCATGGCGAATATTACGCCCTTCGCCATGTGCACCTCACTTGCAAATCCGACAGTCGCGGCCGCGACCGCAGCCGCAAATGGTGTGCTGACCCCCATGCCCTGTGTTCCTGTCACGACGGCTCCCTGGATTTCTGGAGCAACAACTGTCCTCGTACAAGGAGTGCCCGCTCTTGATAAATCCGCAATGCTTATGTGCACGTGGGCAGGCATGATTACAGTTAAGCAACCGGGGAATACAATCGTTAAGGTCCCCTGAGATGACACTTTCTCCCCTTACCTTAAGGGATTACCGGGAAGCCTCCACCTTGCATCAAGAGGCTTTCTTCACAGGATGGAGTGACACATCTTTTCAAGAATTGCTCCAAACTCCCCACACCTTTGGGATACAAATGCGAGAAAAAGAGAATTTGCTCGGATATATCCTCTGGAGAGAAATAGAGGACGAAGCAGAAATATTGACCTTTGTAATTGCTACCCATGCCCGCCAGAAAGGGCGCGGTAGTGCCCTTTTAAACGCTTTATGTGCCCGTTTAAAAAGAAAAGAGATCCAGAGCCTTTTCATTGAGGTGGCTGAGGATAATATCCCTGCCCTTTCCTTTTACCAAAAGCATGCCTTTACACTTTTAGGGAAAAGAAAAAATTATTACGCTCGAGAAAACAATACATATATTTGCGCGATGACTTTTCAAAAAAAATTACACGAATACCTCCCAAAACAGAAAGGATTTATTAAAAACAAAAAAGATGTTGACGATCCTTTCATAATGAAATAAAAAGCATACAAGTCAATTAAACGAAAGGTAACATCATGACAGAACGAAATGAATCCCTAGACATCATGCCATTAGTGGCGGACGTTGTTGCAGCTTATGTCTCTAATAATGAAATGGAAGCCGACAACCTTCCTGCTTTCATTTTACAAATCCACCGCAGCCTCTGCAATATTGCATCAGGACATTCAGTTTTACTGCATGACCGTCCCGACCCAGCAGTTACGATTGAAGATTCTATCCAACCTGATTACATCGTATGCCTTGAAGACGGCCGTCGTTTGAAAATGCTCAAGCGCCACCTCAAAACAGCCTACAATATGACACCTGATCAATACCGGGAGCGTTGGAACTTGGCAAAAGACTACCCCATGGTAGCACCAAACTATGCTAAGCGCCGCAGCAACCTGGCCAAGGACATTGGTCTTGGCACACGTCGTGGACGCCAATCTGAAGTCGCTGCGTAACGTCCCCTCTCAAAGGCCGATATCCCTCAACGAGGGTATCGGTCTTCTTGCACCCAGATGAAGAAGGACATATACTCCATTGTTATCGCCGCGTAAGCGGGAAGCAGGAATTAGAAAATAAGAATCAGATTTTCTTTCCGGACGCCTGTTTTCTGACCCCTAACACCTGAGATATGGAGAACTTCTAGAGAAAATGGCAGAACCCTTGATCGCTTTCAATCGTTTTGAGAAAACCCTCCCTCCTCTTAAATCGGGAACACTTGAGGTACGTTTGGCGCGCTCAGAGGATGACATCAAAGCGGCTCAACGCCTACGTTATGAGGTTTTTTATGAAGAGTGTGGGGCCCAATCTGACCCCACAATGGCCTCTCTCAAGCAAGATGTCTCACCCGTTGACGATTTTTGCGATGTTCTGCTGGTGATCGATATTGCCACCAATAAAACAGTCGGAACCTACCGCTTCATGCTACGAGAAGCAGCCCTTGAGTATGGCAGTTATTTTACAGCAAGCGAATTTGACATCAGCAAACTGATAACAGTCCCCGGTCAGATCATGGAACTCGGAAGATCATGTGTTCAAAAAGCCTACCGAACACGACCCACCATGCAGTTGCTCTGGAGAGGAATCGGCGCCTATATTCAACAAAATCGGGTAAACCTTTGCTTTGGATGCGCCAGCTTCATAGGGACGGATGTATCCCAGTACAAACAGGCTTTATCCTACCTCTACCACAACCATTTAGCCCCTCCAGAACTCAGAGCCCGCGCGCTCCCCAGTCATTACCAGGAAATGAACCTCCTGCCCGCCGAAGAAGTCCAACCCAAAAAAGCCCTCCGCCAATTACCTCCTCTCATAAAAGCCTATTTGCGAGCAGGAGGGTATGTTGGAGAGGGGGCCTATGTTGATCACCCCTTTAACTCAATTGACATCTGCATCATTGTCCCAAGAGAGAAGGTCACCGGACGTTATTCCCAAAGATACTCTCACCCCTCCGCGTTTGGAGAAAAGATATAATGCCACGTGCCTATGGACGTGCCATCTGGCGCCTGTGCTGCTTTGCCGGCATAACCCTGCTTTTCATTCCTTTCCACTGGCTCTTGGCGAAGATGAAGAGTCCTCTCTGCTACCCTTATGGAAGATTTATTTTATCCGCATGGTGTCGAGCGGTAGGATATCAGATCACCATCAGAGGCAAGATGACGACAAAAAGGCCGACCCTCTTTGTGGCGAATCATTCCAGTTACATCGATATCCTTGTTTTAGGGGGAATCATTCCCGCCCGATTTGTCGCAAAACAAGAAGTCGCAAAATGGCCTTTTATGGGTCTTTGCGCAACAAATCAAGGGACCATCTACATTGAAAGAAATCGAACAGCCATCGCTGATGGCATGGAAAAACTCCTCGCCTGTGTTGAGGAGGGGGATAGTCTCATTCTCTTCCCAGAAGGGACAACAACAGATGGCTGCCGCGTCCTCCCCTTTGGAAGTTCTTTCTTTGATGTTGCCATCATCAAAAACATGACGGTTCAACCCATCACCATCACCTATGCGGGATGGGACGGCCTCCCCATGCCCCGCTTTATGCGCAAACGCTGCGGTTGGTTTAGTCTGGATATGGACCTGGGACCGCACCTATGGGATCTGAGCCAATGGGGAACCATTCAGGTCATTGTGGAGTTTCACCCCTCCCTCGCCCCCCAGAACTATAACTCTCGCAAGGAACTGGCTCATGCCGCCTTTCAGGTTGTTCAAGAGGGACTCGTAAACGCTTTTAAGCATCCAAAAGAGGCAGCCGCATGACCACCAAGAAGCTTTACATCAAAAGCTATGGCTGCCAAATGAATTTTTATGATGCGCAGCGCATGACCGACATCTTGAAACCTCTCGGCTACGCTGTGATCGAAAATCCGGAAGGTGCGGATTTGGTCATCCTCAATACATGTCATATTCGGGAAAAGGCAGAGGAAAAAGTCTACTCTGACTTAGGCCGCATTCGCGCCCATAAAGATGATAAAATGATTGTGGCGGTTGCCGGGTGTGTGGGGCAAGCCGAAGGCGGTGAAATCATGCGGCGGGCCCCTTATGTGGACATTGTCTTAGGTCCCCAAACCTATCACCGCCTCCCCGAAATGATTGCCCGTGCCCACCGGTCTCAAGAAAACAAACAAGGCAAAGCACAAGGTCCTGGCCGAGGGGTACTGGATGTAGACTTTCCCGCCGAATCCAAATTCGACTTTCTTCCCCAAGAGCACAGCACTGTAGAAGCGACAGCCTTTGTGGCCATTCAAGAAGGCTGTGATAAGTTCTGCACCTTTTGCGTCGTCCCCTATACCCGGGGAGCTGAATACTCCCGTCCTGTAACGGCGATCATCGACGAATGCAAACGACTTGTAGAGAAAGGTGCCAAGGAAATCACACTTCTGGGACAAAATGTGAATGCTTATCATGGCGATGGACCCGATGGAAATACATGGGGGCTCGGACGTTTGATGGAAGCGCTCGCGTGCCTGCCAGGGCTGCTGCGTTTACGCTATACAACGTCCCACCCCAGAGACATGGATGAGGAACTCATGGTGGCTCACCGCGACATCCCTCAGGTGATGCCGTTCCTCCATCTTCCCATCCAGTCCGGATCAGACCGCATTTTGGAAGCCATGAACCGGAAGCACACCGCCGCTCACTACCTGAAACTCATTGAGAAAATGCGCGCCTTTCGTCCCGACATGGCCTTCTCCTCTGACTTTATCGTCGGCTTTCCAGGCGAAACCGAACAGGATTTTCAAGCGACATTGGCCCTTATCGAGGCTGTGGGCTATGCCCAAGCCTACTCCTTTAAATACAGCCCACGGCCAGGCACACCAGGGGCGCTGATGAATGATCAAGTCCCAGAGGACATCATGGCAGAGCGCCTTGGCCGCCTTCAAGATCTCCTCAACGCCCAACAACTAGCGTTTAATGAGAAGTCCATTGGCACCACCCAATCCGTTCTTTTTGATCGCGTCGGAAAGCAGGAGGGCCAACTGCTCGGCAAAACCCCTCACTTCCAATCCACCTACATCACAGCCCCCGCTGAATTGTTAGGAAGATGTGTGGATATAACAATTACGAAGGCCTTTGCGAACAGCGTGACAGGCACCCCACTTGTCATCCCCGCGCAGGCGGGGACCCAGGTATAATTCCCGCGCTTGCGCGGGTAAGTTACCGATTAACTGATAACTGATAGGCAACCAATGCCCGCTGATGATTCCGCACATGATGCACACGCAGATAATCCACGCCCTGCTCTGCAAGCGCCAAGGAAACTGCCACCGTCTCAAGATCGCGGTCTCGCGCCTCTGCGTGAGAAAAAGAAGAAATAAAACGCTTCCGAGAATGCCCGACCATCACCTCACATCCAAATTGTTTCAACTGCTCCACGTGCTGCAGGAGGAAAAGATTTTGATAAGCTGACTTCCCAAACCCAATACCTGAATCAAGAATAATATGCTCTCTTTGGAACCCACAAGACTCCAGATGACGGATTTTAAGCTCACTCCATTGGTTAAGACTCTCAACGGCCGACCGGTCAAAATCCAAGCATTGATCTCTGTGGGGGGGGTATCGAGAGAGAATGCATCACTACAATTTTAAGCCCCCGCTCCGCAATGGTCCTTAAAGTCCGATCCTCCAAATTTCCCGTCACATCATTAATCCAGGAGATCGGGTAATTTTCTAAAACCTTTAAAATCGTCTCGGGCAAAAAGGAATCGAGACTAATCGTAATATCATTCTGTTTGATATCATCAGAGAGCCCCTCAAGGATCGGATGCAGCCGTGCATATTCTGTCTCCGCATCAACCAGGACCGCCTGCGGCCGTGTCGATTGCGGACCCAACTCAACAACCGTTGCTCCCTCAGCCACCAGCTGCTTCGCATGAGAAATGGCTTTCTCCGGATCAACATACTGGCCCCCATCGGAAAAAGAGTCAGGGGTAAGATTCACAATCCCCACCAACTTTGGATTCAGCACAAAGCTCTGCGTATAACAGGTGTCAATATCGGGCAAAAGATGAGCCATCTCCCCAAACGTTTTACCACCCGGATAACGACACTGCGGATCCAGCAACGCGAGGAGATGAATCAAAAACGGCCGATTCAAAAGCTCCACATGAGGAATGGTCAGTGTAGGGGATATAAAGGAAGGACCGTCCCACAACACGATATCTAAATCAATCAGACGGGGCCCCCACCGCTCATGGGTTTCCTCCCGTCCCACGGTTTTTTCAATGTCCTTAAGCCCTGCTAACAATGCCTCAGGCGAAAGATCGCTTGTCCCCCGCACCACCATATTCAGATAAGGAATGTCCCAGTCTGCAGGCGCATTTGCGGGTAAAAGAGCAGGTGTTTCAAGAACAGGAGATAACTTTAATCGCGAAAAATACCGTTCCTCAAGGAGCGCCACCGCCCGCCCGAGATTGGCAAGTCGATTCCCCATATTGGATCCAAGGGCAATAGAGTAGAGGGACATCCCTTCACCCTTGACCGTAAGAAAAGGACACGCCCCCATGGACACCTGGCACAGGCGGCGCCATCTTATTGACACATATCTTCAGACTAACATCGTGCTCCCCTAAGTAATCACGAACAACGTCGTAAAGGGTATGGGTCAAATGTTCGATCAGGTTGAACCGCTTTTCCTCCACAGCTTCCTGAAGATGATGAACAATTTGGGCATAACACACCGTCTCTTCTAAACGGTCGGTGGTCATGGCTAGAGGAGGGGTTGGAAAAGAAAGGGTGAGATCAACACGGACAAGCTGGGGATGATATTTTTCTTCCTCTGAGCATCCCAAGTGTACCCACAGCCTGAGATCAGAAATGGTAAGGTTGCAGGTATTCATGTGAGTCTCCGTGAATAATAAATGCTTGTCATCCCCGAGTTAGTAGTGCTTGCCGCCGACTCAGCCCGGCGTAGCCGGGGATGACAGGCGAGGCCCCTCTACCCCAGCATATTGCGCGTTGCTGCAGGCAATCGCACCACAAGGCCATCAAATTCAGGACACATAATGATTTGACATCCCAACCGGGAGGTCTGGGTGAGACCAAAGGCTAGATCCAACATATCCTCTTCATCTTCTGTGGGCGTTGCCAAAAGCTCAAACCACTCCGGCTCCACAACAACATGACAGGTGGAACAGGCCAAAGATCCTTCACATGCTCCCTCTAAAAAGATCTTATCACTATTTTCATGGGCGATTTCGAGAACAGACAACCCATTGGGAGCATCAACGTCAATGCGTTCCCCATCAGGCTTAATAAAAGTCATTTTTGGCATACCAACCTTACTCCTTCATGAAAATAGCGCGCAGCGCTTCTTAAAATAAATTGACATATAATGGCCTTTTAGCACGTCCCTCCCCTTAAAAACAAGGGTTCCCGGCTCATAAACGCCTTCCCATTTTCAAAAATTTTACACGTCCATCAGTAAAATATTAATATGTTGTGGTGTACAATAAATATATTAAAACAGTGAACAAGGGTGATTTTTTATGAAGTTTTCCAATGTATTTTTAGACAAAACTTATACAGAAACCGATGATTTATTACGTACCTCACGAGATTACTTAAAATGGCAAGCCCCTTTAGATGTTAAAAAGCTTACCCTTCAAGAACGGAATCGCATTACCCACGAAGCGATGCGCGTTGCCATCCGGCTCAGCCAAATCTCTGCATGGCTCATGGTGCAAAAGGCGGTACACACCCAAGCCATCTCAAGGGAGGAAGCCCTCTCAAAAGAGTATGAGGTCTTTCGAAAACTCGCCTGCCTCAATACCGCCTCTGAAAGGGATCCAGCTCTGCCCCTCCGCTTAAGAGAGTTGCTCAAAGAAAGTCGCTTGCTTTATTTAAGGATTCTGAGGCTTGACCACACCTTTCGGACACAAAAGCCTAACTCTCCGCATAAGGATTTTTTGTCGAACGCACCGAAAGCCGAAGGGGGACGCCCTTAAATCCAAAAGCTTCTCGTAATCCATTCACCACATACCGCCCGTAAGAATCGGGCAACTCACTCGCCTTACTCGAGAAGAGCACAAAAGTGGGTGGCCGTGTCTTAATCTGAGTCATATACTTGACCTTGAGACGTCGCCCCGCCACCAAAGGAGGGGGGTGATGAGATACCAACTCTTCAAGCCATTGATTGAGCTTTGCCGTGGGAACCCGCTGGTTCCACAGAGCATACATTTCCAGAACGGCCTCCATTAACTTGTCCTTATTACGCCCTGTCAAAGCCGAAAGAGGCACAAGAGGAATCCCCCGCACTTGCGGCAAGACGGTCGTCAAAAGAGCCTTCAAGTGGGTCAGAAGCTCATCCCGATTCGACACCAAATCCCACTTATTGAGTCCTAAAATAAGACAGCGCCCCTCTTCAATCACTTGCGACGCAATATGAAGATCCTGTTTTTCAAGAGGTTGAGTAGCATCCACAACCAACACAACCACTTGGGCATATTGAATCGCAGAAAGGCTTTCATTCACGGCAAGCTTTTCAAGCTTTTCCGACACATTCGCCCGCCGCCGCATGCCCGCTGTATCGATGAGGCGAATGGGGTGACCTTCATAAAGCCACTCTACCCCAATCGCATCTCGCGTCAAACCCGCAATCGGTCCTGTAAGGACGCGCTCATGGCCTATCAATTGATTAAAAAGGGTCGACTTTCCCACATTCGGCCGTCCCACAATCGCAAGATGCAGGGGGGGCGTCTCTTCATCTTCCGCCACCTCTTCTTCCCTGTAGAGAGGCCCCTTATAGAGAGCCGCCAAAGCCGCATAAAGCGTTTCAAGACCTAAGCCATGTTCAGCAGAAAGGGCAATCGGCTCTCCAAAACCAAACCCCCACGCCTCCGCGAGCGCTTGGTCGCCTCCGCGTCCTTCACATTTATTGGCCAGCAAAAGAACGGGGGGGGAAACCTTGCGAAGAAGCTTTGCAAAAAATTCATCGGCAGGGACAACACCAGCGCGCCCATCAATCACAAACAAAATGACATCAGCCCCCTCAAGGGCTTCTGTAACTTGACTTTTCATACCCCCCATGAGGGGATCATCACTCTTTTCCTCAAGTCCCGCCGTATCCACAAGCCGCAAGGGGATGTCTCCAAGTTGGCCAAAGGCCTCCTTGGAATCGCGGGTCACACCTGGCATATCGTGAACAATCGCGAGACGCCGCCCGCACAATCGATTGAAGAGTGTTGATTTTCCCACATTCGGGCGTCCAACAATAACAACCTTCAAACCATGTTTGCGACAAAAAGCTTCGGGGAGGGTCATGTGTATCTCATTAAAAAACGGCGGGCACTTTTCCTTGTCATCCGCGGGCTTAGAAGTGCTTGCCCCTGGAAGGGGCTGAGTACTTCTTAGAACCGAGGATGACAAACTAACATCTTACCGCCCTGTAGCCTCTTTTTCAAGGACTGCAACACGTTTTTCAAGAACATCGACACGCCGCGTCAATTTATTGATGATGTCAAGCAATTGAACCGACTTCGATTCTGTAAAAAAAGGATGGAGATCCTTATTTTGTGCAGGCTCATCCGTGTGAATCCACGTCACATCCTCAGATTGCGCGCTCGCCATCGAGGAAGCAATCAAAAGCGTGCAAAAAAGAACCCTCATCATATTATGATCCTTTCCCTGGGGTATGCGCCGCCTTTTCCAACTTTTGGATTTTGCGATTAAGCACTTCCACCGTTTTCTGCAAGGCTTCAAGTTTCTCCAGGGTCGCCTTTCGCCGTGGCCGCTCATATCCAAACAGCCAAATCAGGAAAACGATGAGTCCCACGACGCCCCCCTCCATCTATTGCTCATTCTGGGAAGGCGCCATCCAGCCCACATTCCCATCTGCACGCCAATACACAACATTGAGTTGGTTATCGGCCGCATTATGAAAAAGAACAGCCCGTTCATTCGACAAATCAAGATGCATCACCGCTTCACTCACCGTGAGCAAAGGCAGGTGTCGCTTCATCTCCGCAATCACAAGCGGATTATCCTCAACCACCTCTGGTTCATCATGTTGGGGGTTGATAACAGAATAATGAAGCTCTTGCCTCTCTTTATGAGTCGGCTCGTGCCTCTTCTGGTCAATGAGCTTACTTTTATGCCGCTTTAAGCGTTGCTCAAAAGTATCAAAAGCCTCATCCAAACTTGCCCGCGCCTCATCGGCGTCCTTATGGGCCCGCACATAAAGCCCGCGACCCAAATGCATCTCGATATCACATCGAATCAAATAACTATTATCTTTTGCAAAGAAAACCTTCGTCTCCACAGGATGCAAATCATATTTCTCAGAAAGCTCGCGAATTTTATTTTCTGTTTCTGCTCTGAGGCTCTCTCCAACCTCAAATTTTTTACCCGTAATGATGATATTCATGTAGATCGTCCCTTTCATTTTTAGTTATTATAGAATGGGTATGGTAAAGAAAGCGTTACGAAGGCGTCCCTTATGGTTTAATTTTAGCCCCATTAGACCGGACCGTCAAATTTATTAGATGGCAATTTTTATCTGAATCCCAGTTGACATCTGTAAATTTCAGCCCCACATTGTAGGACATGTGCGTGTTTTTATAGGAGAGAGAAATGTTTCACCATCGCAACTTATTTTTTAAACCCGCAACACAGTTATAACCCATGCCCCTCCCTTCCATCACAGGCATTATGGCCGCGGACCCGCGAGGGATGATTGGAAAGGGAGGGGAAATTCCTTGGCATTACCCGGAAGAGCTCGCTCACTTTCGTGAGAAAACCCGAGGGCATGTGGTGGTCATGGGACGAAAAACCTTTGAAACCGTGCCTATGCTCTTTTTCCAAGAGCGCACCCCTGTCGTGTTTTCCCGCCACGCCCTCGATATTCCTGTCTGTACGGTTGTGTCGTCGATCGAAGGTTTCCTGGCCCATCAGGAAGAGTGGCAAGATCGGAAAATCTTCGTCGTCGGAGGCGCTGACATTGCCCACTTGTTCCTCAAACATAACCTATTAACCGATTTTATCCTCACCAAGATCCATAAATCCTATGAAGGCACAGCTTACCTTAAGCTCGAATATCTGGATGCGTGGGAGGAAACCATACTGGTCACAACCGGAAACTACACCATTGTTCATTTGAAGAATCCCCATGCAGGTTGAAGCCCTGCGCACCCATCGCATCGAACCCCATGAGACCCTGGAAACAATCCTCGATCGCTACATCCCTCCTCTTCCAGAGAAAACCGTTCTCGTGATTACCTCAAAAATTATTAGCCTGTGCCAAGGACGCATCCTCCCGAAGCATACCATGGCGAAAGAGGCCCTGATTCGCCAGGAGGCGGATGCGATTATTGAAGGAGATAGCAATCCCTATGACATAAGTCTCACCCTTAAAAACAACATCCTCATTCCTTCAGCAGGCATTGATGAATCCAACGGCAATGACACCTATATTTTGTATCCGGAGCACATCCAAGAAACAGCGGCAGCTCTCTGGACCTCTGTACGTCAAAAACAAGGCCTGATGGAGCTTGGCGTTCTGATCACCGATAGCACCACAACCCCCTTGAGACGTGGCGTGACAGGCATTGCGTTAGGGTGGTGTGGGTTTGCTCCTCTCCATTCTTATGTCGGCCAACCTGACCTTTATGACCACCCCTTACGGGTCACCCAAATGAACCTTTTGGATGCTCTCGCCACAACCGCCGTGCTCGTGATGGGCGAAGGCAATGAACAAACCCCTTTGGCCCTCATCCATAACGCCCCAAAGCTGACATTTCTCACCCGTCCTCCCACCCTTGAGGAAGAAGAAAATGTGAGGATTTCCCTCGAGGAGGACTTGTACGCCCCTCTTCTCACAGCTGTGAAGTGGGTGAGAAAAGAGGAAAAATGACGATCACCGAAACATTCCAGCATATCCTGGACTCAACAGAAGATTCCTTGGCGAAACGGGGCGCTCAAAGAGAACAACGGGTGAGAGTTAAGATGGCCCAAGAAAATCAACAGGCATTAGCAACCCTTCAATCTCATCTCAGCGCCTCAGACAAAGACAAACTTAAGGAAAAAGTTCTCACCCAAAGCAAAGCCGCCCTATCAGCGGTCCGCAACTTTTGCGCACAAGCCAACAAGTCAGCTGCAGATTCTTTCAAAGGGTGGACGCATACCTATAACCGCACAAAATTAGAGTTTCTCGTCGAACCCGTCCACACACTCCTAAAAGACCATTTTCATGAACTCATCGCAGGCACCCCCCTTAAAGGGTACATATGGGATGTGAATAATGTGGCAGAATTGGGAACAGACCCAACCCCCTTTATGAACGGACACATGCGATCCTCTGTGTATGTGGCAGGACTGTCCCACATTGCCTATGCCATTGATCCTCACTTAACCGTTTATGATCATACGACTTCTGCCCAAGTTTACAGAGTACCAATACATCCAGCCCATAAAAAGGTACTGGAAGGCACACCTTATCTGAGAGACGAGGCCGTGGAAATTCCGGGCGTGTACGCGTGGGACGGCCTCGGGCGCAACCCTTTCTATGCCGATGGTAAACCTGATGGACAGCATGACTGTTGCTCATGGGTGCAGGAGGCGATCACCTCTTATACAGGACACTTCCCGCCTCCTGACTTCGTCATTGAGACAATCCATTTGCGTCGATTAGCCCTTCTCAAAAAACACCCAGAGATCGCCTTAAGTGCGGATGCGCCTCTTGTCACTTATCTGGACGGGGTATTAGAAGAGGTGCCTATCCAAAAAGACATGAGCTCTGCCCAACCTGGCGATTGGTTGGCAAGCCGTACAGGCGACGACATAGATAAACATCCTGAAACAGGCCTCGGCACAGCCGGACATGTCTCCATGATTATGGGCGTGTTAGACGGCAAACCCCTCGTCCTTGAATACGCCAGAGACCGGGAAGGATCAGGAATGGATGGATTTGGGGCTTCCATAAAAGCTTACGATCCTCTGCGAGATATGCTCTTCAGACTACGAGGATAGAAAATTCTCTCACAATAACGACCCCTCCCCAAAGGAAAAAGGATGTGCTAGGGTGCCACCTAGCATAAAAGAGAGAGGGGAAAAATGAAGCTCACAGTCCTTAAAGAACGTAAACCCAACGAGACCCGTGTGGCCGTCACGCCGGAAACGGTGAAAAAGCTCATGGCCCTGGGATTTACAGTGACGGTTGAAAAAGACGCAGGCGAGGCCTCCTGTTTTCCAGACACCGCTTATAAAACAGCAGGTGCCACAATTGCTGCAACGGCTAAAAAAGCCTTAGAGAACGCACAAGTCGTACTCAAGGTCCAAGCTCCCACAGAAGATGAAATTGAGATGGTGCCAGAAGGAGCCCTCCTCATCGGCATGCTGAATCCTCATGGAAACCCTACCTTGGTTAAGGCCTACGAAAAGCGGAAAATTACCGCCCTTTCCCTCGAACTCGCTCCGCGCATTACCCGTGCCCAAGCCATGGATGTCCTCTCTTCCCAAAGCAACTTGGCCGGATACCGGGCCGTGATTGAGGCCGCTAACGTCTTTACGCGCGCATTTCCAATGATGATGACAGCCGCAGGCACCGTCCCGCCTGCACGTGTTCTCATCCTAGGTGCCGGTGTTGCAGGGTTGCAGGCCCTGGCTACAGCGAAGCGCCTCGGCGCCATTGTGTCTGTCTTTGATGTACGGGCTGCCGCGAAGGAGCAAGTTGAAAGCTTGGGCGGCACGTTTGTTGAGGTGGAGTCCAAGGAATCGGGCGAAGGCACAGGCGGTTACGCCAAGGAAATGAGTGACGCCTATAAAGCGCAACAAGCCGCTAAAATTAAAGAGGTCCTCCAAAAATCCGACATTGCCATTTCAACAGCCCTCATCCCCGGACGACCTGCCCCTCGGTTGATAACGGCCGATATGATCGCAGGCATGAAACCGGGCTCTGTCATTGTGGACCTGGCCGTTGAGGCAGGCGGAAACTGTGAAGGCAGCGTCCTCGGAAAAGTGGTGGAACAAGACGGTGTCAGCATTATTGGCTATGCCAACATGCCTGGACGGATTCCGCACGATGCCAGCGCCCTTTATGCCCGCAACCTTCTAAACCTTCTCACCTTGTGTGTGGATAAAGACAAGCAAGCGCTGGCCCTCAATGAGGAAGATGAGATTATTCAAGCCATCATGATAACCCATAAGGGAAAAGCTAAAAAAGGAGATACAAAATGAGCATGATTTCGCCCTTTATTCTCGGCCTCACGGTCTTTGTTCTGGCTGTTTTTGTGGGGTATTATGTGGTGTGGAAAGTGACGCCAGCTCTTCATTCGCCCCTCATGGCCGTCACCAATGCGATCTCGAGTGTGATCATTGTAGGAGCTGTATTGGCCGCAGGATCCGCTCAAGACTTTACGACCCAGCTCTTTGGGTTCTTTGCCGTCTTTATGGCTGCGATTAACATCTTTGGCGGATTTATGGTGACCCGCCGGATGCTCGACATGTTCACCCCAAAGAAATAGGAACCTTCTGATGAAAGATTTCATAACCTCAATCAAAACCTGTTTTTCGAAAGCAAGCAAAGACGCCTCAGGCGGATGCCCTCTGTCGTCAGGATCACCGCTCGCTCTCTACGGCTTATTGATCCTTCTCAGTGCGGTCAGCCTTTTCTTACTCAGAGGAATTAATAGCCCCAATCTCTCCGCGCTTCTTTATCTTACAGCGGGCACGCTTTTTATCTTAGCTCTCCAAGGGCTCTCTTCTGCGAAAACATCCATGAAAGGCTTGGACTATGGCATGTGGGGGATGGGACTCGCTGTTCTCACCACCCTGTCTTCGCCGATTGTCACAAGCTATAGCTGGATCTTTGCCGGTATTGTGGGGGGAGGTATCATTGGCTCCGCCATTGCGAAGAAGATTCAGATGACAGCCCTGCCCCAATTGGTAGCAGCTTTTCACAGCTTGGTCGGCCTTGCGGCTGTCTTCGTGGCTGCAGCCGCTCTCCAAGAACCAGCTGCCTTTGATATTGGCAGTATCGGTTCCATCGCCATGGGATCCCTCATTGAGATGGGTCTTGGGGTAGCAATCGGCGCATTGACCTTTACAGGATCTCTCGTGGCCTTTGCCAAGCTTCAAGGACTCGTGTCAGGAAATCCCCTCACGTTTAAAGGTCAGCACCTCCTGAATGCCATTTTAGGGATCAGCCTTGTAGTCCTCATCTTTTTCTTTGCAAGCAGTGAGTCCCACACCCTTTTCTGGGCGTTAACAGGAATAGCCTTTCTCCTCGGCTTCCTCCTGATCTTGCCCATTGGCGGTGCCGATATGCCCGTTGTCATCTCCATGCTCAATTCCTATTCAGGATGGGCAGCAGCAGGCATCGGGTTTACGCTCGGGAATAGTCTCCTCATCATTACAGGGGCTCTTGTCGGCGCTTCGGGAGCGATTCTGAGCTATATCATGTGCAAGGGGATGAACCGGTCGATCTTCAACATTATCCTCGGGGGTTTTGGCGGCGAACACGCTGCAGCGTCAGCGAAGGGTGCCAAAGAGCAGCGCCCCTTTAAAGCAGGAAGCGCAGAAGATGCGGGCTTCATCATGAAAAACGCCCAGTCCGTGATTATCGTGCCCGGATACGGGATGGCCGTCGCTCAAGCGCAGCACGCTTTACGGGAAATGGCAGACATCCTCAAAAAGGAAGGCGTTGCCGTGCGCTATGCCATCCATCCTGTCGCAGGACGCATGCCAGGGCACATGAACGTGCTCCTCGCAGAAGCCAATGTGCCTTATGATGATGTGCTTGAGCTCGAAGAAATTAACCGGGATTTTGGCGTGACCGATGTGGCCTTTGTGATTGGGGCCAACGACGTCACCAACCCTTCCGCCAAAACGGATACCACAAGTCCCATTTATGGCATGCCCATTTTGGATGTGGAAAAAGCGAAGACGGTCATCTTCGTCAAGCGCTCTATGTCCCCCGGCTATGCTGGTGTGGATAATGAGCTCTTCTATCGTGACAACACCCTGATGCTTTTTGGGGATGCGAAGAAGGTCTGCGAAGAGGTAATCAAGGCGTTGGTGGAATAAAAACTTCTTGATATTTACATTGGGAAACTCTATATAAAGATTATAGATAACTTTGTTTTTGTTCCCCTATGTTAATTTACATCCGTTTTTTTCTTCTATCGCTTTGTATAAGCGCTCCCCTCCATGCCATGATGGAGTCTATTGACCCAGACGATAAGCGGGGAACAATGGCGATTCCCCCTGATAAATTTCTTGAATCAACGTTAACGCACGCCAAAGTTCGATACTGGTTGCGTGCCTCCTCCATTCTATCTGAGCAAGAAAGACAAGGGACTTTAGAGATAGAAAGAGCGGAACGGGACGCAAGCTCATACGCTGAGGATATTTTTTTTATTAAAACAAGTGCGCAGCAATTGGTACTAAAAGTCTGGGGCAAGAGGAGAATGAGCGACGAGGATTGTGAAAGAAGGTGCAGAAATACCTATGCCGTTAGCAAAGCAGGGTTTGTTAAGAAATTCAAAGAGCCAGATTACCCTCAGCTCATGATCGATCTGTGGGCGGGTTTTTACACAAATGCTGATGGTCAAAGGCATTACCTTAACTTAATGCCCAGAGCATCAGGGCAATCTCTAGAGAGGTATCTTACAGAGCATCGAGAAAGAGCAGAAGATGTTGTAATTCAATTAGCAAAAGTATTCGGAAATGCTCATCGTGAAACTCTCGAAAAAAATGAGGACGACCCTGAGGGGTTTTTTGCAAGCTTTTGTGGCCATGATGTGCGCGAACCTAATATTTTTATTGATGTCTCACAGGGATGTGAAAAAGCGAAGATAAGTCTGATTGATCTAGAGGATATAGGAAAATCTCTTAAAGAACATAGATCACGTCGGAGCGTTTGGCATGATATCAAGGCCTTATTGCATTTACTTGATGTGTATAGAAATGTTTATTTGCATAAAAAGGAGATTGGTCTTGATCAAAGAGGAAAGGTGACTAACGAACAACTTTCTATGACAACAACATTCCTGAAATCTTATACAGATACCTTTGGTGAACAAGCTGGGCCCGTCAGAGACAGAATTCTGGCGCTTTATCAAGAAGAGACAGAAAAGTCTGCAGAGAACTTGGGAAAATACAATGCTGCTAATGAAGCCGATGATGACAAACCTTGTAAAGGTAGAAGACTGTTGATCCCGCGCTCTGCTCAGGGCATAGAGAAGATTTTTCAGAAACTGGCTGAAATGCTGTCTGTACCTTCTGACCTACCTTCTGAGAGTGCCTCCTCCTCTAAGGGTGCCTCTGCAGCGGCGGGAGCGGCCACAAACTGAGAGGGCTTGTGCTCTTGGGGAAGGTCTGCGAAGAGATGATTAGGGCGCTGGTAGAGTAAGCCCCGTGTCATCCCCGACTTACAAATCCTTCATTTGCGTTTCGCAAATGTTTAGGATTTGTTGATCGGGGACCCAGAGCCGCAGAAAAATTCTTTCATACCTTGGCTCCTGGGTCCCAGGTCAAGTGCCTCTAGCCCCCGACAAGTCGGGGGGAAAGAGGCACTAAGCCTGGGATGACACGTTTTTACAACCCAAACCTTGCCTGATCTCCCAACTCTTCCTCAATGCGCAAGAGTTGGTTGTATTTTGCCAACCGATCGGAGCGAGAGAGAGACCCAGTTTTGATTTGTCCGCAATTGAGCGCCACCGCAAGATCCGCAATAAATCCATCTTCCGTTTCCCCTGAACGATGGGAAATAATGGTAGTGTAGCCCGTCCGGTGGGCAAGGTCGACGGTGCGGAGGGTTTCCGTCAGCGTCCCAATTTGGTTGAGCTTAATGAGGATGCTATTGGCCACGCCACGCTCAATACCTTCTGCCAAACGTGTGGGATTCGTGACGAACAAATCATCGCCCACAATCTGCAGCTGATCTCCAAGCGCCTCTGTGAGGAGTTGCCACCCGTCCCAATCATCCTCAGCCATCCCATCTTCAATGGAAAGGAGCGGATAAGCGCTCGCAAGCTCTTGATAAAAAGAAACAAGCTGACCTGCATCCAATACCTTGCCTTCACCCTTGAGATGATACCGTCCGTCCTTGTAAAATTCGCTGGCGGCCACATCAAGCGCAATGCCGATGTCTTGTCCTGGCCTGTACCCTGCCGATTCAATGGCTTTCATCACAAAATCAAGAGCGGTTTGTGTGGAAGGAAGAGCTGGCGCAAATCCACCTTCATCCCCAACGTTGGTGCTAAAACCTGCTGCTGAGAGGTTTTTCTTCAGTGCGTGGAAGACTTCCGCTCCCCACCGGATCGCCTCTTTCATCGTCGGAGCACCCACGGGAACAATCATAAATTCTTGGATATCAATCGGGTTGTCCGCATGCGCCCCGCCATTAATGATATTCATCAAAGGAATGGGGAGAACGTGGGCATAGAGGCCCCCAATATACCGATAAAGCGGTTGGCCCAGCGCATCGGCTGCAGCTCGCGCAACCGCAAGACTTGTCCCTAAAAGGGCATTCGCGCCCAAGCGGCTCTTGTCCTCTGTGCCATCAAGGTCAAGGAGAGTTTGATCAATCGCCATTTGCTGCTGCGCATCCATGCCACAGAGGGTTTCGTAAATCTCCTCATTGACGGCAGAAACGGCTTCCATAACGCCCTTTCCCTGGAATCGTGTTTTGTCTCCATCCCGCTTCTCAATGGCTTCATGGGTGCCGGTGGAAGCACCTGACGGAACGGAAGCCCGGCCACGCGCGCCAGACTCGAGTTCAACATCAACTTCAACAGTGGGGTTGCCACGGGAATCTAAAATTTCGCGGCCGATAACGTCAATGATCATGGTCATGGGTTTCTGTCCTTTTCATACGGGGTCGAGGGGAAGGAGGGGGAAGAGCAGCCTCTAGTGGAACAGGGCCTTCTTCTTGCTCTCTAAGAGGCGCTTCTGGCCTTCTAATACGAGGCCGAGGGTGGCTACGAGGCGTCTCCGGTGAAGCCGGCGGTGGATCCACTCTCTCCCTCACAGGATGAGCCATGGGTTGGGGAGCCGGCGGGCGACTTTCGCAGACAAGCCGGTAATAGTGGTCTGCATACTGGTAAAAATTCTCAGCAGACACAGGATCTCCTGAAGAGGCCGCATCTCGCGCTAGGGTGAGATACTTATCAACGGATTGTTGATAGTTTCCACGGGGTCTTCCCCCTCCTTCTCGGCCATCGCCATTGGTCCTTTTCTGAGGTTGTTTATACCGTTCAGAAGAACGACCATGGGAACGTCCAGAATAACTCGTTTGCTTCATGTACTCGCTTCTATAATAATAAATGATGTGTGGTTCACTTTTCCTTGCGGAAAAGGAGATGCCCTTATCGTTTGAGGTAGGGGATCAAAGGGTTGCTAAATGTTGACAACAACCCAAGGCGCGTACGCCTTCTGTTCCCACACTCACAGATATCTTCTTTTTTTGCAAGCAATTTTTGCAGCAATTTTTGCAACAGCAATTTTTGCAGCAATACAAAAACCTTTGAGAGAAGGACTCTTCCCTTTTTTTTTTGGTGAAAATGTGAGATTTTGAGGACGGTAAACACACGGTGGACATCGTCATGCATTTTTCTTTATCTCCTCACATCCTCATCGATGCCCTTCAACAGAATTCCCCTGAAGCATTGACCTTAGCCCTTTTAGTGGGCTGTGGGGTGATCATCCTCGGGATGATGCGCGCGTTCGGAGCTGCGGGCCTCATGGTTTACAGCGCTCTCGCTATTGTGGTCGCCAATCTTCAGGTACAAACGGCAACAGTGTATGCTTTTTTTCCTAATCCCGTGGCTCTGGGCACGATTGTCTTTTCATCGACCTTTATTGTGAGCACGATTTTGACGGAATGTTATGGGAAGGCTAAGGCCAAACAAGCGATGTGGCTGAGTTTTATCGGTATGATTTTGGTCACCCTATTTATGATCATTACCATGGGATTTAAGCCAGCCCCAGGATTTGGAGAAGCACATCAAGCGATGTGTACGCTCTTCTTTCCCGCCCCTGCCCTCATTGCGGCGAGTCTCATTGCTTATGGGGTGGGACAGTACAACGACATTTGGATTTTTGCGAGCCTTTCCCGTTTAACACGGGGGAAACTCTTGTGGGTACGATCCTTTTTTGCCCCTCTTATCGGAGCACTGATAGACAATATGGTTTTTAGCGTGCTGGCCTGGATGGTGTTTGCGCCCTCCCCTTTACCGTGGCGAACTGTCCTTTTCACCTATATACTCGGCGCCTATTGTTTTCATGTGGGCATTGCGCTCATTGGGATCCCCTTTATTTATGTTGCCCGCCGGATGGTGAAATAATGTTTAATTTTGAGATTTGTTTTAAAGCCCCCTCTTCTAAAGCACGGTTGGGTCGCTTGACCACCCCGCATGGCGTTGTAGAAACGCCGGCCTTTATCTTTTGTGCCACGAAAGCAGCGATTAAGGGGGCCACGCCCCAGGATATGAAGCGAGAAAAGACGCAGATTATTCTCTCCAACACCTATCACTTGATGCTTCAACCCGGCTCTGACGTCGTGGCTAAGATGGGGGGCCTCCACACATTTATGGGCTGGGACGGTCCCATGCTCACCGATTCAGGCGGTTTTCAAATCTTCAGTCTAGGCCATGGATCTGTTGCAGAAGAGGTCAAGGGAAAGCGAGGCACCTCTCGCCCCAAAAGTTTGCTCAAGATTCAAGAGGAAGGGGCCACCTTCAAATCTTATATTGATGGCAAGATGCATCTCTTAACACCCGAGAAATCCATCCAAGTTCAACGCGGGCTTGGCGCGGATCTGATCGTTGTCCTTGACGAATGTACCCCCTTCCATGTGGATAAGGCCTATACGGAACGATCTCTCTACTTGAGCCACCGGTGGGCGGAACGGAGTTTGAAGGAATTTCAAAAGGGCCCTTCAGGGGTTCAAGCCCTCTATGGCATTACCCAGGGAGGGGTTTATCCAGATCTTCGGAAGATCGCTGCAGAATTTGTCAATTCTCTCCCCTTCTTCGGAACAGCTGTCGGGGGCTCCTTAGGAGCTGATAAGGCACAGATGAAGGAAGTGGTAGAAATGGCGATGGAGCCCCTTGATCCTTCCCGTCCCGTGCATCTGTTGGGCATCGGGGGCATCAGCGATATTTTTTATGGGGTGACCCAAGGCATTGACACGTTCGATTGCGTCCATCCGACCCGCCTGGCCCGTCATGGCGGGGCCCTTGTTCCCCTGTCCGTGTGGGAGGAGTTAGCGGAAGACCCGAAGGGTCGGGAACATCTGAACTTACGCAATGCCCATTTCCGGGAGGATCCCCGCCCCATTGATGCCTCCTGTGGCTGCCAGACCTGCCAAACCTTCTCACGCAGCTACCTTCACCACTTACTCAAAGCGGGAGAGTTATTGGCGATGACAGCTCTGACAATTCACAATATCCATTTTATGAACCGCCTTTTGGCGCGTATCCGCCTTGCAATTGAGACGAACACCCTTGCGGAGGAACAGAAGAAGTGGATGAGCTATCCATAATGTTATCGCGATAAAAGTCCTCAATATACCGATCTTCCAGCGTGAGGAATTTTTCAGCGCGGCGCTTGTTTTCAAGCAAATAGGGCAGCATTTTTTGGTAGGTTTCAGGCGTCAGCGTATTGAGGATTTTAAGCACATCATCCGGATCCTCCGCAATAAACATACCCCGCTCATCAAAGTAATCTGTGATATTAGGACACCCAATATAAATGGGGACGCACAAGCTTAAAAAAGCCCCCAGGAGCTTTTCCGTAAAATAATCTTTTTGCTTTGCATTTTCGATTGCAATGTGGAATTGGCTCCCAAAGACCCATTTTTTAGAGCGCGTAGGAAGAGCCCTTTTCTTCATGTATTCAGGATATTTCTCCATATCTCGTCGAGAGATATAGAAGTGCGTTGGCAAGGGGATTTTCTTCTCATTATGCCACACAATCGCGCGAAAGCGGGACAATGTCCTCGCCTGGGTCACGGACATCCCTCTTCGTGCGAAGCTCAGCAAAAAACTAACACCGTATTGTTTTTTTTGAGGAAGATCTTGAGGGTCATTCCAAGCCGCCATATACCCTGGGATAAGGCGCAGATTTTGTGTACCAATATCGCAATTAATGAACATCAAATCAAAAGCGGGGGCAAGGCGTTGCATCGCTTTTTTAAATCCATATTCATCCTCACTTATCGGGAAAAACATGATGGGCTCACTGCATTTATGAGCAAAATTAAGCATACAGGGGTTGATAAGATCCTTCTTTTTCCGCCAAGCTGGAGAGAGAAAACCATGAACAAGATAGTCGTATCCTGCATGTCTTCGAAATCGCGTTGTGGGTAAAAAAGAATCAACCTCACACACATCAGTGGCTGGTAAATTTGTGACACCGTACCCATCATCGGGATCCTTTAGAAAAGGACTGTGATAAAAAGAGAGGTGGGGATCATTCGAAAAACGCACCTCTAAACCGCGCTTGATCTGGGGCTGAAAGCAGAGCGGAACCTTCCCTTTGAGGGCTTCTGGGAGCACGAGCATAACCTTCAATGTGTTCATGCGCATGAACCCTTCGACAGCGATACCTGCACGGTAGAATTGTGCGGGGTTAGCGTAAATTTCGACAGATCGAGCCTTCTTTGGAACTTTCAGAGAGGGTTGTCGTAAGAAATCCACAAAGGCATTTCCTGCACAGGGCCACAGGCGCTCCCGATAGAGTGTGGTATTAAACCAGGGATTAGGATCAAAGTCTCCCCCTCCCCACCGGCAACTCCGTTGCATAAAATGATCGAGGGGATCCTGGCCGCTTTGTTGAAGCGCTGCATCATATTCTGATCTATAAAACGCTTCATCAAAGTATGGCGAAACGAGGGCCTTATCCTTTGCATAATTCCAATAAAAGAAGGGTGTCAGACGAAAATAGCAGTTGAGGAGAGGGTCTTGATAAAAAAAGACCCCTGCCCCAAGGGAGATGAGGAGAGAAAAAATAAGAAATATCTTTAAGAAAAGCTTGTAAGACCTTTTCATTATCTCTCCGCAAATCACAATTTCCTTAGAACAGAAAAAGCCTCTCAAGGAGGCTTTTTCTGGTCCTCAACTTATAGGAAGCGGAAGAATTGTCCAGAAGAATTGTCGCTGTACTCTTTAAATCCCAGGGGAAAAGGCGTGATTACGCCCCCGAGCGTGACTTTTTCTCTTTTGTTTTTGTCTCTTTAGGCGTGTAGACAAAAAGTGGCTTTGCATTGTTTTGGATAACCTCTTCGTTAACCACGACCGACTCGACGTCATCGAGGGTGGGGAGCTCGAACATAGTATCGAGAAGCGTTGACTCCAGAATTGAACGCAATCCACGGGCCCCTGTTTTCCGCTCCACAGCCTTACTGGAAATCGCTTTAAGGGCACCTTCCGTAAAGGTAAGATCTGCCCCTTCCATACTGAAAAGACGCCGATACTGCTTGGTGAGAGCATTCTTAGGCTCTGTCAGAATTTGAATGAAGGCCGCTTCATCCAGGTCGGTCAAGGTTGCAATGACGGGAAGACGTCCTATGAATTCGGGGATGAGACCAAACTTAAGGAGATCCTCTGTTTCCAAATCGCTCAAGATGTCTCCCGTACGGCGCTCTTCTGGTCCGCGCACATCCGCACCAAACCCAATGGAAGATCCCCGTCCTCTCGCTGAGATGATCTTATCAATCCCTGCAAAGGCCCCTCCGCAAATGAAAAGGATATTTGTTGTATCAACTTGCAAGAATTCCTGCTGAGGATGCTTACGCCCTCCTTGAGGAGGAACGGAAGCAACAGTACCTTCCATAATCTTGAGAAGGGCTTGCTGAACGCCTTCTCCCGATACGTCGCGGGTAATCGAAGGATTATCGGACTTCCGTGAAATTTTGTCGACTTCATCAATATAAACGATGCCACGCTGAGCCCGTTCCACATTGTAATCCGCGGCTTGCAAAAGCTTAAGAATGATGTTTTCCACATCCTCTCCCACATAGCCTGCCTCTGTCAGCGTTGTGGCATCCGCCATGGTAAAAGGCACATCGATGATGCGCGCAAGGGTTTGGGCCAAAAGTGTCTTGCCACATCCCGTTGGACCGACAAGCAAGATATTAGACTTGGAAAGTTCCACATCTTGAGAGCGACTGCTATGCTCCAATCGTTTGTAGTGATTGTGAACCGCAACCGCGAGAATCTTTTTAGCCCCACTTTGACCAATGACGTAGTCATTGAGAACATCAAAGATCTGCTTCGGGGTGGGCACATCATCAGGGGAACGAACATGGAGCCCCTTGTTTTCTTCTTCAATAATATCCGTACATAAATCAATACACTCATTGCAGATAAAGACGGTGGGGCCGGCAATAAGCTTGCGCACTTCGTGCTGACTTTTTGCACAAAATGAACAGAAGAGCGGTTCTTTTGTACTATCACCGGATTTTGTTGTCATTGTGCGCTCCTATGCGTATTTTGGCTGTATGATTTTAGGCGACGGGCAGTTCGTGCCCATTTCCAGAATCTCATAGATTTGCAAAAAAAAGGTTAATACCTCTAATTTTTATGTGGTTTATTTTTTGATAACCGTCGAGGGTTCACGATGGGTCACAACTTCATCAATAAGACCAAACTCCTTAGCCACTTCCGCTGTCATGAAGTTGTCGCGATCCATCGCCTTTTCGATCTTCGCAAGGGGCTGTCCCGTCCGTTCTGCATAAATTTTATTGAGGCGTGCCCGAAGGTCCAAAATCTCTCGAGCCTGGATCTCAATATCAGCTGCCTGCCCCTGGGCTCCCCCATGAGGTTGGTGCAGCATCACCCGTGCATTCGGCAAACAATACCGTTTTCCCTTTGTACCCGCCATCAAAAGGAAGGAGCCCATCGAGGCCGCTTGCCCCAAACAAAGGGTTGAGATATCAGGACGAACATAATTCATGGTATCGTAAATAGCCAACCCAGACGTCACAACACCCCCTGGTGAGTTGATGTAGAGATTAATATCCTTCTCAGGGTTTTCCGATTCCAAAAACAAGAGCTGAGCACAGACAAGGCTCGCAGTCACATCATCAACCTGACCACTGAGAATAATGATACGCTCCTTTAAAAGGCGAGAAAAAATATCATAGGATCTTTCTCCCCGCGCGGTTTGTTCCACAACCATCGGCACAAGATTATTCATTGTTATTTCCATGACACGTCTCTCTTTCAGCCTTATGGCCTGCTATTCTATTTTTTTGTTTCTTTTTTTTTAGAGGAAACCTTCTTTTCTGCTTCCTCTTCTTCTTTCGTGAGGGTCTTTTCAAATTCTTCAGGCGTGAGCTCAACATCCTTCACGGTTGACTGACTCAAGATGAACTCAATGACTTTTTGTTCAAACAGGGGTGCCCGCAAGGAAGCAAGCGCATCTTCATTGTTACGATAAAAATCAACGACCTCACGCTCCTGACCGGGGAATTCTTTTGCTTTTGCAATCAGCCCTTCCGTAAGGTCTTGACCGGAAATTTTGATATTATGGCGTTTACCAAATTCGGCCAGTAATATCCCCAGGCAGACGCGCCGCTCAGCAACATGACGATAGGTTTCCCGCAACTCTTTCTCATCGGTTCCGGACACTTCCTTCAATCGTTTTGCAAAATCTTTATCGTCCGGCTTAACTTTTACCTCGCGTAATAACTGTTCCCATATCGTGCCAAATTCAATATCGACCAATCCTTGAGGGACGTCGATCGGGAATGCCTCAGCGAGTGCATCCAACACATGACGCTTCGTATTAAGAGCGCTTTGTGTTTTGTAATCACTGGCTAGTCTCTCTTTCACGACCTCACGTAATTTCTCAAGCGATTCAAATTGCAACTCTGCAGCGAAAGCATCATCCAACACGACGGGCTCAAATTCTTGAACATCTTTGATCTTCACTTTGAAGTGCGCCTCTTTATCAGCACATTTTGCATCGTGATATTCCTTGGGAAAGCGAACCTTTACATCAACATCATCGCCCTTTTTGTGACCAATTAACTGGTCCTCAAAACCGGGAATAAAGGACCCTGATCCGAGTTCGAGACGATACGCTTTACCGCTCCCTCCTTCGATGGGGTCTTTTCCAATCGTGCCTTCAAAGTCAATGAGGACAATGTCCCCTTTTACCGACTTGCGATCCTTTTTCAAGGAAGCTGATTTGCGATAGGACTTGGCGAGCCCTGAGAGGGCCTCCGTGACTTCATTCTCAGGAATCTTAACAACGTAGTTCTTGAAAGTAAGACCCTTCAAATCCACATCCCCCACAACGGGAAACACTTCGAGACTTACGTGAAGTTCAAGGTCTTTACCGACATCATAAGATTTAATCTCAACATTTGGCCGCAAGGCAGGGGTGAGATCAAACTTTTTAACAACCTCTTTCACAGCTTTATTCAAACAGTCTTCAAGCACTTCCTTGAGGGCACTGCTCTCGTAGCGTTGTTTGAGAAGTGCCAAGGGAATTTTCCCAGGACGAAATCCGGGCATCTTGACCTGTTTTCCAATGGTTTCCAGCTGTTCTTTGAGGAATTTCTCAATATCACTTGCTGACACGGTAACATCATATTCCCGCTTCAAGCCTGTAGAGGCGATTTCTTTAATCTGCATGACCTATTTTTCCACTGCCTTGAGTTTAACTACACGCTAATAATAATTATTTATACACCTTATATTCATATGGTACGGGCGAAGGGACTTGAACCCCCACGACTTACGTCACCAGATCCTAAGTCTGGCGTGTCTACCAATTCCACCACGCCCGCATCGTGACAATCCCTTCTATAGCATACCCTTTTTTAATTGGAAACGTCGTTCGCAAAATAAATTAAGGATGTTTTGGAGACCGCTCTCCGAAGAAAGAGAAAATCCGTTGAGCTCTCTCAACAGACATACTGAGCAAGAAGACTCGTCCCGGACTTATCCATATCAAAGGGTGAAAAAGAATGACACCCAATACGGGCAATACAAATGAAGGTTGTCGTAATGACAACAAATGGCAAAATTTGTCCTGCAAGATTAAATATTATTTTTCTTTGTTCCTTGCGCATAAAAGGCTCCGTTTAGTAGGAATTATTCTTATTTTAACGGACGCAGTATAGCGGGAGAGATCTTTCTAAAGTGTTAACAAGATAATTAAGAAAAAGAAAATTTTCAGGCGCGCGATCAATAAAAAAAACTTGTCATCCTTGCTTAGAAGGCCTTGCACTCGCTCATCCCGGCATAGCCGGGTTGAATCGAGGGCTTTAGGCCCTTCTTAAGCGAGGATCTTCTCAAAGTAGCCTCTCTGTTGAAATAAGATCCCCGGTCAAGAAGTGCTAAAGATTTGCGATGCAAATCAAGCACTTCTAGCCAGGGATGACAAAGATTGTTAGACATTATGCAGTCTAACAGACGACTCGCCTCTAACTCTTCTTCCTTGGTTTTCGAGGTGTTTTCTCTCCCCCTGCAGGGATAGAAGAAGAGCGCGCCGTTTCTGTCTCTGGCACACTTTTAGGTCGGCTGAACTTCCTATTTTTAAGCAGGGTATTGATTTCTTCTCCACTTAGCGTTTCGTATTCGAGCAGTGTCTCTGCCAAAAGTTTCAGGTCAGCCTTACAGTCTGTGAGAATTTTTTTAGCCCGGGTATAGGCCTCCTCCACGATCCGCTTAACTTCCGTATCAATCAGCTGCGCCGTAGACTCCGAGATACTTTTATGTTGAGAGACAGAGTGGCCAAGAAAAACCTCTTGGGTGTTTTCACCATACATCACGGGCCCTAAGGCCTTGCTCATGCCCCATTCCGTGACCATGCGCCGCGCCATTTGAGTCGCCATGCTGATGTCAGAAGAAGCGCCTGTTGTCACTTTGTCAGGCCCAAAGATCATTTCTTCCGCAATACGGCCTCCCATCGCAACCGCAAGATCCGCATGGAGTCGTTCTTTTGACATGGAAATGCGGTCCCCTTCCGGCAAGCGCATCACCATGCCCAAAGCGCGTCCTCGGGGGATAATCGTTGCCTTGTGGATAGGGTCTGAGGCCGGGCTGTGGAAAGCCACAACCGCATGACCGGATTCGTGATAGGCCGTTAATTTCTTTTCTTCATCAGTCATAACCAAAGACCGACGTTCGCTTCCCATCATGACCTTATCTTTCGCTTCCTCGAGTTCAGCCATAGAGACTGTGCGTCGATTGCGCCGTGCAGCAAGAAGCGCCCCTTCATTGATCAGGTTAGCCAAATCGGCACCCGAAAACCCTGGTGTCCCGCGCGCAATCACAGAGAGATCCACATCACTTGCAAGAGGGACTTTACGGACATGAACTTCTAAAATCTTTTGACGCCCAATCACATCCGGATTAGGCACAACGACTTGGCGATCAAATCGGCCGGGCCTGAGAAGCGCCGGATCAAGCACGTCAGGACGGTTCGTGGCAGAGATCAAAATGACCCCATCATTGGCTTCGAACCCATCCATTTCAACGAGAAGCTGGTTGAGGGTTTGCTCTCGCTCATCATTTCCGCCCCCAAGGCCAGCGCCACGATGACGCCCCACAGCGTCGATTTCATCGATAAAGATGATACAGGGGGCATTCTTCTTTCCTTGATCAAAGAGGTCGCGGACACGGCTGGCACCCACACCCACAAACATTTCCACAAAGTCAGATCCTGAGATGGAGAAGAAAGGCACGTTGGCTTCGCCTGCAATGGCGCGTGCCAGAAGCGTCTTACCTGTACCTGGAGGACCCACAAGGAGAACACCCCGAGGAATCTTTCCTCCCAGTTTTTGAAACTTTTGAGGATCGCGCAAAAATTCCACAACTTCTTCCAATTCTTGTTTGGCTTCTTCAACACCGGCCACATCCTTAAAAGTCACTTGTGTGGTTTTATCATCCATAAGACGCGCCCGTGATTTCCCAAACCCCATGGCTTTGTTGCCAGAATTCATCTGCCGCATAAAATAGATCCAAATTCCCACAAGGAGAATCATAGGCAACCAAGAAAGAAGCATATTGAAGAATCCAGGGACTTCTTCCTCCGTGGGCGCCGCTTTAATGCGCACATTGTGATCGAGAAGAAGTTTCACAAGATGGGTATCTTGAGGAGGCGTCGCAGATGTAAAAGAACTGCCATCCGCCAATTGCCCCGTCACCGTACTGCCACGAATCAGGACGTCTTTTACGTGCCCTTCTTTGACATTTTGCAATAGGACAGAATAATCCAATGTGGCATGGTGCTTTTGATTTGGCTGCGATTGAAACAAGTTGAAGATGGCTACGAGAAATAGCCCAATGACAACCCAGATGGCGAAATTACGGTTCATGAAATGAAACTCTTATGTTGAGGGTACGCAAATCTTATATAATGAATCTTAACGAATCATGAAAGGGGGGCGTTAAAATAAAAAATTTTTGTTGCGCCTCTGCTTCTCTCATGGATGCCGCCCCCGCTCTCGTCTCAATTGAATCTCCTCGGCCGTTTGCGTCCAGTAAATCCCGCCGGCTGTAAAGGCAGAGGGAGTGCTCAGTTTTTTGAGAATGCCCTCAATTTGTTTAGACCGTGGAGGGTAAGGGGCGCTTGAAAATTGCTGTATGATCCTTACGAGCAGTCGTTTCGAGAGAGCCGGATGAAGCGCCTGAAAGGCCCCTTTATCAAGGATGAGGCTGTCATCCTCGCGACACTTCACGACCACATCTTGAGCAATCTGGAGGCTTTTCCGAATAAAATCCGCATCTTCTTGGAATTTTTCAAGAGTATGGGAGAGGCGTTCTGAGGACAACCCCTCTTCCTTTAAAAAGCCTCTAAGGCGCCCCCGAAAGAAAGCATTGCTTTCGTTGGAGGGATCCTCGATCCAGGGTTGATTCTCTTCTCTGAGAAAGGTTTGGAGCTGTTCTTTAGGAACTTTCAGGAGAGGACGAATGATCGTGATCCCGTCCCTAACAGACTGTTCTTTCATGCCCGCAAGACCCTCCAACCCACTCCCCGCAGCAAGACGCAGCCAAAAAGTCTCTTCTTGATCTTGGGCGTGGTGGCCTAACAAAAGCGTCGAAATCCCATTCGCTTTACACCAGGAGGTCAAAAGATGATAGCGGGCCTCCCGCGCTTTTTCTTGAAGACGGGAGGCAGGCTTATCTCCCTCCCAGGTTAAGATAACATGCTCAATCCCCCGTGCGCGTGCCCACTCCCCGACCCTTTCGGCTTCTTTTCGAGAATCCGACCTTAAGCCATGATCTACCGTAAGGGCGATCACTTTCCCTCGCTTTTCCTGATGGGCAAGGAGCAAAAGAGCCATACTGTCTGCCCCGCCGGAGACCGCAACGGCAACTGGTAGTGTGGATCTACTGGTCACCCATATCCGCCAACCGGGCCGCTTGATCTTCCGTAACGAGGGCTTGGATCATCTCCTCCAAACCAGCGCCTTCCAAAATACGATCAAGCTTATAAAGGGTGAGGTTAATCCGATGGTCGGTCACCCGTCCTTGAGGATAGTTGTAAGTGCGGATCCGCTCAGACCGATCCCCACTCCCAATCTGGCTTTTTCGATTCGCAGCGCGCTCCATGTCTTTTTGGGAGCGCTGATGTTCATAAAGGCGAGCACGCAAAACTCTGAGCGCTTTGGCCTTATTCTTATGCTGAGATTTTTCATCCTGCTGTTGCACCACAACGCCTGTGGGGATGTGGGTAATACGTACCGCACTGTCCGTTGTATTGACCGATTGCCCGCCAGGACCACTGGAACGAAACACGTCAATCCGCAGGTCTTTTTCCTCAATCTGAATATCCACTTCTTCCGCTTCCGGCAAGACCGCCACCGTTGCAGCGGAGGTATGGATACGTCCTGCCGTTTCCGTTTCGGGAACACGTTGGACCCGGTGCACCCCTGATTCAAACTTGAGCTTAGCGAACACGCCCTTGCCCGAAATGGAGGCAGAAGCTTCCTTGATGCCGCCAAGGCCCGTATCGTTTTCGTGCATCAGCTCAAATTTCCATCCCTGGAGTTCCGCATAGCGTTGATACATACGTAAAAGGACAGCCCCAAAGAGAGCAGCTTCCTCCCCTCCCGTTCCAGCCCGAATTTCGATGATAGCATTTCGATCGTCGTCCACGTCTTTGGGAAGGAGGAGGACCTGAATTTCCTTGAGAAGCCCTTCGATTTTATCCGGTAACGCCTGCAAGTCATCTTGAGCCATTTCCTTGAGATCCTTATCAAGGGCTGGATCCGCCAAAAGCTCCTCAAGATTTTTTTTCTCATCCACAGACTGGCGCCATTCCTGAATTTTTTCAGCCACCGGCGTCATATCCGCATACTCTTTCGAAAGCTTTGCGAAGGTCGCTGGATCTTCCATTTCTTCAGAGAGTTGGGTGCTTAGCTCATGAAAGTGGAGAAGGACTTGATCTAATTTGTATTCAAAACTCATGGTCTTCCTTTATTTTTTAAGCCACAAAGGAATATCTTCGTAACCAATCATTCGTTGATCTTTCGCGTCTCCCGCCAGATCTTTTTTCTGAATTTCGTCATTCGCACTTTCAGCTTCGCCTAGAATCAAAGCCACTTGCGCGCCCGCTTTGTCTGCTTTTTTGAGACATTTTCCAAGATTGCTCCCATAAATCATGTCCACGCGAAACCCTTGATCCCGGGCCGCTTGCGCAAGAGACAGCGCCTTAAAATCACACTGGGCATCCAGAGAAATCATGGCATTAATGGCGGACACAGGGGGCAGATCTTCTTGCGCCACCATCATCATAAGTCGATCCGTCCCCGCAGACCATCCAATGCCAGGAATCGCAGGGCCACCGAGTGTTTCCATGAGACCATCATACCGCCCCCCCGCCAGGACAGCGCTTTGCGAGCCGAGTTCCGTTGTCGTAAATTCAAAGGCCACATGGCTGTAGTAATCAAGTCCCCGCACCAAATGGTCATTGAGGGTGAAGGGAATGTTGAGGGTCGTCAGGCCCTCCTGAATCCGCGCAAACACCTCTCGAGAAAAGCTGTTGAGGCTTTCTGAAAGACGTGGGGCACCCTTCAAAATTTCCTTATCTCCTGCATCTTTTGTATCAAGAATGCGCAAAGGATTACTATCCAACCGAGTCTGACTGTCAGGAGAGAGATCGCCACGGTGATCTTGCAAGTAAGCGACTAATTTATTCCGATAAGCAAGTCGGCTTTCAGCGTCACCGAGCGTATTAATTTCTAACGTGACGCGCTCCGCAAGCCCCAATTGTTTCAGAAGTTGGTAGGCCAGAGAAATGACCTCCACATCTCCCAGCGGATCGGCGACACCAAGCAGTTCGAGGCCGATCTGGTGAAGCTGGCGAAAACGGCCTTTTTGAGGGCGCTCATAGCGAAACATAGGCCCTGCATAGAAAAACTTGAGCGGTAAGGATTGAGTCAGCCCGTTAGAAATAACAGCCCGTGCAACAGCAGCCGTTCCTTCAGGACGGAGGACGATGTCCTCTCCTCCCCGATCCGCAATCTCATACATTTCCTTCGAAACAATATCGGAAGTATCCCCAAGAGGGCGCTTAAAAACTTCCTTAAATTCCATGATGGGCGTTGCGATTTCATCAAAGCCAGCTCTCTGAGCAATGGTTTTCGCAGTCTCAACAATGTAAGCATAGATCCGGTGATCCGCAGGCAACAGATCCCGCATCCCCCGGACAGGTTGGAGGTGTGACATTTACAATCTTCCCGTAGGGGTAGGGGCTAGCGCCGAAATTTTCATGAGATTTTCCTCTCTTTAATGCCCTTATTCTGACAGCTTTTGGGGAAAAGTCAAACTGTACCTCATGGTCATTGGCTTGTTCTCTATAGGAATCTTAATTGCTTTGAAAGGATTTTATGGTATAACGAGCGCAGAAATGAAGATTCGAGGCGAAAGTATTACCATGAAATTTTGGAACATCTTAGTCGTATGTTACTGCTGCGGTTTCATAAGCATGACGTCTCCTTCGAAAGCGAGCGATATCGAGGACACGGCATACGTCACCTCTGCCCCCGCCGTAAGCCATCCCTCTCCTCCCCCCGCAGAGGGGCAAGAAAACAAGGAGAACACCAATTCTTCTATTATCGAGGCCACAACCCACAGAGAGGCAGGGGGAAACCCAGAGCCCTCGGATGAGAATAAAACGCCCTCAAACACCCCGGATCTGGCCGCCTCAAGCGTCGCACGCCTCCTGCCCAGCACGACAGCAACCAATACCACCATAACAAATCCCGCCACCCTTGCAGCGGCCGTTTCAGAAGCAAAACCACCCTCTTTGTTGGACAAGCTTATGAACGCCGTCCACGGATTGTTTTCCAACGAACACCCTGCTGAGCCATCTTAAGCCACACAAGAGCGCTTTACCAATCCTAACTTCTATCCTATACTTACCCAGCTTACCCTAGACTTGCTCACCCCCGAGCAGCCTTGAATTTGGAGCTGAAGGCAATGACTGATTTTTTTGCAGAATTAGAAGAAGATATTCGTGAAGAACGCCTTTTTTTATTGTGGCGTAAATATGGTAATTTTATTATCGGCCTTGCCATCGCAATTGTTCTTGCAACCGCAGGATACACCTTGTGGCAATACGTGCAGAAGCAAAATCGTCTCAAAAGCGCAGCGGCCTTTACCCATGCCCTCTCTTTGATAACCCAAGGGAATGAAGGGGAGGCTGCAAAAGAACTCCAGATTCTCTGTGACGCAGGCGGCGGGTATGGCAAGTTGGCTCAGTTCTATCAAGCCACCCTCCTGGCCGATTCAAAAGCGGTGTACCCTAAAATCATCCAAGCCAATGCAAAAGAGAGTAGCCTCGGCAATTTGGCAAAAGTCCTCCTCGCCATGCGCTCTCTCGATGATCCTGCAACCTTAGCGGCACTTGAGCCCCTCACAGCCCCTCAAAACGCATGGAATCCTTTGGCCCTAGAGTTGATGGCTTCGATCAATCTCAAAGCGGGAAAAAGTGATGTCGCAGCCAAGCAGTTTGTGCAAATCATTGACAATCATTTCGCAACCATGAATGCGCAGATGCGTGCACGCATGATGATGGCAAAGCTCGGAGCTCAAACTTTAAATAGCAAAAAGCCATGAAAAAATGGCTTGGCGTCCCTTTCGCAGCGCTTGCTTTAACCGCCTGTGACCCCGATAAAACGCCGATCGCAGGAACACGGGTGGCTGTCGTCGACTATGCCTCCTCCCTTAAAGTCGATCCAGAAGCCCAAGGGCTTCCCATAAAACTCCCTCTCGCTAAAACCCATTCCGAATGGTCGCAGATGGGCGGAGGCGCGGACCATGCCATGCCCAATGCCCCCTTTAAGGGCGGGCTTGCCCCTCTTTGGACCGCCTCCATTGGCGCTGGCAATGGAGAAGGACGGTTTTTATCTCCCCCCGCTGCCGCAGGGGGCGCAGTCTACGCCCTGGATACCGAAGGAACGGTCACAGCCTTGAGCGAAGCCACAGGAGAACGCCTCTGGAAAACAAACATCACTCCTGAGGACAAGGACAGTTCCATCATCGGGGGAGGCATCGCTTTTGGGGACGGCAAGGTATTTGTAACCTCCCCCCATGCAGAAGTCCTGGCCCTCGATGCAAAAACCGGCCAGACCCTCTGGCGCTTTAAAACATCGAGTCCCGTTCGCGCGGCTCCCACCCTTGCTGACGGCCGTCTTTATGTCCTGTCCATTAGCAACAAGCTGGATGTACTCGATACAGCGAAGGGAACGCCCCTGTGGAATCATGCGGGCATCACAGAGCATGCAGGCCTTTTAGGCACCGCAAGCCCTGCTGTTTCAAAAGATGTTGTGATCGTCACCTATTCATCAGGTGAAATTTATGCGCTCAAAGCCACCAACGGACAGCAACTCTGGACAGAAACCTTGAGTGCAACCCGCCGCCCTGATTCTTTGTCCTCTCTTTCCCATATCAAAGCCCTGCCGGTTATGGTGAATAACAGCGTCATCATCATTGGGAACAACCATAAGATGGCCACCTACAACGTCCTCCGGGGAGAACGTCTGTGGGAGCGCCACATCGGGGGCACACGCACTCCAGCCGTCATGAATGACTTTATCTTCATGGTGAATTCTCACAATGAATTGGTCTGTCTTACGCGGCAGTACGGACAAGTCGTATGGGTCAAAAAACTTGCCCCCCATCCTGAAAAACCCTCAAGTGTGGCATGGACAGGCCCTCTCCTTGCCGGCGGAAAACTGTATCTCGTGGGAACTCAAGGCACTCTCCTTGTTATCAACCCAACCAATGGCACTGTGGTCACGTCCCGTCAATTTGGCGCCCCCTTATCCCTCCCTCCGCTTATCGCGAATGGAACGCTTTACATTCTAACAGATGCGGGCGACCTCATGGCGTTTAGGGGGGGAAGCTAGCGATTCCCGTCTTCCATCTGAAGGACTAAGGTTTCAATTGTCGGCATTGAATTGCGATAGGAGATCGTCACCGTCGTCGGCGTTACCGCTTCAATGTCAAAATCCTCATGAAGGGTATCCGGACAGAAAGGCGCACCATTAATCCACACCGTCCAATGGGCAGGGTCAGAATAAAGGATCCCTGACAGGACGAGGGGGATTCGCGTTTCTTGCGGAAGTGCCATCTCCTCATCGCTAAAGAAAAGAGATGGAAAGTCACGCGCCACAGCAGGGTGCATCATGACAAGAAGAAGCAGAAAAGGTCTACCGCTCATCAAAACGCATCCACTCAAAAACAAAGCGGCTCTCAATCCCTTGAGGAGATCTCACGAGAACAATCTCTCGAGGAATAAGAACCCCTGGAAATTTTTCGAGAAGAAGATCCAAACTCTCATAGACTTCCCTATCAAAAGAAGACGTCCCCTCAAGAATGAACGGGGTCGCTTTGAGAGGGCCATCTGCCATCTTCAGGCCTTCCGGCTCAAAAGTATAAGCAAATGTTTTGAAAAAAGGACGTAAGCGTTCGAGCCATTCCGCCGCAACAAGTCGCGAGATAGGTTTCAACCATCCCTTCTCCCGAAGCGTTGCGATGTCCTGTGCATGGGTTTGCCTGAAACGCGCTTCTGCCTCCAAAAGGTGGACACTTTGGTTCAAGGTGTGATGACGCCTCCGAACCTCCTCTAAATGCACCTCTTGGGAATCACGAAAGTCCATCGCAAACCATAGGGTAACCATGATCCCCACTCCCAGCCCAACCCATTGAAAAAATGTCTGTTTCACGGCATCGTGATCTTCAGAGAGGTAAGAATAAGATCATCCGCAACAGACATTTTAAAGGTTTCGTGCGGACTGCTGTGAAGGGGCGCGCTCATCACCTCAAGGCGCGCAGTTGGGAAATACCCGTGGCAAGCCTCAAGAAACTTTTCAAAACGAGTAGCCAAAGCACTCTTTGTGGATTCCCTCATCAAAAATTCCAGCATGATCTCGCGCCCCTGCCCATACCGCACGGCAAGCTTTTCAAGATAAAGATCTTGCTGTTCCAACAAGTGAGAGAGAGTCTCAATATCTTCCAGCGGATCTTTATACCCTACGACCAGTTGCCCGTATGCTTCAATCGCCTTTCGCGAAGGCGAGCCTTCATCAATAGGGGAAAGGGTCCTTTCCGCATGTTGAAGAGCCACAATCACAGAGAACAACGCCTCCGTTTTCGTCCGAAACCCTATCCCCTGGAAAATCAAGAGACCACTCCAGACAAGACTCACCATGAGAGCCCCAGCCATAAGAGGGCGCTGGTTATTTCTAGGCTTAAGGGGATGTAGAGCAAAGGTACTCCGTCGCTGACGCCCCACGAACTTCATAAAAATCAATGGATCTGTCAGCTGAGTGATCTCAAGCCCATCCCGAAGATCGGAGTAGGTACGACTCAAAAAATGAAGAGACGTCTGCTCATCTTCCTCATGCGGCACAAGCCGACTCAAGAGCAGGTGCTTTCCCTTAAAAATAAGATGACGTTTTTTACCCGAAGGAAGCGGATAAACCAACATCTGATAGGTCTTTGAAGAGCGCGTGTGGTACTTTAAAAAACCCGGCACCTCAAGGGCGCCAATGCACACCCGTCCTTGATAAAGCTTCGCCCATTCTATCCATGCCAATAAAGGACTATGGAGAGGAATGTAAACACTCCGCAGGCAAGTCTCCCTCTTTTCCTGAATGAATGTGCAGCGCCCGTATCCCCCGCGAAGAGATAAACTTGCCTTTTTATGAAACAAAAGTCGGGCTTTATCCCACGGCCAAAGGGACGGCACCTTCTCATCAAAAGGCGTTTGAAAATCTTGATCCACCACCAAGCCTATCTTTTGGCCGCCTTTGAGATAACTCTCAAGGAGAGGACGACTCTCCTCAAAAGAGGAATCCAACGCACAGAGAACCTGTCCCTCTCGAGAGAGGGTTACCCCTTCATCCGTTATATGCAGGATATCTCTCATCCTTAGCAATCCAAGATCATGAGCGTGTCATAAAGGGGAATAAAGATCGCATACACAACCCATCCCATGAGAAGGCCCATGAGCAAAATCGTCGTGGGCTCAATAAGGCCAATCAGATGATCAACCCGTCGCTTAAACATTGTCTCAACGTAATCCTTCACATGGAGCAGAGTCTCTGCCAAAGAACTTGTCTGTTCACCCATACGCATCATCCGTACAACCATCGGCGGAAAAGCCTCTGTCTTTTCAAATGCACGCGACAAAGAATAGCCTTCCCGCACGAGATATTCCACACGCCGCAAGGCATGGGGGAGAACGCCAGGACCTAAAGAATCGCGCGCCGTTTGAAGGGCTTGCAAAACATCAATGGCACTTCCAAAAAGAAGAGCAAAGAGGTGGCAGAACCGCGTGAGCGCCAGCTGAAGGTGTAAAGGGCCAACGAGAGGAAGTGCCGCTTGCAAACGACTTCTCCACTGTGGATGCAGTTTGAGAACCGCTGCCAAAAGGGTGAAGCTGACAGAACCCATTGTCAGCAGCACAAGAAAATAGCGTGATAAAAAAGAGGATGTTGCCAGCAAAAGCCGGGTTGAAAACGGCAACTGATCAGAGGCACCTTGAATAAAACCAACAAGTTCCGGCACCACAATCGTCAACAACGTATAGAAAACCGCACAGAGTAAAATCACCATAATCAACGGATAACGCAGAGATTTCACAATTTGGACCTGCACATCATCCACCCACTTGAGATGCTGGGCAAGCTGCTGAAAGGCCACTGACAGTTTCCCTGTCTTTTCACCAACACGAATGACACCAATAAACACCGCATCAAAAACGCGAGGATATTTTTCAAGAGCCGTCGAGAGGAGTGCCCCCGCTTCGAGATCTTTCCTTAACTCCTGGAGAATGGACTTGAGCTTAGGAATGTCCTGAAGGGCCGCAATTTCTTCAAGGCTGTCCGTCAAAGGAATCCCTGCCTTTTCACATTGTTCCAAATGAAGACAGAGCTCCCTCAAGGAACGCACCCGGATGGAGCGCTCAAAACCTGGCCATTTTCGAAGTGGCGTGCACGCAATGGGAAGGAGAGAAAGCGCTTGAAGGTGCGTATAAAGCTCAGCAACGGAACCCGCCTCGAGGCTGCCTTTGACAAGCACGCCTCCCTTCCCCACCGCCTTATATCTGTAAACAGTCATGCGGCCTCACGTAAATCGACAACGCGCAAGCCTTCTGCAAGACTTGTTTCCCCACTCAGAATACGTTGACGGGCATCCCGGGCCATCGGACGATATCCTCGCTCAAGGGCTGCTTCTTTTAAGACCCCCCTTGAAGGGGAACGGGTTAAGAGCTCGCTCATTTCTTCATCAAAAACCAAGACTTCTGCGATGGCGCCTCTCCCCCGATAGCCCGTCCCCCGACAGGCAGTACACCCTTGAGGAACAAAAAGAGGAACAGAGGCTGCGAGGTTAAGGATCGCCATTTCTTCTAGACTCGATGTCTTTTCCTGTTTGCAAGAGGAACAGAGGCGCCTTACCAAACGCTGGGCCACAATGGCCATGAGGTTCCCTGCAAGAATCCCTTCCGATAACCCCAGATCCACAAGCCGATGAATCGCACTCAAACTGTCATTCGTATGCAGGGTCGAAAAGACTTGGTGCCCCGTCATGGAAGCACGCAGCGCCATTTGCGCTGTGGGGGAATCGCGAATCTCCCCAATCAAAATAATATCCGGATCTTGCCTTAAAATGGACCGCACCCCCTCGGCAAAATCAATCCCACCCAGCTCCCTTACATCCGACTGACGAATGAGAGGGATCTTGTATTCCACAGGCTCCTCCAAGGTCATAATGTTAAGAAGCGGGGTGCTGATGTGTCCCAGCATGGAATAAAGAGACGTTGTTTTTCCACATCCTGTGGGTCCCGTAATGATAAAGATCCCCTCAGGCCGCTGCAAAGCCTGTTTGATACGATCAATAACATCTGCCGAATAGCCGAGCCCCTCAAGAGGCCGTAGAGAGCGACTTTTGTCCAAAATACGCACCACAATGTTTTCCCCATGAATGGTGGGATGGGACGAGACACGCAAATCAATTTCTCGCGGCCCCACATAAAAAGTCATGCGGCCATTTTGAGGGCGCCGGCATTCCGCAATGTTCATCTCACTCATGACCTTCAAGCGCACACAAATCGCCGGCCAATAGGAAGCGTGAAGCGTACAGACTTGGGTCAGAAGCCCATCAATCCGATAGCGCAGACGCATAAACGCCCCTTCAGGTTCAAAGTGAATATCGGAAGCTTGAAGCTTAATCGCATCGATCAAAATGACATTGACCAAACGAATGGTGGGATGATCCCTCACAGACGATCCGACCTCAATCTCCTTTAGCAGACCCCGAATGGACAAATCGTACCCGTAGTACTGGTCAATCGCCTCCAGGATATCGGATTCAAGAGCAATCAGGGGAATCACCTCTTGCACGCCTGGAAGAGTCGTTCGCAACACATCAAAAGCAGTCACATTATAAGCATCTGCAATGGCCACTCGTAATATTTCCTTATCTAAGGAAATTGGGATAAAACAATATCGCTCTGCCAATCCCCGCGGCACGAGGGATTTCAGTGTGGGATCTAAGAGGGTGTGTTTAAGGTTAACGCGCTCATATCCACTGAGGATGGAGAGAACCTCTGCGAGAGCCCCTTCACTCATGAACCCAAGGTTCAAAAGGCACTCCTCAAAGGACGTTTCCTGAAGGGCATGCTCCTTCATCGCAATATCCAGCTGATCAAGAGAGAGCAGTCCTTGGCGCACAAGCGTTGTGCCAAGAAGATGAGGGAGTGAGGATGCGCGCTGAGAATCCACCTGTCCTCCTTGATAACCGTGAATTTATAGATTCACTTCATCATATTTTTATATTTTGATCAAGAGAGCTGAAGGTGTTTTTATACACCTCCCTATCAAGATTCATGGAGGCGAGCAAAAAACGCTTCACTTATGGCCATAAATATGTATATAATATGCCTAGGAAGGTGGTTTCGAGAGGGAGGACTTGCTCAATGGAGTTCGAGTGGGATGAAGCAAAAAACAATGTCAATATTCAGAAGCATGGGATCGACTTTACGGATGCCACCCTGATTTTTGATAACCCTGCTCTCATTTACGAGGATTTACGTCGAAACTATGGAGAACGTCGATTTTGTGGAATTGGGATGTTATACAGCATAACAGTATCCCTCATTTATACAAAAAGAGAAAATAAAATCAGAATTATTTCTGCAAGAAGAGCGAGGGAAGATGAAAGAAAAAAATATAAAAAGCTATACGAAGGATATCATTCCTGAGGGAAAAACAGACTGGGAAAGACTGCTTAAGATGTCAGAAAAAGACATCAACGCTGCAGCCCTTGCGGATAAAGAGAATCCTCCGTGGACGAAAGAAATGCTGGCACATGCAAAGCTCACCATGCCTCAAAAGAAGGTCGTCATTCACATGTCCGTTGATAAAGATGTTGTTGATTGGTTTAAAGCCGATGGACGGGGATATCAAACCCGCATGAATGCTGTTCTAAAATCTTATGTCCATCAACATCTTCAGAAAGAACCTTAAGGTCAGGGAAATTCACTTTTAGAAGGCCTCTCCCTCCGCCGTCGCGACGAAGTCGCTATGGCGTGATGTCACGCCAGCGGAGGCGGACTGATTCCACGCAATCATCCCTCCTGCCATGTTGTAAGCAGAGAGCCCTCTTGTGCGAGCAAGCTCAGTGGCATGGGCAGAGCGCACACCACTTCGACAGATAAAGACGTAGGTCGCGTCCAAATGAGCTGTAAGAAGAAATTGATCCAGTAGGGGTCCCAACGTCGCAAGCGTACTGCCCTCAATGCACCCCTCAGGTCCTGCGAGCTCGTGAGGTTCACGCACATCGATCAACACGTAACGTGCCCGATTTTCTTTCGCATCTTGAACCGTAATATCCATATCAGACAACATTTAAAACAACGTCCACAACGTCCTTCCCATGGTACACAACGTCACAATCGTCAGGGACAGTTTATTAATCACTGTCATGGTGGGAGCAGGAATACGAGAGGTCACCTTTTTAACGAGAAAAGCGGTCAGACATACGCCCCCCACAAGACTCATCCAAGCACCGGGCGTTAGATTAATATCGACCTGCCGCGACGCCGCAAAAGGCGCAATCAGACAAATCGTTAAAAGACTGCACGCGAGCGCCTGAGGGAAGCTGAGCCGCGTAATCCCTGTGAGCCAAGGAATAACAACTACGCCTCCCCCCAATCCCGTCATGGTACTCAAAAATCCGGTGAAGATGCCCCCAATAGTCGCTGTTTTCAACTGGTAAGAGAGGGGTCGCACTTCCCCTTGATCCTTAGCTTTACGCAAAACCCAAAGACTATAAAGGCTAAAGAGACAGGTGAGATTGAGAAGGACGACAATCACCCACTCAGGAGAAAGGGCTTTGAGAGGGGTCGCCACATAGGCCACCGGGGCCGCCATAAGAACCAGAACCGCAACAATCAGGTAATGGGTGTCGTGACGACGAATCATCCAGTTGAGGGCCGCTGCCACAGACAAAGAGAGTAAACCATAGGCCGAAGCTGTCTTAACATCATAGCCGCCTAAGGTCATGAGCAGGGGAAGCGCAATCACCCCACCCCCTGTGCCTGCAAGACCAAGAATCATCCCCGACGCTCCCCCCACAATGGCCCACAAAAGCATTGGATCTTCAATCATGCTGTATTTCCTCTTAACGTTGCGGCAAAAACAAGCTAGACTTAACAAATATATTAGGAAGGAACATTATGTCACTTGATCAAACTGCCGTCAAACGGATTGCAACCCTTGCACGCCTCAAAATGACTCCAGAGCATATCACTGCGATGCAACAAGACCTGAACCGCATCTTGTCCTTTATCGAACAATTGGGTGAGGTGGACACATCCGAGGTTGAGGCGATGGTGGGCGTTGAGCTTCCTGCAATGCCCATGCGTGAAGATAGTGTAGATGATGGGGATGATGTCAAAAAAATCCTGGCCAATGCCCCCTCAGTTGCAAGTGATATGTTCGTTGTCCCAAAAGTGGTGGAATAGAAAATGCCCAATAAAAATAGCTTGATTCATCTCTCTCTTGCTCAAGCGCGAGAAGGCCTCGACAAAAAAGACTTCTCCGCCCTCGAATTGACAGAGGCTTATCTGAAGGAGATGGAAGCCCAGAGGGATCTCAATGCTTACATTCTCGAGCTTCCCGAACACGCCCTAGAGGCCGCGCGGGAAAGTGATAAACGCCTTGCAAAAAAGGAAGGGGGATTGCTCGAAGGCATGCCGCTTGCCATCAAAGATCTCTTCTGTACAGAAGGCATCCAAACCACATCCGCCTCGCATATTCTAGAAGGCTTTAAGCCTCCCTATGAATCAACAGTGACGCAAAATTTGAAAAAGGCAGGGGCTGTCTTTCTCGGGAAAGCCAACATGGATCAATTTGCCATGGGATCGACGACCACCACGAGCTACTACGGCAATACGCTCAATCCCTGGCAGCGCGCAGATGGGAAGGCCCTCACCCCAGGGGGATCCTCCGGCGGGTCCTCTGCGGCCGTTGCCGCAGGAATTGCAATTGCAGCCACAGGATCGGATACAGGAGGCTCCATTCGTCAACCCGCAGCCTTCACAGGAACTGTTGGTCTCAAACCAACCTATGGACGTTGCTCCCGGTGGGGAATGATCGCTTTTGCCTGTTCCTTAGATCAAGCCGGTCCCATCACACGCAATGTGCGGGATGCAGCCCTCATGCTTCAAGTCATGGCAGGACATGACCCGAAGGATTCAACCTCTTCCACACGGGAGCTGCCTCTTTTTGAAGCCGCCCTGGGCAAAGGCGTGAAGGGCCTTAAAGTTGGAATCCCCAAGGAATATTACGTCGACGGCCTTGATCCCACGATCACCCAACTTTGGGAGAGGGGTGCTCAGTGGCTGCGAGAAGCCGGTGCAGAAATTGTCGAGATCAACCTCCCCCACACCAAGTACAGCCTCCCCACCTATTATGTGGTCGCTCCTGCTGAGGCCTCCTCAACTCTCGCCCGCTACGATGGCGTCCGCTATGGCTTGCGCGTAAAGGGTGACTCCTTGGATGAGATGTATGAGAACACACGGAGCGAAGGATTTGGTGCCGAGGTTCAGCGACGCATCCTCATTGGAACCTATGTTCTCTCTGCAGGATATTATGATGCGTACTACTTAAAAGCTCAAAAAGTACGCGCCCTCATTGCCCGCGACTTCCACCAAGCTTTCCAAAAGGTGGATGTGATCTTAGCCCCCACAACACCGTCTGCGGCTTTCGCCATTGATGAAAAACCCACCGACCCTGTCGTGATGTATTTGAACGATGCGTTAACCGTCCCCGCCAGCCTTGCAGGTCTTCCCTGTCTATCTGTCCCTGCAGGACTCTCTGCGGAAGGCCTACCCCTCGGATTGCAACTCATTGGCCCTGCGTTTGATGAGGAGGTTATCTTGCGCGTCGGACAAGTTCTAGAAGATGCCGCTGCTTTTAAGCCCTTTTTAGAGAGGTAAGTCATGAGTGATCAATATTTTTATGAAGGGGCCTCCGGTCCTTGGGAGCTTGTCATCGGCCTTGAGGTGCATGCCCAAATTAATTCAAAGTCCAAACTGTTCTCCGGCGCTGCCACCGCTTTTGGCGCAGAACCCAACACACAAGTTTCTTTCATGGATGCAGCCATGCCGGGCATGCTCCCTGTGATCAATAGCCACTGTGTGGAACAAGCCGTAAAAACAGGCTTTGGACTCAATGCAGAGATCAACTTGATCTCGAGCTTTGATCGGAAAAACTATTTTTACGCCGACCTGCCCAGTGGATACCAAATCACCCAATTCACCCGCCCCATCGTGGGAAAGGGATACCTGGATGTAGAGCTTGAAGATGGGAGTTCTCGTCGCATCGGCATCACCCGACTGCACCTTGAACAAGATGCAGGAAAAAGTGTCCACGATCAACATCCGGACAAATCCTATATCGACCTCAATCGCGCCGGTGTAGGACTCATGGAGATTGTCTCGGAACCCGACATGCGCAGTGCGGAAGAGGCCGCAGCTTACGTAAAAAAACTCCGCGCCATCGTGCGGTGTCTTGGGACATGCGATGGTAACATGGATCAGGGGAGCATGCGCGTTGACATCAACGTCTCCGTGCGCAAGCCAGGGGCCCCTCTGGGAACGCGCGCTGAGATCAAGAATGTCAACTCGATCAAATTCCTCACCCAGGCCGTCCATTATGAGGTCGATCGCCAGGTCTCACTTCTTGAGGCGGGAGAAGAAATTCTCCAGGAAACCCGCCTCTTTGATGCGGCCCAAGGCATCACCCGCTCCATGCGCAGCAAAGAGCATGCCCATGATTATCGCTATTTTCCTGATCCCGATCTGCCTCCCCTCGTGTTGGAGAAAGCTTGGGTTGAAACCCTGCGCACCAATCTCCCCGAACTGCCGGATGCAAAGAAAGACCGGTTAATGGAAGAATATGAACTTCCTCTTTATGATGCCGCCCTCTTGGTGACAGAAACAGAAATTGCCTCTTATTATGAGGAAACTCTCCAAGCCTTAGAGGCAGTCACCCCGAAAGGGGCAAAGCTTGTGGCCAACTGGCTGCTCGGCGAAGTCTTCGGCGCTCTCAACCGAGACGGAAAAACCCTCGAGGACTGCCCTATAACACCAGGAGCGCTTGCAGGTCTCGTGATGGAAATCCAGAAGGATGTCATCTCTGGCAAGATCGCCAAAGATGTCTTTTCCATGATGTGGGAGACGGGCAAAAGCGCCCCAGCGTTGATTGCAGAACACGGTCTTCAGCAGGTCTCCGATGATGGGGCGATTATCCCCATCATTGACAAAGTACTGGCTGATAATCCCCAAATGGTTGAAGAGTACCGCCAAGGCAAGGACAAGCTCTTCGGATTCTTCGTCGGCCAGGTGATGAAAATCATGGCCGGCAAAGCAAATCCGGAACTTGTGAATAAGTTGCTGCGGGAGCGGTTGGGAACGGCGTAGGCTCCGTGAACAAAACACTTGTCATCCCCGCGCAGGCGGGGACCCAGAGATAATTCCCGCGCTTGCGCGGGTAAGGCTTTTATATGCTCCTTAAGATCTTTTTTGTTGAAACTTAAAAAAGTATTGGTCTGGGTCCCCGCCTACGCGAGGATGACACCAATACATAAGAGGAAGCCCCATGATCATCCACATCAACGTTTTTAAAGGTCCCGAAGCAGCCCCCTATATCCGCCCTCTTTCTGAAATGCGCGTGAAGGCTTTTGCTGAATTTCCCTATCTTTATGAGGGTAATGTAGAGGATGACTTTGCCTATGCTCACCTCTATGCCTCCGACCCCCAAGGGATGATTGTGGTGGCCTTTGAAGGAGATCAAATCGTGGGTGTCCGTTCTGGCTGCCCTGTGCCTGCGCACACCATTGTGATGGATGAGAGCCGCTGTCAGATGTTGGAAGACCATGGCATTCAGGCCAAAGCTTACTATTACTGTGGAGAAATCATCGTGGATCCTGCCTTCCAAAGAAAGGGAATTGCGACCCAGCTCATGACACGATTTATCGAAGAAGTGAAAGAAATGGGGTTTCCTGGCATGATTGCGATTACATCGATTAAGCCCGATGATCACCCCTTGCGCCCTCACGATTATTTTGATTCTGGGCTTTTTTTGAAAAAGTTTGGTTTCGAAAAAAGTCCCATCACCTTTACAGCCGAATGGCCAACCCGGCAGGGAGATGGAACCGTGAAAACGCAAGAAAATGAACTGGCGTTTTGGGTGAGGAAGCTTGATTGAAAAGAGTCTTTTCTTCTGCTCATGAAGCAGCTTCCCTTCTGCACCTTAGTCGGGGTCAACCTCACGAGGTACGAAGGAAGAAAATTTCTTTTTCAGCCAGGCATAGGAAATTGAGAGCGACTTATACATCTGAACCATGCTGGCTGTGCCAAACGTGTATGCCATAAAAGCTGTACATGTGATGACGACTGCACAGAAAGCACCATAAACAGCAGAATGGGGGGAAGAAGGGTCCCATTCTTCAGTTGTATGGTTGAAAGGAGCCTGTCTGAAGGAAAGATGTGGGAAGGTTGTCATGTTGAGGGCCGTCTGATTGGTAAAGGGTTGATCAGTATCACCTGGAAGCGCATATCCCAGGAAGGCTCGTGAAGGGGGCGTAGCCCGAACAAGGGCCAAGATAAATGAAAGAAAGCAGAGGACACGATAATGGAAGAGAGGGACGTGCGGGTCCTTACGCAGCTTGGCAGACGGGAAGAGAGCCTCAGGGGTGATCGTATGCAGTGTTTCCCACATATGGGGTACGGTAGCAAATATGCCAATGAAAAAAGCCAAGGCCGCCGGAAGTTTTGAAAATTTCGCTATACTCTCAAAGCTCTCTAAAAAAGAATAAGACAAGAACCCACACACAAGACCGGTAATGATAGTACTGTCAAAATAGATTAATGTAAAAGCGCTCTTTTTCAAAAGTCTGTGGAAGCTGTTTAAACATGACTCGCATGACTCGCATGATATGCTTATTTTCGGAGAGCTCTGCTCATAGGTGTTATCAAAGAACGCATTTGCAACGAAAAAGAAGCTGTTTATAGCGCAAAAAGGGATTTGCACGGGGAGATTTGAATATAAAGGATGGCGATCCTTCCACAAAAGCAGAAGTTCGAGCAAAACATACATACCGGAATAAATGCCAACCTCTCCCCACAATGAAAGTTTCTGTTTTGTCTTTGCATAGCGCAGTTCGTTAGCGGAGGAGGGGTCTGCTATCAACTGCATCCCCTTAATGTTGGAGGGAAGAAAGGCACTCAACAACAATGGGACCAGAACAACAGAAAGAAGGATCGCTAAAGGCTCTGAGAGCCCCGAGCTGAGAATACCTGTCCAATTCCATGCCTCTACCAGGGCGATCACTGTGGCGGTTAAGATTATCCCCGCGGCTACAAATGTCTCATTTTCCACAGGCATACACTTTCTCTTTCCCTGCTGAGAGGCAGGAACGGAATCGGTTTCTCCGCTCTTCTTCTGCTTTTTTGTTTGAGGGGCGGGATCCTGCATCTCAAGCGCCCGCTCTGCTTCCGACCTCGTCCACGGGGTCCACTTGGCTTTAGGGAACGAACTGGAAGGGGCAGAGCTGGGCCCTTCTTCTGCTTTCTCTTCTTCTGCTTTCCCTTCTTCCAACTTTCTTGCTGACGAATCATCTGACGGCACAGGCGCACCCAGCTGAGAGGGGGAAGGAGGTCTCGCAGAAGAGGAGAGAGCGCCAACTACGCTAAGCTCCACATCTCCATTCACAGACCCATAAGTTGCCGGTTTTGTTGCTTTTCCCTTCTTTTTTCCTTTAGCGGCGGGCCCGGCGAGAAGGTGATGATCCTCTCTTTTCGTTCCCCGGGGAGCGGCATGCTGGAGGCCTAAAGGAGGGGGTTGGTTTCCTCGTCCTACAGAACGCCTCTCAGAGGACCCGTCACCATAGAGGAGAGATGCCGAAAGGTCGTTTGAAGAGGGCCCTTTAGGGCCAAACGCTGAGGCTGAGGAAGAAGCCTCCCGTTCAGGATCCATACACTTCGCCACATCCATAGCCAAAAAAGAGAAAATGAGGAGAGCAGAGATAACACGACGCCACCAGTGTAATGGAGGCAGGAGAGAAATGATCGGGTCAAAAAGAGCTCTCTGGGAAAAGACGAGCTTCATGCTCCGCAAATTGATCGTAATGAAAGTCATTTTATTATTATTTTTTCCAACCCACTTTGACTGCAGGGTATAGAGGATCCCCATGAGAGGCGTCAACTCTCTTATCTTTGTAAAAATTGTCCTTTAAAAATACACTTTTCATGATACACCTTGATGCATGACCCGCCGCACCTTCCTCACCCTCTGTGCTCTCCTCCTCACCCTGGGACTCTTTTCTTTTTTGGGGATTCGTCATACGCAACAGGTTGCCCCTCAATCACCCCCTCCCCAAGAAGGTCTCCCCTCAATCGGAGGCGCCTTTGAGCTGATTGATAAGGACGGCAAGGCGTGGACCGATGCGGACTTCAAGGGAAAACCGATGCTGATTTATTTTGGCTACACCTACTGTCCGGATATCTGCCCCACGGCGCTTTATGCCATGACCCAAGCCCTTGAGATGCTGGGAGGGGCAGGTGCGGTTCAACCTGTCTTTGTGACCATTGACCCAGAACGAGATACGCCCGATCAATTGAAACTCTACGCCCAGAATTTCCACAAAGATTTTATCATGCTCACAGGCTCGCAAGCCCAAGTAAAAAAAGCCATCAAGGCCTATCGCGTCCACGCGGCCCGCGCATCGGAAGATCGCGGATCAAATGACTACCTCATGGACCATTCGTCGATCATTTACTTCATGGATGAAAAGGGGCAGTATCAGGCCCACTTCAACCACAACACACCTGCCACGGAAATTGTGAAAAAGGTACGCGAATTTCTGCGCTCATCCTCTGCTGTCATCCCCGCGACCTGGGAGCACGAGAAGTGATCATTCAACAACCAGTAGTTTTAAGTGCGATGAATATAGAATGAACACTGCTACACTGGGTGCCCCTCTCCCCTGGCAAACGTATTTCCAAACGCCCGCAAGCCCCGTAATGGAGGATCTGGCCTGGTTCCACACCCTCCTTCTCTGGATTGAGGGCGGGATTGTGCTGACGGTGATCGCCCTTCTCAGTTACACCATGTGGCGCTTTCGGGCCTCGAAAAATAAGATCCCCTCACCCCGCACTAGTCACGTGGGGATTGAGATTATCTGGACATTGATTCCGGTCCTGATTCTCGCGGTCATTGCGGTTCCTTCTTTTAAGCTGCTCTACAAAATGGATGTGGTCCCAAAAGCAGAGATGACGATCAAAGCCATCGGAAACCAATGGTATTGGACCTATGAGTACCCGGATCATGACATTCATTTTGACAGCAACATGATTCCGGAAGATAAACTTAAACCAGGGCAGCTTCGGTTGTTGGAAGTGGACAACCGCATCATCGTGCCCGTTGAAACCAATATTCGCGTGATTGTAACCTCTGCCGATGTACTCCATAGTTGGGCCGTTCCCGCCTTTGGGGTCAAGAAGGATGCGATCCCCGGGCGACTTAATGAGACATGGTTTCACGTGAAACATCCAGGGGTTTATTATGGT
>JABDEE010000003.1 GCA_013287205.1 Alphaproteobacteria bacterium
CAGAACTAACACCTACAGACATTCATCTTCTTTTTGACCCTACAGAACGATGCGTCAACCTTGCAAAGATCGATGTGTGGCGCGAACTGATGGGGGGACGGACGGTACTTCCAACGACAGGGGAGTGGCCCGCCCTCACATCGCTCAATTTGAGCTCCAATTACATCAGAAGAGAGGGGGCAGTCGCTCTCGCCCAAGCCATTGAATCAGGAAAGATACCAGCCCTCACATCGCTCAATCTGAGCGGCTGCATCATTGGAGAGGTAGGTGGATGCGTTCTCGCCGGCGCTATTGGGTCAGGCAAAATCCCGGCACTCACATTGCTTGATCTGGAACACAACTTCATCGGAAAGGAGGGTGCAGTCGCTCTCGCCCACACTATTGAGTTAGCCAAGGTCCCGTCCCTCACTTCGCTCGATCTGGAATACAACGAGATCGGAGATACGGGCATATCCGCTATTGCTCATGCCATTGGATCAGGCAAGGTCCCGGCCCTCACTTCGCTCGATCTGGGACAGAACAAGATCGGAGATATGGGTGTAACTGCTCTCGCCAAAGCCATTAAGGCAGGAAAAACGCCAGCTCTTTCCACTATCAAGCTGAATAACAACAGCATCGGAAAAGCAGGTGGATGTGCTCTCGCCCAAACCATTGCGTTAGGCAAAGTTCCAGCGCTTACCAATCTCAATCTATGGTGCAACCGCCTCGGAAAAGAGGGTGCAGCCCTTATCGCCCAAGCTATTGGGTCAGGCAAGATTCCAGCCCTCACTTCGCTCAATCTGGGCATCAACAGTATCGAAGATACGGGCGTATCCGTTCTCGCCCAAGCCATTGGATTAGGTAGGGTCCCAGCCCTCACATCGCTCAATCTGCATAACAACAGCATCGGAAATGCAGGTGCAACGGCTCTCGCTCATGCCATTGGGTCAGGTAAAGTTCCAGCTCTCACATTGGTGCATCTAATGTGGAACAGCATTGGAAATGCGGGTGCAACGGCTTTCGCCCAAGCCATTTTGTCAGGCAATGTTCCAGCCCTCACCACTGTCATTCTATGCGATAATAAAATCGGAAAAGAGGGAGCTCAGGCTATGAGTCAAGCAGGTTTTGAAGATACTGAAGGTCACTGGAAAGATTCTAAAGGTGGCTGGTGGAAAAAACGATAAACGATTTCGGCTTGAGTAAGAACATTTTGCAGACAGATGGCTGTCGGCCAACTCACTTGGAGTTGGGGCCAATAGACCTACGTTAGCTCAAGAGGCATGCAGGGCATTCTATTTTATGGCCTCTGACATCTTCGGGGGCGTCCCTTATTCTCAGTTGGCTGCCGCCGCAGAAGCAGAAGCTGCCGCAGGCTCTGCTGCAGCCTTAATCACGTAGCCATGGACAGAAAGAAAATACTCAAAGAGCTTTTCCAAATAAACATTGGAAGCTTCTGCAAAAGGGTCAAAATAGTCGTTGCGCTCCATGTCCGTAAAAGCTTTTTCAAAAGGCTCTCTTAAGGAAAGGTCTTTTTCAATAAACGTATTCAGATGCTCATTGGTGAGGTTCTTATCTTGTGGGTCACGCTGGGCTTGCATGAGGAGCTGAATCATAAGCTCAGGCGTATAGGACTCTATGCGTTCTTCGTGATACTGGTCTCCACGCGTAAACCTTAAAGTTCCTCCTCGAATAAAGCGTTCCATTACTTTTTCTGGTCTATATTTCTCATCATCCCCCTTCCCAATTGCAGGGTAAGCAGGTTGCTGAAAGGCTCCTGGGAGCCCTAAAGGGATCCGCATTCTTTGACGTAATAAGGCAGAGGCCTCTGTCGCTTCTTCGTGTGCCCCCACCAAAGGATTACGGTGTTGTTCTAAAAATTTGACTTTATATTTTGTGAGAATCTTGCTGATCTTGTAACCTAAAGGTTCAGATTCTCCTGGATGACCATAAAGCGTTTTCCATTCTTGCCCATCCACATAGTCTGTCAGTCCATCAATGCAACGGCCGTAGTTTTGAACAAACCGGAGGACAATCTCTCCTTGTCGGTAAGCTTTAGGATTAACTCCTTCAGGAATGGGAATAAAGGGGCCGTTTAACAAATTGCGATAAAGGCGTATGACCCGTTTGACCAGGGTAGGGTTTTCTCTCGGGTTTAATAAGGAGATAACACGTGTAAATTCATCCTGCAGACCTGCTGTGTAGGCAGGATGCGTCCGAAACGCGTCTCTCATCTCATTCTTAAATACATCAAGAGCTGCCGCGTTTGCTTCCTCATCTCGGATCTCTTCATGAACATCACGATATTCATTTCCGTAAGGATCACCACTGATAGCGGCATAATTCATAACGACTTCTCCCTGAGGAGGTGCGGCTGCAAGGGCTTTTTGTGTACTTACATAATCCTCTTCAAGCGTATAGTTGAGGATTCGATGTCCGTTTGAGAGCGCTGCAAGCACCCTTTCCTGAGCCTTGATGTGCCGGTATTGGATCTCTTTTTCCAGTTTTTGCATGCTGAGAAAGAGCGTCTGTTTATCAACAACAGGTGCATCCATTAGCATCAGCTTCAACCTCGCCGCAAGATGCCCTTGAGCTGCAGCCGTTTGATATAATCTACGAGCCTCTTCTAAATTAATGGCGATACCTCGTCCCTGTTCATAACGTGTTGCCAGTAAAAAGAGCGCTCCGGGATAGGAAGGTTCTGCTTTAACAGCTGAAAAAAGAAGGGCAAGGGCTTTCGCATTATTCTCAGGACTCCGCGGTAAATACTCATACATACGAGCAGCACTATATTCTGCACTTCGTTTTCCTTGGCGAGCGGCTTTCGTATAAAGGTCACAAGCGGCTTGATAATCTTGAGTAACGCCTCTTCCTAATTCATAAAGACGGGCTGCATTGCGTTGAGCGCCTGCATGATCTCTTGCAGCGGCAGCCAAAAACCAACGCATGGCTGTTGCGTAATTTTGGGGAACGCCGATACCATCTTCATACAAAGATCCTGTATTAAATTGAGCCTCAACAAGACCATTTTCTGCAGCTTTTTCACACCATTTGGCGGCTTGATGGAGATCTTTTTGAATGACCCCTCTGCCATTTTTATAAAAGTCAGCAACTGCGTACTGGGCTTCAGGATGATCTAGGTCAGCCGCGCGTGAATGGTATAAGAATGCTTCCCCTTTATCTCTCTCCACTCCCTGTCCATTTTCATAAGTCTTCGCTAAACCAAAAAGGGCATGACTTTTCTCTCGTTCATCAGGATTGTAAAAAGCTTCCCAACGTGTTCCGTTATAGACAGCTGTGGGATGAGCTGCGGATTGCCTGTAGAGCTCTTTCGCTCTATTCAAAGATCGAAGCGTGCCTCTCCCGTTTTCATACATCCAAGCTTGATTATTCCGTGCTTCAGGGAGCGTCTCTGCGGCTCTTGTATAATGCTCAAACGCCAAGGCTTCTTGGTCTCTTGTGCCATAAGTTTCATAAAGATAAGCTGTAATAAATGAAGCCCTAGGGTCACCTTGACCTGCTCTTGCTTCATAAGCTGCAAGGTTACTAAAAGGGATCTTGGTAAGATCAACTTCTTGGTCTCCTACCTTTAACCTAGTGATTCTTCCTGGAATACCTGCGAGAGGAAACGCTGCTCGAAAGGCTTTGTCGTCGTTGAGCCTAACTCTCTTTAAGTTTGTATTGTAGAGGTCCGCATCTCCAAATTCGACATCTCTAAGATCAGCTCCTTCAAGATTTCCTCCCTTTAAGCTTTTTCCGTTGAGAGATTTTCCCCTAAAATCAGCCTCCAAGAAATTACCCCCATAGCATTTCCCTGTCCTGTGTAATTCTTCCACGTGTTCCTGGTTACAAGCATACGCAGGAGAAGATAAAAAGGACGTTAGGAGGAGTATTAAGAGAGTGCGCGAAGATCGACGATGATAAAACTCACCTTGGCAATGCACGGGTGTATTATGAGCTCTCATAGCTTTCCTCCTAGGTAGTGTATGTGTTTTTGATAGTTCGAGATAGTCTTCTGTCCACTACCTATGCTGCATTTCCACACTCATCTTATAAGCTGTCATATTTTCTGATCCTAGGGGTAATGATAGAGAGTTTTTTCTTACCTGAAAAGAGTCTTGTTATGATAGTTTATTAAATGTTGCTTGAGGATCTTCCATCCTTTATCCTTTGAATGCTGGAATAAACGTAAATGTTTTGTTAACGGCAGGAGACGGTATGCATGGCACAAGAAAAAGATTAATCCTCCTGATAAGAAAAATCATCAGCTTTGTATTGATCATTCAACTGGCCTGCCCCCTTCATGTGAGGGCAATGAATGCAGACGAAGAAGGGCAGAACGGTGTAGGGTCCAGAAGGTCTTTGTTTTCATCTCAGCATCGTTCATACGGAACGGATAAAACCCTAAAAAAAGCAGAGGTCGAGTCTTTAACAGATGAAGAAATAAACTGGATATATGCTCCTGATTCTGTCATGCCACCTCCTGGTGCATCCTCCGTTTCCTCGTCCTCCGCCTTTTCCTCTTCCATTTCCTCATTATCCATTTCCGCCCCTTTTCCTCATTCTCTCGCTGGACCTTCTTCCTCCTCTTCTGCATTTCTCTTTCCACAAGTTACAGGAAGGCGGGCTTCAGGCAAGCAAGGACCAGACGAGGACTTTGAACGGAAATATGAGGAAAATATTCTTTCAATCGAAAGAGTGAGAATGAAGAAAGAGCCCCTAGAGCCACCTGAAGAAGACCGGCTTCCTCTATTAAATGCTCGCTCCCTGCCTCAATCCATGGATAGCTCTCCTGATGCTCTCACACATCTCTCAAGAGGTGTTGAAGCTCCCTTCGAGTCTGGATTGCCATGCACCTCTACAAATGTTCCTTTGTCTGTTAGGCATGAGGATAATGCCCTAGATCTTTTTGCCTTTTTACATGACTCTCCTGTCGATTCCTTTGCTCAAACGATCCTAGAGGTAACTGGAGCTGAACCCGATGTACCAAGGCAGGTCCGTTACGCCTTGGATCGGGCTATTTCCAAGATCAACGAAGAACACGACGATTTATTGAGTAATTGGCACTCCCGTAGGGCAAGCCCCTGTTGGCGAGACCCAGAGGGACTTGTGGATCGTGATCGCATTGAACATCTCTTGAGAGCTCCCTCTTCCTTTTCTCAGAGTGATGAAGCTTTCGGTAGTTTGCGAGATGCCCTTACGGAACTTGCATCCTTTAAGGAGTATCTTGAACACCCAAGTCTCTCGTCCTTAAACGTGCGACTTTGGCAGGAGAGTCTCCAACGCCTCTCAACCTTTTATACGGATTATCAAGATAAAATCATTAAAGCCCAAACAGACTCAGGCGATAAGTCTGAGCACCTTAGTGACTTGCTTTCTCCCAAAGCAGTGCTCATGGGAGCGGGGGTAGGAAGTTGGCGTTTTTATCGCATCTCTCAGCTGAAAGCCCGTCAAATGATTTGCATGAGATCCAATGGCGCTCACTTCCCTATGGCTCAAGGGCAAAGCCATCATGTTTCTTACCTGCCTCCTTCCCGAACAGAAGCCAAGGTGTACTTTAAGCTGAATGAAGACGGCCCTCTAAACATGCAGGACTTGAGTCCTGGCAGGGAAGAGATGGTACAGAGCTTGTATGAGCAGCTTGATATTCCCATGGCAGCAACCCGGATCCTGTTTATTGATCGTATTCAAGTCAACCATGCATTCATCAAAACTCCACTCATGCTTCAAGCCTCTCAAGCCGTGCGCGGTATTGCAGGGGGCGCTATCTTCACGGATAAACAAGAGGAAGATACAATTCCTTCCCTTGCCCTGGATCCCTATGGCAAACAACTTGTGGGCGCTTTACTCAGCGACCCCTCTGATGGAAAACCCCACAACTTCATCTATCATCCAGAGACTCAAGGCCTCATCAGTATTGATAATGATCAGGTGTTTGAAGATTCTTTGACCTCAAAGGGGTACGTGAGGATTCTCTCAATTTTATATATGTTCCCTGACATGATGCGTCCTTTCTCCCCTTCTATACAAGCCTTCTGTAGAGCGCTGATTCCAGAAGTCTTAACTCTTTCTTACGTAAAAGAATTAGAGAATCGTAACCGTTCTTATTATGCCCTGAAAGACGCGTTACAGTTTCAGTTGGAGACCCGCGCTTTGTCCCAGGATGCCCACAATGAAGGTCGCTCAAGAGAAGAAGTAAGTGCTATAAAAGAAGCGGAAAATAAAAAAGTGAAAGCACTCTTTGATGCTTTCTCTCTTCCTATTCAGATTTCTGAAGTCTTTATGGAAAAACTCTTCAAAAAGACGCAAGCCATTCAAAAACTCTTCCTCTCACGAATCCCACAGACAGGGCATGATCTCTTATGTCATCTGAATCCTCTTCTCGGGGTGTTTTATGCAAAGCTCAGAGAAAAGCATCCCAATCCCTACACGGGGTATTATGATTTTCTCAAAAGCAAACGTCACTCTCCCAAAGTGCTTGACCTCGTCCATCCTGACACTCCTCTTGTGGGGGGAAAAACAGCTCAGCAGCATTTGAGTGAACAAATAGAAGATAGCAAAATTTATAATACCCAAGACAGGCAAAAAATTTCCCCTGCTGAAGGGCAGACGCTCCTGCTGTTTTTTTTCAAAGAGACTGAGGGAAATCCTGAAAACTCAGGAACTTCCAGACCTCTCTTAAGTCGATGGATAGAAGCTAGGCTTATGCAGATGAAGGACCTTGGCTTGAAAGATTTGATTGCATCCAAAGACTGGACATCGACCTTTAAGACGATGTCTCGAGAGCTTTCTCTCCTGACTCACCACGGTTTTCTCCGTCTTGATAGAGAAAAGGACGCTTTTGTGTTCTGGGAAAAAGGCAGACACCTCTTTTCACCTGAGGGGGCTTGGGATTCCCTTTTTGATTCCATAGCTCAAGTGAATCCACACCTTGACTTCTGGCTTGCTATTGGAAAGGTCTCAGGACCTGTCAATTCAAAAGCACCTCCTCATCTCCTTTGTGTAGAGGGAGCCATGATGGGCGAGAGGATTTTTACGTCTCCAGTTGGGGAGCGTCTTTTCACTCAGGAAAGCACTTTTTGCAAAGATAGCACCTTGCCAGGACGAAGCGATAGTACATGCTACCCACAAATCTCTCCTGAACTCTATTTTAAGAAAAATCCAGAGCTTCCAGGATTTGAATATGCAGCAACCTCTTTTATGCGTCGCTTTGGCATTCATAATGCTCCTGTCTCTGAGGTGTTCAAATTTTATGACGCTAAAGACAAAGTCTTCTATCCCGTCTTAGTCAGCCGATCTGTTCCAGGCAATGTGCTTTACAAAGAATGGCATCAAGATGCCCTTTTTAGAAACCTCGATCCCCATCACACTCATCTTCTTATTCTCGCCTCTATGCTTTTGAATCCAGAAGATGCGAAAAGCGACAACTTTATCCTCTCTCCAGACGGAAAATATTTGATTCCCATCGATAACGATCACTCTTTTTTGCCTGGAGCCATCCGAGAAGAACGAGGACTTTTTTCAACCATTTATGAACAACTTCAGTCCAAGAGTGTGGTCTTTTGTTTGCCTCAGATGACGGACTCTCTTCCTGACTCAGTCAGAACCCACATCAGTTCCCTTAATGTGAAGCAATTTCTTGAGGGATGGGCTCATGATCTTGTGAAGATCAATGATCGTTACGAGAGTCTTTTCCCTCCGGAACAGCTCACCGTTCTTTGGAAAGAGAAGGGCTCAACCTTAAGGATGCCCTTTCCGGAGACTTTCCTCAAAAATCTCTATTTTAAGTTTCATCGCTTGCAAACGTTGATCAGTGAAGATCCTCATATTCGCCCTCTGACGATTTTGAAAGTCTTAGAGCCATTTGTGGGGGAGTGTTATAAACAGGCCTCGATATCAGGCTTCAAAACAGTTCAGGAGCGGTTTGATGCAGTCACTAAGGCGCTTTACAAAAGACGACAGGAGGCTCTCGCGCTGCAGGAACAACAGCAACGACAGAACCAACAGGGAGCATCATCAGCCTCGTCCTTCTCTTCCTCAGCCACTCCCTTCAGAGCTCCTCATGAATCGATTACGCCAAGTGTCAAGATGATGAGAATTATGAATGTGCCTGATTCAGAACTCATAGGCCTTACGCCCAGATTAGGCCCTGATCGCGCCTTGGAGATCTTTAGAGCTCTTTCCGCACAAACGCACGCCTCTCCAAACTTCCCTTACTCTCCTCATTCTGTAGCAGGCAGAATCGAAATTGATTGCAGACCCTCAGCTCTCTCACCAACGGATGAGCGTACACTTTTAAGTGCTATTTTTGAAACTGACACGGATCCACTCACGACCCTTATTTTAAAGAACACGTCCATTCTCACAAAACAGTATTTTGAAAAATTTTCTTTTAAAGACAGAGCAACACATCTGCAGACGCTTAATCTAGAAGGATCACGCGCTTTTGATATCCCAGCATTTGTGACGCTTTATAGCGTTTGTCCCAATCTTGTGAGACTGACTCTCGATCGGTGTCCAAATCTTACCCTCATTGCTCAAGTTGCAGGGTTTAGTTTTTTTGGAAACGTCCCCCTCGGCATCTCACAAGCAGAATTCCCATGCCTCAAGCGTCTTTCTGCAAAAGGGTGCGCTTCTCTGACAGAGATACGTCTCTCTTCTCCTAAATTAACCCACCTCGACATTGAGGGATCTGATGCTCTCAAAGAGTTATGGTTGAATGGGGAAAAAATGAATGAGTACATTAAAAAAGGCACCGTAAACGGAGAGAAAATTTCTGAAGCAGTGATCAGTGTTCTGACGACAAAAGATCTTGAAAAAGAGGAAACCTTTTATTTGAGAAACGGACGCTTAACATCTACAGCTATCAATCTGATGTTTAACCCTAGAGAATTGTCCGTCAATCTTGCAAAGATCGATCTATGGCGTGAACTGATGCGGGGTTTTCCAGCGAAAGGTGTCTGGTCCGCTCTTACCACCATTGATCTGAATGGCAACGACATCGGAGAAGAGGGCGCATCCGCTCTCGCCCAAGCCATTGAATCAGGCAATGTTCCAGCCCTCACCTCACTCAATCTGGGTAGCAGCATCGGAAGGTTGGGGGCAGCCACTATCACTCGCGCCATTGGGTCAGGCAAGCTCCCTGCTCTCTCCACTGTCAATCTGCACAACAACCATATCGGAAAGGTGGGAGCTTCCTTTGTCGCCCGAGTCATTGAGTTAGGTAAAATCCCAGTGCTCACGTCGCTCAATCTGGGTGGCAACGACATTGGATATGCTGGCGCATCCGCTCTCGCCCGAGTCATTAAGTTAGGCAAAACTCCAGCTCTTACCGATATTAAGTTACGTGGCAACAACATCAGAGAAGAGGGCGCATCCGCTCTCGCCCAAGCCATTGAGTCAGGCAATATCCCAGCCCTCACCTCCGTTGATCTGAATAGCAACCATATCGGAGATATGGGTGCATCTGCCATCGTCCACGCCATTGGGTCAGGCAAAACTCCAGCTTTCGTCTCTATCGATCTGGATTACAACAATATTGGAAACACGGGCGCGTCTAATATTGCCCGAGTCATTAAGTTAGGTAAAACCCTAGCTCTTACCTCTATCAAATTATGTGGCAATAGCATCGGAGATGTGGGGACAGATGCTCTCGCCCAAGCCATTGAATCAGGCAATGTTCCAGCCCTCACCTCCGTTGATCTGAATAGCAACCATATCGGAGATATGGGTGCATCTGCTCTTGCTCGAGTCATTGAGTTAGGTAGAGTCCCATTCCTTTCCACTGTCGATCTGGGTGTCAACAATGTTGGATATGCTGGCGCATTCGCTCTTGCTCGAGTCATTAGGTTAGGCAATGTTCCAGCCCTCACCGCTCTCAATCTGCAACGCAACAATATCGGAGATAAGGGCTCATCTGCTCTCGCCCAAGCCATTGGTGCAGGCAATGTTCCAGCCCTCACCTCTGTCAATCTGAGTAGCAACAGCATTGGATATGCTGGCGCAAATGATCTGTCCATTGGATTAGGCAAGGTTCCACTCCTCTCCACTATCAACTTACGGAGTAACGTATTCGGAGATGCAGGAGTAACCTTTCTCGCCCAAGCCATTGAGTCAGGTAAGACCCCGGCCCTCATCACTGTTGATCTAAGGGACAACCATATCGGGGAGACGGGAACTCAGGCTATGAGAAGCGCAGGTTTTAAAGATGACACGCGGCCCAGTGGCTGGTGGACAAAACGATAAACGATTGCACCGACAACTCAGGACATTAGGGTAACAGATTGCCCTTGTTCCCAAAATGGCGATTTAAGGCGCATTAAACGACGAGTCAGGCTCCCCCCTCACGGGGAGGAGTTCTATGATCTAAATAAATGCTCTTAAAGCTGGAGAGGTATCAAAGTGAAAATTCTTTATACAGGCGACACATGGTGTGTGCTGCGCAGCAGTAGGGACGATCTGTCTTCGTATCGTTAGGTTGGCCGAAGGCCGGCGAAAGTCACAGTTGAGAGGTATGAAGTACGTCCCTTCACCATTAAGCTTGGGCAAGCAATATTGATGAGAGGCAAACCAAGCGACCCGCTGATTTTAAGTTTGCATCCTGCTCTTCTTGGGCACCTTAAAATCTGCAGAAAAAAGGCTTTTTTGACGCGATAGACTTTTTTTCTTGCAATTGTAAAAAATGTTTATATATTTACAAACAAAAAGCACACAACTATTTAGTATTCTTTTTCCTTTGCAGAAACAAAAGAATGAAAAGAAAATCGTTTTTTACAAACAGGGCCGTTGAGAGGGTAAATGTTAAAAGTTCTAGGATATCAAAGTAAACGTTATATTGTCGCAACGTTGGCAACAGTGTTTTTGCTGCAGCAAAATGCTGAGGCTACTCTTGAAGAAGAAAATATTGTTCAGCATTTTAGGAAGGCTGTTAGAAGAGGGAAGGAGTCTATTCCACTTGAACGACATCATGATAACTCATTTCATCATCATCCTTGGGTTCATAAGTGGAAGCATTCTGATGATGCAACGCCTCTGAATTCGCATCTCGACCAGTTTACTCAGCAATTATATACTCGCTTAATGAAACATAAGAAACCACCTGAACAGGCAAAACATTTAAGCCTAGGTGACTCTCGTCCAGAAGAAGCAGTTGTTAAAAGTATCGAACCTAATTTTTCTTCAGGACACATGATAAAAATTGAAGAAACAACAACTAAACCAAAAATTTTTATAACTCTCTATGCTGGGAATGCGATAATGCCAGACACTCCAAAATCGACGTGTTGGTTTATGCCGATCGATCAGGCATTATGTTGCCCCACTTTAGGAGACTATAGACAAAAAGTGGCGACCTTAAAAATATGGGATGCTTACACACATTTTTCTCTCCTAGCTATTCCTCCGGGGGCAAAAATCAAATATTTCGTTGGCCTTTCCTCACCTCAATCGTTCCCGAGTTTAAACTTCACAGACAAAAAAGAAGTGATGAATTTTGATAAAAATCTCGCCCTTACAACAATGAAGACATCTTTGTCCTTCCTTAGTGTAAACTCTGAAGCTCATTTTTTTGAGAAATTGGAGGGTGGGGCCACCCAAATTTATCTCTGCTCTGTGGAGAATCAGGCCCCCTATATCTTAGACCTGGGAAGCTTAAAATTTAAAAGCCTTGCAGATAAGGGCCGATATGCACGTAAAGAAAAGCGTTTCATTGCTTTACAAGACGGGACACAAGAGAAGAAAATCGTATGGGTTGATGATATCATGACACCGTCTCACCTTAAAGATGAAACTTATGATTTAACGCCACTTGATATCCTTGATAAATTGCACTCTAATGAGGTGCTTACTGAGGCAGAAGTAGCGCAGATGAAAGAGGTCATTTTTGAAAAAGCACCCCCCCTTCGTTCAAAATTATAGGACATATCAGATAAGGAGATTAATATGCGTACGAAATTCATTTTCTCATTAACAATCCTCACATTTATAGCTTCTATAACAAAAATATCAGCCTCAGCAACTAGCGAAGAAAGTTGGGATGCAGCAATACAAAGAGTACGAACCAACTGTCTATCTGAAATCAAAGCAGTAGACCTCAATCTTGCAAAAAAAGGAATTGCAATTTTAGAAAGTATCCACGAAGCATCTCTCTATGCTCAAGATGACGTAATGAGAGCCCAGGTCAAAGCATCTCATATCACTCGAGATCTTTCCGAGAGGCATATTTCATGGTTGCATAGACTGAAAGAGTTACGAGTTGATGAAGAAAAATATGCAAAAATTCAGGGGGCTGTTCAAAGAACAGAGGCTCTTATCAATCGATTTTACATTGTTTTTCTTGAGGTGCAACCTCAATCTTTGATGCAAGAAACTTCTAGAAAAGGGCTACAATCAAAGCTATAAAAAAACAGGAACCTCTCTGCAAAACTAAGCACAAGAGGGCAGAAAACGATCATTAAACCGCTTCCTGTGGATGGCATGCCAGCAGCACTCCCAAGAGTGGGGCCATGACTCTGATTACCAGCGTACTTGTGCAAGTTTCTCTCTCATCCAGAGGACGAGAAGAAGAGACTCTCCCCCTCACATCGATAAATCCCTCTGTTTCACGCGACTTCTCTCTTTCTGGACCTGCTGTTCCCTGGCCTCCAGGAGCTGCTTGGCTTGACGATCCTGTTGAGTTTGGTCGGCTTTTTGCTGCTGCGCTTCCTCTTGCACCACCTCCTTCGAAGAAGGCCGGATTTCTTTCAGGAGTTCGGTCGAGAGGGGTTTTTCGATGACCTCTCTGATACCTGTTGGATTTTGTGGTTTAAGGAAGGCTTCATGGGATTTTTCAGGCTTGAGAGTGGGTAATAAGTCCTCAAATTTGTGCCTCTGGTCCCAATTGAAGAGCCGTTCTGCTCGCGCTTCTTCTCGAATGCTGCGTTGTGGAGTCTCAGGCGCTTCTCTGTCATGGATGATCCCAAACTTTGAGGCCACACGCCAGAAGGCCTCTTTCGAAACGGCTCCCATCGCCTGCAATTCATCGGACATGCGGGTGAAGAGTTTGGTCAAGGTGCGATCGTCTTGATGCATAAGTTTTTCAAGAACCGGTGCTTCCAGGTAATGTCCGCTTGACAATTTATCACCTGATTTTGAGAGAACTTCGTGGAACTTTTCTGGGCGCCAAAAGTCAAGAGAGCTGCCAAACACTTGGCACTTCTCTCGATGGCGCGTCATGGCCACATAAGCCAGGTTTTGGCTCATCTCGTAGGAGGCGAGGACATACGCCTTATCAACCGTCGTCCCTTGAGATTTATGAATCGTAATTGCCCATCCATGATCAAAGAAGGGATTGAGGTTGGGAGCGAAGGAGATGATTTTTGCATCTGGTCCTCCATCCAATTTCACCTGAATCACTTGAACGGTTAGATCCGTAATGATACCAACAGTCCCGTTCTTCACCCCAAGGCCTCTATCATTGCGCGTAAAGACAATTCGGTCTCCTTTGGAGAAGGCTTTGTCGCAGGCTGTGGTTGTTTGACGACCAAAGTCATCCTCAACCGTTTGCTTAACGGTAAAGAGGCTCTCCTCTTTGGGAAGATGTCCCGATTGCTTCAAGAGGTACCGCGCTCCAGTGTTCAAATCCGCGACATCCTTGTTGGTGAAGGCCAGCATGATTCCCTTTTGTTCAGGGTTCAATTTAAATCCAGCATGCCAGGCAGTGAGCATTGTCTCCTTTGTTTGTGTTCTCAGGTCGATCTGAGGAGAATTGGGGTCCATATAAGTCGACGTGGCCTTCTCCACACTCTTCCATTTCAGATATTGTGTGTGGTCTTGATGCTGCCTGACATAGTGAGAGACGTGTTCTTGCTTGTTGTGCCCTTGCTTTTCGACGTCCGCAATCATCTCACGGTACAATCGGGTACCCATGCGCTTTGAGAGGGTATGGAGATAAACAAGCATTTCCGCGTCTTTGCTTAAAAGCGCTTTCGTGAGAGAGGGAATCTCTTCCTGAACGATTTGAACATGACCTTGGGTTACATACTGCTGAAGGGCTGCTTCCGTTTTCTGTTTGCCAAACAGCATTGTTGCCTCTCTTTGCCAAGATTCTTTTTGACGCAAGACTGTGTTCAATTCCGACATACCTACCCGCTCCGTAATCAAGCGGAAAGCAGGACCTGCTTCCACGGGTTGAAGTTGGGCGCCATCGCCTACAACCACCAGCTTTACACCCAATTTCTTAACCGTACTCAAAAGATCGGAAAAACGCTCCACGTCCACCATGCCCGCTTCATCCAGAATGAGAATCGTACTAGCTTTGTAGTGACTCCAGCCTGCCTCAACGTTTTGCAAAAACTTGTGGAGCGTCATAGAGGTAATACCACTTTGTTCCAAGTTCTGAGCAGCCTTTCCCGTTGGCGCCAATCCCACAACGTTATAGCCTTGAGCATCCCACGCACTTTTGGCGATCCCAAGAGCTGTCGTCTTGCCAGCGCCCGCAATTCCAACCACGCATTTGAGCTGACCCGAATCAATCAGATGACGAACGGCCTGGGTTTGATCTGCAGACAGGTTCCCTCCAAGATCTTTCAAATCTTCATTGGCTTTTGCAAAAGAAGCCTCCACGTGTGCCTCATCAACCCCATGAGAGGAAGAGGCACTTAAACGTTCTGCAGTTCCTACAAGAGCTCGCTCGGCTTTGAGTAAAGAGCGCGTCGTGTAAATCGCATCTCCGTCTTTTCCCTCTCCCTCTCCAGGGCGCAGCAACAACAGCTCTGATGAGTTCTTCAGCCGTGCCTCAAGCCGCTGGAACAAAGGCAGATCATCAATATAGCGATGGAGGACTTGTTGAACATCTCCCCACATGAAAGTCGCGTGGTGCTTGGAGACAATGTCGAACACCACTTCAGGTCGCCTCATGATGCGGTAGAGATTGCGCAGTTGGACTTCTTGAAACGCGAGGGTCTTATCTGCGATGAAAGGCGGCACATAGTTTTTGCCCTTCTCATCAATTTCCACAATCGCTCTTCCTCGTTTGGGCTGAGGTTCCATTTCGATTCCTCGTTCTTTGTACGAGCGATGGTCGATTTGGACATCGTGCCCGTTAAGCTTCAGGTGATAGTTGGAATAAGCCGCCCATTGTTCGCGTAAGCCCACGATGAAAGACCTGTCGTTCCAAGCTCTCTCTTTCTTTGCGCTGAAACCATGTTCTTCGAGGGGGCGTGTTGTAAGGAGCACATGACAATGGGGATTCTTTTCACCCGTCTCCTTATGGGTATCAACGTGAAAGTTGAGAAGAGCGCACATCCCCTTTGAGACGATTTGGTCTTCGACAAATTCACGAGCTAAGGCCCTATTTTGTTCAGGCGTCAATTCTCGATGCAGAGCAAATTCAACTTCTCGCCAAACGCGCGCATCAATGCGCTTCTCTGCAGCCTCGACGATATCAACAAGGGCCTGAACGCCCTTCTCTCTGTTCTCAACGATCCCTTGTTGGAGAGTACGCATCCAAGCGGGTGAATCCTTTGGAACCACCAATTCCACATGAATCACCTCCTTGTCTCGATAATCAAAGAGCTCGCCTGTACGCTCATCACGAAGCTCACACCCAGAACGATAAGCAACAGCACGCACTGTGCTGCGCACACCTCGAGAGAGAGCTTTTGCATTAAGATGGTAAAGTGCCACTTTCTTATATTTCCGTGCAAATGATCTGAGGCCCTTGGGCCGGAGCACCACATTCCCATCGGGAATGTGTAAGCGCGCTTGTCGGACCCCCCAGGCCCTCCAAGACATTTTACCACACCTCCACCTCCCAATGGATAACATTCAATAAAACACCACCTTCCTCAAAGTGCTAAGAACCAAACCACATGGGAAGAGACACCTATCTGAAAACAACAAAGAGTGAATCCGACTGAGAGAAAAGATCATGATCCCGCACCACATCCTTAAAAAGGAGACACAGAATTCTGCCTCTCCGGCATTCGCAGATAACAACCACGCAATGACATGTCACTTCCTAAAAAATGTTGGTCATCTAACCAGAATGCATGTTACTTTAAGGCCCACTTTATAGGAGAAGAAAATGATGAAACCGATTTTGTACGCCGCTCTTTTAACTTCCGTCACAACCCTCATGCCCTTGATGGCAGATAAGGCTTCAGAAAAACCTTCAAGCCCTACAATTGCAATTGTTAAACAGGCGATCTTGGAAAAATCCTCTGCTTTCAAGGACATTGCGAAGCAGCTTGAGGGGGAGCGTGCGCGTGTTCAGAAATCTCTTTTGGAGGATGAAAAAAAGCTGAAGAAGGAAGGTGAGGATCTTGAAGCTGCGCAGAAAAAACTCTCGGAAGAGGAGTTCAAAAAGAAGCGTCAGGCTTTTGAGAAACAAGCAACAGATCTTCGTGTCAAACTTGAGCTTCAAAAAATTCGGTTGGAGCTTGCTCTCGATGAGGCCAAGAAAAAAATGTTCAAAGCTTTCTCAGAAATTGTGGACGCGCTGGGTCAAAAAAGAGGCGGGATTATTTTGTACGGAGAAGCTGTCGCAACAGCTGAGGCGTCCTATGATCTCTCTGACGAAGTCTTAAAAGAGCTCAACAAAAAACTGCCAACCATCAAAGTGACATTCAAATCTGATGCAGAGATTCGGAAATTGATTTCTCAACAACAAGCCGCAAACAACTAAGCAAGACAAAAGTCTTTAAGAGAGGAAACGGGCAAGAGGACTTCTTGCCCGTTCATTTTGCATTCAGAGAGAGCGTTCTCTCCAAAATCTCTTTCAAACCTTCCCCTGTTTATCCTCCCCTCAAACGACAAAATTCAAAAACACCTTCTTCTTCAAAAATGCTTTTTTATGCTGAAAGCCACAAAATATGGTAGAATCCAAATGCTCATAAACAACAATTCGCATGAAAGAAAATACCATGACCAAAAACGACATCCTTAAGGGCGAAGCCCAGGCCTCCGTGCTTTCGTCATCTGAAAAGATGACGGGAGTACTCCCTCAACCATTAAGTCCTAACGAAAAAAAAGAGACGAAGAGTGTGACAACACCCTCTGCACCGGCACACTCCGAAAATGAGGCATCCGAACCATCCAACCCTGATCACCCAGAACAAGAGGAAGAAACAAAACTGTCTCCTCCGCAAAACCCCGTTCGCTTCGAAGAGCAGGTCCTTCAAATTGATCAGAGAATCGCCTTTCTTAAAAAACGAAAAGAGACCATGCACCTCAGACAAGCTGCTCTGTTTGTCAAAGAGGCGGAGGCAATTTTTGGAGAAGAGTTTTCGCTTGATATGGCTTTGGCCCTTTTACAAAAGAGTTGGAGCACAGCTCTACCTGCTGAAAAACAGGAGTTGAAAAAGCTCCGTTATAGCTTTCGCACTCAAACAACACGCCCAAGAGCTCAGACACCTATCGCAACTCATCACGCGCAGTGAAACACGGAGGCATCAATTGAACCAGGAATCTTCACAAGAGCAACGACGGAAACGGACGAGGAGTTTAATCATAATCGGCTCTCTGGCAGAGAAGGCAGGACTCCTCAACACATTTGGACTTCCTCTCGGGGAAGACTTTCAAAAAGCTCCAAATCTAAAATATCAGGTTGGCGCACTGTACAAAGGCTTTCTGATCCTTAATGAAATTGCCAACACGAACGAGGTTTTTTTGCCAAGTTGGGGGGAGCAGGGACTCGCAAAACTCAGAGAAGAAAATGAGATAAGAAATTGATGAAATGCCAAGAAATAGAACAAAATAAATAGCAAAAACCTAAAATAGTTTTTGCATATAAGGGAGAAACTGGTATAATGAGGGCACGATGCACAGGTGTTCAAGCACCTATGCATCGCTAACCGATCAACAAATCTACAAAGGAGATTTGCCAATGGCTTCAAAGACCATAACCATATCTGACGATTATTGCTACTGCTCTCTCTACGAACTCAAAAGGCTCCAAGTCGCACTTGATGATATCGATATTGCTACATTGAAGGCTCGTCGAACTTATGAGGCTCTACGAAAGAATCTTGAAAAAATAGTTCAAGAACACAAGGAATAAGGATTGGGGGGGGGAGATAGGTGTCGGAATATATCGTTCATTGTATTTCTGGTTTCCTGATGCTTGCTTCCTGGTCCTCTTTTGATTTTCTCATTTGCCAAAGGCATCTGTTAGATGTGTTGATACTTGTTGTTGCAAGAGATAGAAAAAGATACAAGGGACGTACATATGAAAAATTCTTTACCCAATCTTCCTCTTTGCAAAAATCCGATACACTGTATCGGAAATTACAGTTCCCTGATTTTAATCCAAAATTATTGTGGAATCTTGACCCCAAACAGAACAACATCCATTGAAATAATATCATATCCGTGATATACCTCCCTATGTAGGGGTATAAAAAGGTTTTTATATGAACATCAAAGACTTTATCAGCAAGGTCGGACAGAACTTCACTTCAAAAGAAGTAGCGGAACTGCTTGATATATCCCCCTTACAGACGACAAAAATAGTGGATAAATGGATAAAGGCGGGATGGATTCAAAGGCAAAGTAGGGGGGTGTATTCAGTCATTCCCATCAGTCAACATCATCAATCAATCGATAATCCGTGGGCTCTCCTTCCCCGAATTGTCGGAGACTCTGACTATTATATCTGCGGATGGAGTGCTTGCGAATATTTTGGACTCACGGAACAGATCTTTAATGACATTTCAGTCGCGATCCATCCTTTTCGTGAGCGGAAATCCATTTCGTTCTCTTATGGAAAGTTCATCTTTTTTACAGTTCCTCAAAATGCTCATTTTGGAATGAAAAGTGTTTGGATTGGGGATGAAAAAATACCTGTCTCTGATATTCATAAGACGATCTTAGACATTGTTTTTAACCCATCTTGGGGTGGTGGAGTCATCCATGTACTGGATTGCCTTAAGAATTATCTAAAACACGAAGACGCAGATCTGGAGCGACTTCTCGCGTACGGAGATCTGTTAGGTGTCGGGACGTTCTTTAAAAGGCTCGGATTTTATCTGGAATCTATCCTTGGACGTGACCATGAAATTATCAAAAAATGTCGTAAGAGAATAACGCGTGGCTACAGCTACCTTGATCCTCAGGTCAAGGGAACTAAGCATATTGCCGCATGGCAACTCATTGTTCCAGAAGGCTTGAATCTGGGAGAGACGGAATGATTACAAGTGGAGAGATTCGAGACCTCGCCCGCCTCTATGGTGTAAGGCCTGAAACCATCGAAAAAGACTATGTTCTTGGATGGATGTTGGCGGGCATTCATCACGCGCCATCGACAGAACACTGGATTTTTAAAGGCGGTACGGCCCTCAAGAAATGCTATTTTCATGATTACAGATTCAGCGAGGATCTAGACTTTTCCTTGAAAGATCCAGCCTCCTTAACAGAGGAGAGTTTACAGAAAACGCTCTCCAACATCATTGACTGGGTTTATGAGTCTTCAGGAATCGAGATTTCAAAATCACGGAATATCATCGACCTATTCGAAAATCGTGATAACAGGCAGGTCGCTCAAGTTAGGATTTATTATCGTGGACCCATTAGTCCTTCAGCGCTCAGCCAATGGGCGCGCATCAAGTTAGATCTCACCACGGGGGAGTTTTTAACGGATGAGCCCTTTCTAAGCGACGTCCACCATCCCTATCGTGATGCAAACGACGCCTTATTCAAAATAAGCTGTTATAGCTTCACGGAAATATTCGCAGAAAAGCTCAGGGCTTTTATAGAGCGGATGCGTCCTCGAGATATCTACGATGTCGTCAAATGCTATGACTCTGGACTCGCAGACTTTGCCAAGGTGAAGGAACAGTTCATGCTGAAAATGCAATCTAAGTCCCTCAAGATGCCTGAAAAAGAAACCCTCCTCACACAGATCAAAAACTCAGAAACCTTCTGGGCAGAGCAGCTTTCTCATCAAATCTCTACCTTGGAAGACTTCGAAGTATTTGAGAAAAAAATTGAGAGTGTATTAGAGGAAATTTTGTAGGAAGAATCAATGATGAATGACAACATACTCTCTCTATGTATAGGGCCGGCGGGCTGTCCTGGTTTGCAGTTTTTACGTCTCTTCAGTTCCTTCCCCAGACGATTTTTTCGGCTCTCTCCCGTCTTTGTGCCGCCACTCAATATAAGCATCAACAGCTTCTCGAAAGGCTTGATGGGTTTTTGTAATGGTCTTGCCTTCAAAGGTCACCAGATCCTGGATGTTGGCAACTTTGCCTTGAAAGAGTGCTTCCCTCTCATTAAAAACAAAGTGCCCTACAAAACCTTTATGCTCTATCATCACACCAATCCATGGATCCCAGCTGGCTTTATCATCGAGAAGAGATTGGATGAATTCGCCAACTGGGTGCCCCGTCATACACTATTTAGACAATGGCCTTTTTGAGAACATTTCCAGCCTTAAACTTCGGACTTTTCGAAGCAGCAATCTTGATCGCTTCACCGGTTCGGGGATTACGGCCTGTACGAGCCGGACGCTTAGCAACACTAAATGTGCCAAATCCGGTCAAACGCACCTCCTTATCGGCTTTGAGTGCTTGCTCAACAGCTTGGATGAAAGCGGTGAGCGCCCGTGTTGTATCGACCTTTGTAAGGCCAGAGAGTTCGGCCATTGAACTGATGAGGTTTTCTTTGGTGATAGAGTTTGACATACGTTTTATTCCTTATCTGTGTATTGGGAGAGTTCTTGACGTCTCGTGGTAATAGAAAGCGCATTCGGTAAGGTTGCGTCAAGAGAAAACTAGAAAAATTTTCTCATGGGATTTTTTAGGGCATAGGGAGTGAGAGTGTTTGATGCGTTTTACAAAATGGAATTTGAATATAAAAAGGAAAAAAATGACACAAATCGTTCGACCCTCTTTCAACATGTTTCTCTGGCTTATACGAATAGGTCCTTATCTTTTTTTCCCTCTTACCGCAGCTCTCTTTTATGCAATTGAAAATACCGTCGGGATACCATTTAGCAGACATACTCTCCTGAGGTGTTGTCACTGGGGATCTGTTTTTGCAATAGGGGGGATTTTGGCTTTTATTGCCGCTGGATATCGCAATATGATGTTTAAGATAGACCATGAGCGTCTATCTTATGATTTAAGCTTTGTTTGGAGAAAACGAAAAGAAATACTCCTATCAAATATCAAAGAAGTGGTGTTGAAAGTTGGTGTGTTACAAAGATTTTTTGGTCGAGGCACGATCATTGTCTACACACAAGCAAGCCTCGTCAGTCAAAACCAAACAGGAGTTTCGCTTTTTGACATAGAAAATCCTGATAAAATCTATGAGCTGTTAAAGGAACGTATTGCAAGCGCGAGCAGAACATAAAGTTTCGTTCCCTCCTTTTATCTATTGGGGCGCCTTTTTTGTCTCTCCCTCTTGTGGTTCCTGTTGAATCTTTTCTGGTTCAGCAGGCGACACAGAGTATTCTCGTTTTTTTTCAGGCTTCAGAAGGAAGGGCATCTGCCTCTCTTCTGGCTTAGGCAGGGACGTCAGAGACATCTGGAGTTTTGTACAGGGATAGTCTCCTGGCAGTTTGATGTAACATTCCAGGTCCCTTAATTGGGAGAATTCAGATGGCATGATCAGCGCCTTTTGACGGAGATTCCGTCCGAATGTAACGCCGTCGCGCATGGTATTGGCGCCGTAGGAAATGTTTTCATTGGGTTCGGCTTCTTCCTTATCACCGATGGTCTTTGAGATCCACTGTTGGGTAGCAGGTTCAGAAGAGCGAAAGAAGATCTTGGTGTTGAACAAATCCAGCATTGCGTCCGCTTCCTTTTGTCCATAGAGACTTTCCATTTGAGATTTTCCTTGGAATCCGATCAGGAAACATCCTCCATATTTGCGAGCTTCAGCGAGCCCTATTTGAAGCCCTGGAAGCTTTTGTAGGGCAATGAGCTCATCAATCACAAACCAGAGCCTTCGGTCAGTATTTCCCGGGAGGGTCATCAATGCATTGGTTGCAATGTCAACCCAGGCTGAGATGAGAGGAATGAAGGCCTGGCGTTGATCGGCTCTGGCTGTGATAAACAGCCACCCCTTATGCCGCTCGTCCGCTATCCAGTCTCGAAGAGAGAACGATGACTTCGAATTTTGAGAGGGGTCTTCTGAATTCTCCCGACTTCCTTCTGCTTTTTGATCTGCCGATTCTACTCCTTGATCTGATTCCAATTGACGGAGTCCCTCAAGTTGAGAAGAGAGAACACTGCGGATCGAGCTCGTTGTTTTTTCATTCTCCTCTGAAGCATGAGGTGCTGCTTCCGTATTTTTAAAGAATCGACAAAACTCCTTATCGGAGGAAGTCATCAGGAGATGATAGAGAGCCTCGACCGTTGGATTTCCAATGGCTGCCATCTTCCGTAAGGCTGTTTTTAGAACAGCGCGACTCGCATTATCCCAGAACGGATCCGCATTACTGCGTCCTTTGGGCTGAATCAGAGAATCAGCGAGAACATCGTAATGGGAATCAAGCTGACAATCGGCCCATGGATCCCAAGAAAGAGAGCGTGTATCGAGTGGATTGAGAATCAAATCCGTGGCTTCATCATAATAACGGGCCATATAATCCCCCGTCACATCCACGATAATGGCTTTGTTGCCTCTTTGTCGAATTTGGGGAACAAGAGAATGAAACAGATTGCTCTTACCAGATCCTGTCGTACCCGTAATCAAAATGTGGGACGTTTCCTTATTCTTGATAAGGGGAAAATTCTCGATCATAAGGTCGGACGCCTGATTTTCTTGTCGAAGTCGCTTTGCAAGCTGCGTCCAGTGCATAAAGGTGACCCCTCTCTGGTGGAGCGTTTCTTTATGAGATCCTCCTCGTTTTAACCAGAAAAAGCCTAAGATAAAGAAGGCGAGCCCTCCACAAAAGAGAGCTTTATAAGCTGCACTCTTCAGTTCCATTTTAAGCTCTTGGATTTTTTGCTTTAACGAAATATCCGCAACAACATCAAGGCAGCGCCTTTTATAGGCAGGAAGCTTTAAAGCTGAAGGTGGTGTATAAGCTTGCGTCATATTGGAGTGTTTCACTTCTGAGGTGGTCGCAAGCAGAAGCTTTGCCCACCCCACTTCATAGGCCGCCCCCCAAGGCATCCGCCAGCATGCCCATCCAAAATAAAGCCCACCTGATAAAAAAGCGACGATAAACCCAAACACAAAGATCTGCTTGAACATCCGCAGTTGGTGGATATGAACCTGTCCCCCTTGGGTCATGGCTTTAAACATAGCGGATCTCCTATTTCACGATGATTTTTGAGGGATTTTTCCCGTATTTGACTTTGAAGAGAGTGACCTTCTCGATTGCGATGGAAGAGGTTCTCGAAGAGGTACTTCTGTGAGGGGCTCTTTTTGAGGATTCAATCCAACCTCTTTCCTATTTGATTGACGCTGTGCAGCACGATCGAGACTGGTCTCTTGCTCAAGCTTAAATATAGCGCCTCCGATACCGCTGGGTCCAAAAGCTCTATCTGTATGTTCCTTATGAGCTTTTTCTTGAGATTGTGTTTCGTAGGTGACGACATCTTCTCGTCGTTTTCCAAGCGTATCTGTTGCATTAGAAAGGCCTCTTTCTATTTTTGTTTGAAAATCAGGTGGCGGTAATTTTTGACCTGTCGGGACCAGTGCCTCTGTTTGAGCGGGTGATATATGAGGATTTATTTCCTTTCTTAAGCCAAGCTCTTCTCCCCTTTTCTCTACATAATCAACTTGTTTCTCGTGATGAGCATTGGGGGAGTTTTTCGAACGTAAGGTGTTCGCTGTGGCCTTATAATTTGCCTCCATCCCACCTCGGGCATCATTCGTATTAACTCGTTGAACCTGATACTCTGGATGCAGTTGCGTAAAATGATCACGATAGGCTTCATACTCACCTCCCCCGGACTTTAGGATGCTCAAAGCTCCCATCATGCCTATTGTCTCATTTCGTTCTTCGCCCCCAGGCCCCGTATTGACAGGTTGATCAGCCACAAATGCGAGGAAGTCTTGGGTTACATTTCGGCTTTCTTGGAAGTCTCGCCTTTGACTGGAGCTTACTGAATCTGAAAGCTCACTCACTCGAGTTTGAGCAACAGAAGCTTCCTCTCGAAGATGTTGGGCGTGCGTGAGGCTCGCATTGGCAGTATTCGCGAGCTCGGCACCTTTCGTATCATTGTGTCCTTCCATGAGAGTTTTAGCCGCAGACACAGCCTGATCAAGGGAATAGGTGTAGCCTCGTTGTTCTGCAATGCTTTGCGCTTTTTGAATCATTTTTTGTTGGCTCCATGAATCAGAGAAATTTCCACTAATTCCCGCACCGATTGGGAAACCACCGGGTGTTCCAGCCCTGATTTGAATCGCTAATTCATTGGCTGCTGACTTAGAAACGTTCATATTTTCACTGATATCCTTTACGAAGTTGTGATGATCTTGAAGAGCGCGTGCCTCATTGGAGGTTTTGGCAAGGCTTGCGGTATCACTCGCATAATCGTCAGATCCGACCCTTTGGAGCACGCTGGCTGTTTGTTGCATGGCCGAGTCTGTTGCATGGCCCGCAGAAACACTCTTGGAATCAGCCACATTTTGCGCTTCATGGAGGCGTTGCTGCTGCTCATGAGCCGTATTAACGGACGCGATCAAATTGACCGATGTGGCAGAGAGGGCTTGGTCGCTCACACTTTGCGTCCCGTCCCCAAAGGTTGATTGTTCGACTCCTGACCCAGACATGGATTTGAACTGGGACGCATTATAGGAAGGACTTGTCTGATGTTGAAAAGCGGAAGCGTTCTGATAGGCTTGCGTGGCAATTGTAATATTGCCCATGCTAATGTTACCTGAAACTGTCTCTGAAGCAGCGCTACTGGCAGCTGATTGCATGGCAGAGCCTAAGTGGCTCGCAAGCCCTACGAAGGCGCCCGCTCCTTGTTTGAGGATGCCATAGGAGATGAAGGGAATACTCACTGAGAGCCAAGCGGCTAGAGTCGCTGTGTCCGCATTGGCATTAATGATTGTACTTGCGTTGAGCAGTGTCAGACCTTGACTTGCTCCATGCCCAATCGTTTCGGCTTTTCCATAGAGGGTCATAATGAGATTAAGAACCGCATAGAGCGGGGGCCAAACCTGCGTCCACACTAAAATCCCACAATAGGTCAGGAGAACTCGGTGCCCATTGGGCAGCATGGCAAGGACCGCAATGAAAATAAAAAGAGCATAAGACAGCGCCTCAATCACATTCTTAAAAAGAGGCAGCGTCTTCGCCGCAATGTCGCCCGCGACAGCATAGGCAGATCTTTGCTGCAGAAGGGCTTTGGTGGCCGCATAATTGCTAGGAGAGCCTAACTCGGAGAGCTTGTTGTTTGATCCCTCCTCAATGGCATTAATCATCATTTCTTGTTGGAGAATGTTTTGGGCTGAATCTGCCCAGACAGCAGCCCCACTTAAAAGGCGCGCACTCCCCAAAAGCGATGAGTCAAAGGCGGCTGCATTTAGCGTTCTATCTTGCACACGGGATCCATAAATCATTCTCACACGCCTGATCTCATTGTTCCATAAGGCGTTCAGCCTTTGGGCGCCGCTCCTGCACGTGACGATTTCGCTTGATCCGATATTTGCTGCAGGAGCAGAAGACCTTGAAACAGATGCAGATGACACGCCTCCCTCTGCCCCTTGCTTATAGAGAAACCCTAAAACAGGAGAAGCATTTTGGGTCACAAGTGCCCAAATATTGGGCGTGTTTTGTAGATCGGTCATGGTGTATTTCTGACCCATCATGGCGTCATACACGACACACTGGTTTACAAAGCGTTCCATGTTGCCTTTAAAGACCGGATCTGTAATGCGGAATTTATGCATCTGGCTCATCAGGGAGGATGCAAATACAGTTCCTGTTTGATGATAGGGCATATAATCCGGCAACGTAAACACAGACTCAACTTTTTCTGTAACTGTCTTACCAATCTGGCTTGCAAGGCTTGCAAAGAGCCCTAAGACGAGAGGAACATTTGCCACATCTCGTCTGAAATTGTTGATGGGATCATGAATATGAACGGTTGTTTTAGGTAAAAACAAAAGGTTGGTTGCAACCATTACCCACAAGAGCCAACGAATCCCATCAATCAACTGGTTCTTGAATAACATCAAAATCACGACGTAAACGAGACCCACCATCAACCCAATGCGCAGCATAGGCATGATCAGCCCTGTGGCGTCTTCCTTGAAAAGAGCCGCAATTGCATTAAAGACCAGCGCAAAGAGCTCGCCGCCTCCATAGATGTGAATGATGTGCATAGGTAGATTCCTTGTCTATTCCTTAGTTCCTTGCTGTTGAGAAACAAACTGGTTTTGCAGCTTTCGCTCAACCTGCTGGGTGCGTTCAATGGCCTCAAGCGTGATACTGATTTGCTGAAAGAGGGCGGTTCGCTTGGCAAAGAGAAGCTTCCTGGAATTTGCAATCCCTGATCTGAATTTCTCAATCATGGCATCATTGATTTGGACTTGTTTCAGATGGGTAAGGCTCTCCCAAACAAGGGCCATTGCCTCATCCAGATATTGGAGCACAATGTCATAGGCGATCGCATCTCGGTAGGCATTGAGGTTCACAGGCGCACTCCCCTGCTTAAAGGCCATCTCAACAGCCATGATCTTGAGCACCGGAATCATGGTGGAATTGATAAAGCCCTGCTGTTCAGGAGTGAGGACTCGATCCGCTAAAAGACTCTGCTGAATGCTGCTCAAAAAACGATCAACACGGTAGGCAAGCGCTTTTTCTTTTGATAGTCTTGCTTTCTCTAAACGAGGGTTCAGGCACCTATTTTGATCCGGATCATCACACACATAAATAGATGCATCGATCCCTCCCGTTAAAAGAGCTGAGATCAAATCTGAGTCCCCGCTTTTTGAGGGAAATTCCTTGATCTCAATGTTCTCATGACCCGATTTACGGGACACAAGAGTGCCCGAGATTGTCATGAAGAACTCAGCCAGTTGTGTGTCAGCACTCAAGAAAGCATTCTTGCTGATAGCCTTCCAACTGAGATTAAATTCATCGCCTAAGATGTCCTTATAAGAAGCCAATCCATTTTTCCGTGCATTGACCGCACCCCGTTCTCCTCCAGCCCCACATTTCTGGCGACCTTGTGCCCAGTCGGTAGCATATCCCAACTCCTTGCTCATGGAATTACACAAGAGCTGAGAGGACGCATCAGACTGAGGCCATACCCCGGCTACAAGGGTTGCTGCCGTCTCACAAGAGTTGATACTATGATTCGTCATCGATTGAACTTTGGCCGCCAAGTCATCCAACACACTCTTGATTTGGGGGGTGACCGTTGCGAGAGCTAAGTTAAAGGCATAACCCGAAGCATTGCTTCCAATATTGCGAAGCAAGGCCAAAAATGCATCTGCGTTAATGAAGCTAAACCCACCCAAAAACAAATCAATACCGCCGCAGCCTGCTCGATAATGGGGCATCTGCAAGGACATCAATTCAGGATTATGGACCTTACCGCGTGCAAACATACTGCCGCCTGAGTAAAACCCACCACTCTGATCCTGCCACCCTCCTGAAGGTGTTACGTTGTTGGCCATGCCTAACGTTGCAAACGCCTTTTCCAAGCTCTCATTCATGCCGGCTAAAACGGGAGTATGCCAAAGGGCTGTTTGGAAGAGAGCTCCCATGAGAAGAATCCTGCTCCTCGTTGAAAAGGAGCTCCTAAATAAACCTCTCTTTTGCGTTATCTTAATGATTTTGCTGTATAATTTTCTCATAACATAATGGAAAGGTACGCTCATGATGATCCTCGTTCTGCCTGATGAATTAGAGAAACGCCTGGAACATCTCGCCAAGAAAACACAACTCTCTTCCCAAGCTTTGGCACTTTGTGCTTTAGAGGAATTTCTAGATGTCCAGGATGAACAATAGATCATCGTAAATTCTCTCCTGTGTTGAGGGTTGAGACCTTGGTGAGCATCTCAGCTCTTGTCTCAATCTCGCTTTCAGAAATCATCCCATAGGCTAGCGGAATCATCTGACCTGTCTTAGGGTGCAAAGCGATGAGCGCAGGCACATGGGTGATGCCCAATCGGGATGCAATGCCATTGTCGGATTTGGCGTAGGGAAACTCGGGCAATTTACGTGTAAGATTTCCCTTATCCAAGGAAATGGCCAACACGGACCAGCCATACTTATTCGCAAAGTTCTTCACAATGGGCGCGAACTTGTGACAGTAGGGGCAGTTCTCTCGAAAGAAGAAAAAAAGACCATACTCCTTTGAAAGAGCGGCTATCCGATTGGTCGTCTCTTTGGTCCTCAAATCATAATAAACATGCCGGGCATTTTGATCGACGGGATGGGTCAAGCTCTCATCCAAGGCGGGCGTTGTCATCACAACCCGTTTCCAGGCTTCCGAAAACCGTTGGCTTTGATCCATGAGAGCCTTTTGTGCCCACAAGTAAGCCATCACATTAGCAGGCGTTGGGGCTACAATTGCTGCATGGAGTTTGGTTTCGAGATTTTTACGCATTGTCTCAATTTGTTGCGTGGGCGTAAGGAGAACATCTGGTCTTGTCTTTTGAGGAAGAGGGAGGTTTTTATCTTCCGGTTTCTCATACACCTCAGGCAGTCGTTCGTACCAATGCCACCCTTCTGCGTGTTTATCGAAAAAGGAGGCTTCAGCCTGTCCATAAAAGAGTATAAAACAACCTACGAGACTCCTTCTGATCACTGAACTGATCACGCGCTTCCTCCCTGTCTTGGCGAGCCTTTTACGGATTCCCGCGGATTAGAACGCACGCTCTCTTTCATGATCTCAAGTCGCTGTTGAAGCTGTTCCTTCACATTTTGGACTCTTCCAGGTTGAAAATTCTGCATGATGTCCTCAAAGGCTTCTCCCCATCTCCCCATCCTCGCCCAATCTGAGGGCGACCTTGGACGTGGAAAGCTTTGAGCAATTTGGATCCAAAACAGCAGTAACTGGTTTTCTTCTGAAGACAGATCTTGGTGATCTTTTCTCGGCTAGAACAATAGGTCCCCACCATATGGCAGAGCCCTTTCTGACGCTTGACTTCAAGAGCTTTTTCTTCTGCATTGCAGCCTGCAAGACCTAAGCTTAACCCCCAGCCTTTTCCCGAACCACAACAGTCTTTGAAGGATAAAATCGCCTTGGAGCATTGATTTGCCCCTCCCTTAAAGACGAATCCATCAAACCTTCCCTGCATATCTTTCAGAAGAGCGAGATGCGAGATGGCGTTCATCATCTCATCATTGTTCTCCCAAGTTTGATCGCGACATGCCCCGTCCATACAAAATGGCGTATCACCTCCCGTAATGCGGGATTGAGATCGACTCGCATTCTTACATTGATAGGTTTGCTGGTAGACAACGCATGCACCCCCTATTTCTTTTTTGCAAACAGACTTGATTTGAACGCAACCCCTGGCCCTTAAAGGTCCGCAATCATCATCACAGGGGTGAGTGCAATCATAAGTGTACGTGTATTCCCAGCAGCCTTGATAAACAGAGACCCCCTCAAAGACCCGTGTTCCGGGTCCTTGTGTACATACTTTGGATCCATAAATGCACAAACCCCGATCTGCCTTGCTTTCCAAATGGCCACATCCATCTATCCAAGAGGGATAGGCCACTTTGACTTTGGGACGATAGGAGTAGGCAACACCCCCATGAAAACTTTCAAGGTTTCCATTCTTTTCTTCAGCATGCATTCCTGTTGAGCGCGCTGAGACAATCTGATCCAGAGGAATGTTTCGATACTGAGATACAATGTTTTTCCATTGCTCTGAGTTAGTCTGCCAGAAAAGATGTCTGATCCTTGCAAAATCTCCTGCTCCACTAAGGGATAAACCACCACTGACAGGCTCTCCCAGCTCCTCCCTCACATCCACATGTACATATGATTTGCAGGCATGAACGGAATCCTCTCCAGGCGCCTCGCACGTCACGATTTCATCAGATGCGTGCTCTGTAACAGTCTCACTTTGAGTTCCTTGTCCTCCAATGGTTTTGAGAGGGGTTGTTATAATGTGATCTGCTGACCTGATAAGAGGGTCTGTTTTTGGGTCAATGACAAACGCCTTGCCCTTTTCAGATAGCATCTTCTGAACATCTGGGTTCAAATTCCCAGAGCCTTGAGACGCACCTTGGAAGAAAGGATGGGAACCCGCTCGGGCCTTATCCGCTCCAACAGCGTTTAAGCGCTCGGAAGCCATAGCGTCTCCTTTGCGAAGAGAAGCTCCAGGATTGCCAAAAGCTTTCACGTTCAAAAAGAGAAAGGCAATTCCAATCAGGACAAGATGGATCAGAATAAGAATCAGCACAGGAGAAATCACAGGATGTTTCATCGCGTAACATCTCTCTGTAACGTCCACTTCTTAGAGGAATTCTCTTTGAGAAGTGCCTTGGCTTCTGTTTTGAGATCACCTTGCTTGGCAAAGGTCTCGAGCACGTAAGAGAGACTGACGTGTCCACTCATCCGATCATGAAGGAGTGTTTGAGCTGATTGGGAAGGGAAAGGCTTGGCGAGCACAAAGGTCGGCACAGACGTAATGTTAAACAAGCTAAAGAGCTCAGGATCAACGCTGAAACCTACACCAGACTTTGCAATAATCTCTTCAAGCGCAAGGGCTGTCTTCTTGTGGCTGCCGTCCTTAAATCCCCGCAGGACAAGAACCCCTCCCCAAACTTTCGCGTCCCGCGCCAAATTGAGAAGTGCCTTTTGTCCCAATGAGAAGGAAACGAAGATCAGAAGAGGGGGAGGTGTCCCTGAAATAGACGTGCTTTCCGCCGCATTAGCTTGGAGGCTATGGCGGAAAGCTTCTTCTTGTAGCACAGGACATGCTACAAGTGAAGTCATATATATTGATGATATTATGCAATAAAAACAATATCTTGGTTTTTTCATAATATACAACAGTTCCTTTTTCTCCAAATCAAGTAGCCAAAATCCTCTCCTTTGTAGGGAAACTCTCGTCCAGACCCCCAAATGGTCTCGGTTCGCCCAAGAGGATTGCACGCCATAGGCCCTGTACTGTTCGGACGGGGATAGGTCATCTGTGTTTTGTATTGAGACTTTTTAATCATGGGCATGGGGTACTTCTGACAGAGACCCTCACGTCCACTTGTGCCCCAAAGCAGCATCTCCCGGTGGAGCTTGGCCATAAAGCGTGTCGTCATGAGAAGACTGGATTGCACGCCCCCATTATGGGCCGGATTATTGCCCGTGAAGGGATATGTACTCCCCTGACATCCGGCACACCAAAAGAGGAAGTCTTGCGGAAACCCCACACTTGCTGAAGCACAGTCGGCAGAACACGCCGCTTGCGCAATTACGTTCCCAAAGGCTGCTGCTTCAGGGTTCAAGATGAAGGAAAGTTCATCTGCATTCCACAGAGGATCGAGCTCTGTGAGATAAGCCACGTCAAAGCTTTGTTGTTCAAGACAGATAAAATCAACCAAAAGCTCAAGCCAATAAATGACCGGATACACGTACCAATGCACCTGATAAAAGCTGTTCTGTCCTCGAGCGTCTCCCCTTTCCCCATGTGTCCCATAATTGTGAACAGCGCTTCCCATCTTGAGTCCTCCCATGCTCACCATGCAAAAAGGAATACGTGTGACATCCACAAGACGCGCTGGCTCCCAAAAGCCAACAGGAATGCCTGGAACAAGCGGAATGGGAGGACGAGGACATAGACAGGGAATTTGAGCAGGGTTATCCGTATCTTGACGTCCGCCCGTCTGGTTTACCTTCACAGGGCCAATGGAGACCGGAAAGATGCAACTCCAGCAAATGTCTGTGATGGGGTTGACAAAGCGCCCGACACAAGCTTGACTTGGTGCTGACCCTATGAGGGTCACACCAACGATAACAACATGGAGCAACCAATGTATGCCTGGTTTACCAACACGTCTTTCTAATTTCCCTCGTGTTCTTTTACCTGTTTCCTTATCTGTTTCCTTTTTGTTTTTTTCATCTCCCCTCCAAGCGGATTCTCTTATCCAAGGACCGCTTCCCAATTGGGCCTCGCTCGAAGAGTCATTGATCTTCTCCCCTGAAGAATACGTGCTCAAGGCTCTTTTTTTCATCGGTATGGTGGGGCTGATCCTCTTTCTCTTCTCTTTAATAAGAAACCCCAAAAGACTGCCTAAACTCTCAAAACGAGAAGTTCTTCTGTTGCTTCTCAATCGACGGAAACGGCGACGTATGCTCATATATGATCCTCTTAAAGCAGATCCTCTCCAAAGGTTGTGACTGTGCGTAGACGGATAACAATTGATGTGAGGGGAGGTCATGACTTTGACTCCACCCTCACCTCAGTAATCCGGAGTCGCAAACCTTCCTGAGATACGCGAGCGGGGACATGTTTAATGCCAAGCTTCTTCGTGATGATTCCTCCTTGATCAAAGAAGACGACTTGCTTCCATGTTTCCGCCAATTTTAAAGGCGCCCCCTTGACAAGGATAAGTTTTAGGCGTCTTCTGGAATCATGCATGGGGTGAGGTAAGGCTACCTCTCCGAGCTGCTCTTCAACCCATGCCTTCTGATCTGGGTCATCCCCGTCAAAGAATAAAAGGTCGCAAACCATTGAGACGGTCTCAAGGGGATTGATACGCGTGCCTTTTTTGGCAAAGGCTTGGCCCCGATGATCTTTCAAATCCTTTGGCACTACATAGGTGGGATCCTTATAAAACACACGTGTTTCGAGAGCTCTCAAAAGTCCCGCAATAGGCTTGGGACGTTCCACAGCTTCTCGTGTTTTTCGTGTGAGCTCTTGGGCGTGTTTCTCCAGTTCTCCACTGTCTTCCAAAGTTTTAAGCTTGCGTTGAATAAACGCAATTGGATCTTCTTCCTCAATATCTGCAATAGTTCCATGAACGCCGAAGTCTCGTGCGTGTGCAGGGGTTGATAACCAGAAGTCAGGCGTCAGGAGAAAACCAATTAAGAACCATTTCCTGAACCCTGGCCCCTGACGCCTGTTTACTGATATTGCCATATGGCTCTCCCCCATATTTTGGCGATTGGCACCAAACCAAACTCTTCATAACGAGAATCAAAACTCCGTGGATGATCGCCTGCGACAAAGACAAATCTTTCAGGAACAACCTTTACTGTAAGAGACGTTAAAGGGTGTCTCTCTTTTGTTTCCTTCAAGAGAGTCAGAATGGCGTTTCCAATATGAATTGTATTGCCTTCTCTCAGGATCTTGTCTCCTGGAAGACCAAGGATGCGTTTGGCAAAATCCTGTTCTTGTACATGTGCAACGTCATGATTTTTGATCGAAACAATGTCTCCTCGCTTGAAGGATACATCTTTCACAACAATCAGGTAACGGATACCGGTCAAGCTGTTTGAGACGCATTCCAAAAACTGGGTTTGGCGCGCAATCCAAAAAAGGAGTCCGCTCAAGGCAAGTAGAATGACTGCTCCCTTTAAAAACCCTTTCAGGGCAAATTGTGATGGTTTCATTGCGATATCCCCGCAACCCTTTGAATGGCTTCTTTCAGATGCACTCCTTGAGAGACAAGATGTTGAACGGCTGTGAACTCCTCGGCCTTTGTCGAATAGAGGATTTTTGAGAAGTCATCCAAGAAAAGTCGTCCCACAGCAAAGCCTTTGGGGCCTTTGATCATGATCTCGGCGTACTTGCCTTGTTCCGTATGAAGTGACCTCAATGTCCTCTCCATGGCTGGGTCCATGACGAGGCGTTTGGAGTTCTTAAGAAGTTCAATCGACTCATCCTTTTGAGAGAGAAGACACATCCAGTCCGAGTTATCAAAGGCCGCTTGAGCTCCGGTCGTTGCATAAAAATCATTGATAGATTGCGTTCCCACAATGAGCCCTCCATAGTATTTACGGAGACGCCTGGCAGCGGTTTCGATAAAGACACCCGATTGTTTTCCCCTGAGCATATCCCACGCCTCATCCAGAATGAGACAGGAGGGCGTCTTACGGTCCCCTCCATAAACAGAGTTTGTGATCTGCAAGATCACCATCTGTACAATGACCGACTGGAGGTCTTTGCGCTCTTTGAGTTCCTCAAGCTCCACCACAACCAAATTGTCAGACAAATCGATATTGGCAGGCCCATTAAAAAAGCGGCCATAGGTGCCCTTTTCCGTATAGGGATAGAGGCGCTCCCCTAATGTGACGGCTGTGGGGTCATAATGATCCAGAAGAACTTTGGCCACATCAGAAATCGTGGCTTTCGTTTCTTTCTCCGCCCAAGCCTCCTGAATCGCTTGTTCCAGATAGGTGTCCTCAATATCGCGCGTACCTTCTTTAGGAGCTGCCATGAGAGAGAGGATGGGCTTCAACATCGAGAGCGCATCAGAAGTCGCTTCCGAATCAGAGACGGGAATCGATGAAAAAGGATTAATACAAACGGGATTATTGGATGAGAACTCAACATAGGTCCCGCCCAAAAGCTTGGCGGTTTTTTCAAAAGACCGTCCCACATCCAGAACAAAGACACGTCCTCCCATACCCAACATACTGGTCATAAGCTCTTGCATAAAGACGGACTTGCCCGATCCCGATCGTCCCACCACAACCGTGTTGTAGTTGCCATGCGTGTTATCAAAAGGACTCCAATAGAAGAGCTGACCACGACGGCCTGCAAGGAGCAGGCCAGGTGATTTTGTGCCCTGCCATTCACCTTGAAGGGGCATGAGGTTAGCCGGTTCATGACTCAAGGTGGTCTTTGTCTTTTGGAACTTTTTGCTATCCTCATACCCGCCCTCGCCCCAGGTCATGGGCAAACAGTTCAAGAAAGAGGGCAGCTGGAGATACTTGTCCAAGGCCAGCTCCCACCGTTGAGAGCGGTAAAGATTAAAGAGAGTTTGCTCTTCACGGGCTATTTGGGAAGAGTCACACAAGAGGCCTACCTGATAGCGTGTGCGAACCAATCTCTGTCCTTCTTCAAACTTCTCTCTCACATAGCGCCATTCCTGCTCTTCCTTTCTCAAAGAGGGCACGTATTTTGCAACGGGGCTATTTGCTTGTTTTTCCACATTACCGCATTTGGCGAGCATGCGAGTTTTGAGGGTTCGCTCATCACAAACATGCACCCCATAAGAGATAAAAAACCCTCCTTTAAGGCGCAAAAACTCATCAAAAGGATCTCCAATCAAAAGATTCATCGCACTTAAATGCCAAGCATGCGGAAACACCCGTGGCGTGTAGAGGCGTAAGCTAAGTTGGCCGTCCTCTCCTCCAAATTTGAGCTCCGAAGGTTCAACGCAGATCCGTGTGCTTGGACTCATTACTTGATTAGAAAGAGAATCATGAGGGTTCCAGATAAGAGGAAGCGTGTCAGAAGTTCCGTTGTTCCCAATTCTTTCTTTGATAGGATTCAAGAGTTCATCAAGACCTTGCAAAAGATCATGGGCATTCCAAACGCGGGTGGGCAAACCCCACCCTTTGAAGGTTGTTAACAGCTGTTCTCGCAAAGCCAGTATAGGCTCAATGGAGGACGCTGACGGTTCACTATAAGAAATCAGAAGGCGAAACGTTCGCACCCCTTGGCCGCATGCAAGATTTCTTAAATAGGCACACCGCTCAGAAGAGAGATCTTGCAACGCCTCTGATCTCCCCCTCCGAGCTCGCTCCCAAGGACGGAGCCAGGTCTCAATCCTGGAGCTTGCAATGAGGAGACACTGCAAATTAGATCCTTGTGGCAAGGCATGCTGGAAGAGGCCTGTCAGTTGACGCGGAATATCCTCTCCACAGCCAACTAACGGTAAGGTTTCAATCACAAATCCAACGTTTGAGCAATTGTGAAACGTTTGCGTCTCTGGATCAAAACTCCGATAAGGCAAGAGGTCGCCTAAACTGTGAGACTGAAGAAACTCATTTGCCAAACGAATCGTGTATGCGGAAGGTCCAAAAGTGTTTCTCTCAAGCTGCATGAACATTCCCTTTTTTGGGCTTAAGTTCTCTCAAATGCTGAAGATCTCTCTCCTCATCTGGTATCATGAACGCACCTGGGCCCCACCAAATCTCATGTGACTCTGAAGTCTTGCACGAGGCATGGCTCTCCTGCTCTCCACAAGAGAGGCAGCTGTCCCCACAACACGACGTATCTGCAGACATGTCTGGAGACGTGTTTACAGAGTCAACAGAAGCGACAAGGGCAGGCGGCGGTAACGTTCCTTGATTCACCATGGCGTTCACTTCAGAGATGGACTTACATTTGGCACCTTCTCCTGGGGGACATTCGAAGCCTCCCTCATAAATGCCCATACAACCGGTAAGAGTGAGAGGCAGCGTAAGGGAGAGGGCAATTCGTTTTGTGTTTCTCATGGCTAATATCCTGTATTGGGAGTTGGAGAGGGTTGAGGAGGGGGACTCGGATAAGAAGACCGTGTTTGCTCTCTGGCTTTCATCATGTCATCGCGAACACTTTGACCTCCGATAAAGGTGCCTTCTGTAAAGACGATATCGATCACTTGCCCTGCTGCGATTTGAATCACGGGCTGGAGTTGCTCAGCCCGGTCGATGTAGTATTGAGACAAACGGTCCAGAGCACTCGTGGCCCCTTGGGCCATCCCCCCTCCAAACTGTTCCCCAAGACTGGGAGGTTTCACATTCGCAGAACCTCCTGGCACAAATGGATTCACCATAGCTTGCCTATTTCCCGGATTTGCCACATTGCTGAGACCTGCAAACATCCCGCCAATGAGACTTCGCGTGAGAAGCTGTCCATCTTTGGACGCCACAATCCCTCGGATGCCAGCTTTTCCGTCAGACCCTGCAACGTATCCCGCTACTTGGGTCTCAATGATTTCGCCCGTCTTTTTATCAATGCAGGTCAGCTTTTCAAGACGGGCATAGACCCGCTCTGAAGACAGATCTCCAAAGGCCCCCGCCGTACAGTGACAATCTTTCAGATCACTTTGGAAGCGGCGGGGTAGCGTGCCGTGATCAATGAGCCTCAGGAGCATAGGTCTCGGATCAGCGGACGCATTCATGGACGCTGATGCATCAAGCCCTGAAAGCAGCATCGTCTTTGCAAAGGCACCTGCCGGAATGAGTGTATCAACTGTCTTAAGCTTTTTAGGTGCTTCTGTGAGATTGAGAGTCACTTTTTGAATGGAGGGCTTCTCAAGAGAATCTCCACCTCCATTTTGAGAGAACGAGTCTTTGCCAGGAGATCCTTGTCCTTCCAATCTCTCCATCAATTTGCTTTCAAAAGACAGGAGGCGCGTTTCCATGTCCTGGATGAGTGTTTTCTCGCCTTCCTCCTTATCTTTTTTGAAGGTCTCAAAGGATTTGGAAAGCTCCCCTACCGCATCCGCTACCTTTTGTGTTTGGGTCTGCATTTGATAGCGCCAGGCTTTTCCTGTTCCTGCGGTGATTGAGCCACTTTCAATAGGGGTGGGGTCAGCTTTTTTGGACTCCACAGACACGTGAACGTTAGGGTGATCAAAGAACATCCATAACGCCCCCCACGACAGAAGGAGGCACCCCATTAAAAGCCCTATCAGTTTGAACATCTGCAGTCGCCGCGTGCCTGAAGCACTTAAAGGTGTCAAAAAGCTTGCCACCCGTGCTTGTGAAGATTGGGCTACCCTTTTTAGTTTTGCATACGGTTTAGAGAGGTGTTCTTGCAACGACATAGATCTGTGCTCCTTTGCCAGGTTTAAGAACGGTTGTGGGATGACGGACGGCAACAATGTCTGACGCCTTGAGATCTCCCAGTTGTATTGTGCCATTCATGATGCTTTCAGGACCGGCCAGAATCAGAGGAATGGAGTCGGTATTCTTGATTTCAAAGACGAGGCCTCGGAGTCCGTCTTTGACAAAACTTGCCCCCTCTTTCAAAGAATCAACGCCTCCCAGTTCACGTACCAAAAGATAAGGACTGTTCCCCTTTTTGAGGGTTTTGAGAGAAAGTGGAATTTGCCTGTAGCCTAAAGGAATCCGGTTCTCTTCACAGGCTGTCAGGAGAGACGCGATATCCTCTCGAGAGAAGGCAGAGATGTCTTTTGAGAGTGTTCCCTTTGAAAGGGTTCCCTTTTCTTTTCTCTTTAGGTTTTCCGTCTCTTCTTCTACCTCTAGAATCACCGTCTCTGAAGATTTATCTTTGGGGATCAAGCGTAAATCTTGGGTATGACCTTTTTCTGTTGTCAGAGTCAGGCTAATGGTTTTTGTGGGCCGGATAAAGATTTGGCCTAATGTGTCATCCGTCTCGAGCGTATATGCGTTGCTCTCTCCAAACACATTCAGGATGCGGTCTCCTTTGACCGCAATTCGTGTGTGATCATTTTTAGAGACGGAAAATTCAAGCACGTTCTCTTCATCTAAAATGTGATGTGACCCTGCATGTCCATCGCTGCTCAGCAGTAGAAGGGCGAGAATCCCGCATAGCGATTTAGTGTTCTTCATCATGTTCTCCTGTGGTCGTTTCTGAAAGGGCAGCACTTTTGGCACTCTCCAGAAGAAGGCCTGTGCCTCTGTCAGCAAACTTAAGCTTTAGAAGGGCTTGAGAGCTCTTAACCTCTTTGGCCGCAACGTAGCTTGTCAGTGTGCCCTTTACCTCAACCTCCAATGTGTCAGGCTTTGCCATCACGCTTGAAGGCTTAAAGTGAGTGGTCAGCTGTAGACTTTCGTATTGGGACTTCTCCTCCAAAAACTGCTTTTCGAGTTGTCCATAAGCTTCAGGCGTTGCATAACGGAGCAACACCTGATGGTTATGGTTAAGATTAGCGGGTGAGAGATCCAACAAGAGCTTGGCCATGTAAACGCCTATCTCCTCCAGATACTCTTTTGAAACCTCATCTCCCTTAATCCAAAAGGATTTGGTGATGTGGGGCGGAACCAGAATAATCTTTTGAGATTTTCCCAATACCGCCACACTTAAAATCACGGTCGTCACACTTAAGACCACAGAGATCCCAATCCAGGAATTCCGTTCAGCAAAAATCCTTTCTACCGTTTGTTTTTGAAACAAAAACCTCACCCGATGACCTCCCGAATGTGGGACGGAACATAGAGCTTCATGGTTCTCTTTGAGGTTGGCAAATGCCAATAAAGCGCATGCAGAAGGCTTGCCCCTTCGTTCTTCTTCTTGAACGCTCGGTACACCGAGAGAAGTCCTAATCCACCCACAACACCTGTCACGTTCCAACCCGCATAAAATCCAATGATGACAGGACCAATAAAGGTAAAGGCCTCATCCTTATTAATCCCTAAAAACCGTAAAGGCTTATCAAGTCGATTGAGGAGATAGTTTTCTTGTTCCATTTTGATCTCTCCTCAAATGCACATGGCAAATGTGGAATTCACCCAGGTGTAGGCAAAACCATATAAAACACCAGCCCCAATACCTACGGCCACAGGCACAAAGCTTGATTTGTAAAAAGACATCACAACAGAGACCGAAAGTCCCACCAGCATAATCACATGCATGACGTTCCCATTAATCAGTTGTGCAAGACGGTTAGCACTTGCTCCCATCTCAGCGCCTGCGTTCAGAGCCATAGCGTCTTGCGTTGCGAGCAGCACAAGGGCTGCAATTGAGAGAGGGAGAAGGTTCCCTTTAAAAGGGGTCTCTTTCAAAGAGTTTCTGTTGATGTTGTTTTGGGACATTGAGTTTTTCATGTGTTTTGTTTCCTTAATGGAGTGTGTGGGGGGTATCTAGATTTTCGAGATTCGTGTCTTGAGGGTCAACATCAGACTCTTGGAAAGGCTCTTGCTGCTCGTTTTCTGAGAGAGTGGTAGAGGTCAGCTCCTTCGCAGATCTCAGGAGCTGAACCCCGCATTTAGGGCCTAAAACGAGGACTTTCGCTGTACGATACTTTGTGCCATTCTTGTCCTGTCTCTCATGGTAAGAGAGCTGACCTTCCACAAGAATCTTGTCCCCTTTGTGAAAGGACGCTTTTGTATAACGCACCATCCCTTCCGAAAGGATGCTCACCGTGTGCCAGCTGGTCCATTTTTGCCATTGGCCTTTAAGATCTTTCCATGAGGTATCTGTAGCCAAAGAGAGGATTGCCATTTCTCCATTCTCTCTGGTCATGTGAAACTCAGGGTTTTCCCCTAAATGTCCAATTAAAAAAACTCTGTTCATTTCAGCCCCTCCTTTTTGTCAGGGTGTTATTGGGAGATGTCTTGAGTGGTTTCATCGTCCTTTTTGTGTTTAGGTTTGCGCTACTTTTTAAATTGATCATGCGCTTCTTTATTTTTCGGTTGTTGATGTTTTTCACGAGCCTAATCCTCATCAATAGGTTTTGTTTTGTTTTCTTCTTCCTCTTCCCCTCTTCTTTCCTCCTCTTCTTCTTTTGAGTGCCTCTGAAAGAGAACTCCCTTTGAAAGGGGGCACCCTTTGAAAGGGAGCTTCCTAAAAGGGAAGCTCTTCTTCCTCCTCCACTCTCCGCGTTCGAATATTGCGAATCTTCGGGTAGGTTCTCCGAACAATGCCGATCAGCTGGAATCTCAATGCCTCGATTCGGGATTCGCAAAGGTAAGTGGGGCATGCGATCACAACCAAACGATCGTCCTCAACCTCCAGAAAACGTGCAGAGGCTATCTCCTCGAGATCTCTCACACTGATGTAAGGAGGAGCTCCAATTGTAAAATCCAACTGAGAACACCACTGCCTCCATTGAGGATCCCGAATACTCTCCAAGATAGCTTGAATCTTGGTTTGCCTCTCAATGGACGCTTGAGCCTCCCTCAAAGTATCGGTTTCTTCCGCAGACTTTTGTGGATCAAAAAACGCCTGCTCAAGGACTTTTCGGCAGTTTTCAGGAATCACAATCCAATCCAGGGTGATCTTCCAACCCGATTGACTTCCTCCCATCAGAAAGCGTGTTTCTTTGACATTTTTGCAAAGAGCCTCCCAGGCGGAGACGTTGTTGTTCATGTGATGGTTGAGAAGAAAAGCAAGTTTCTGTCTTCGCTCATCGGTGAAAACGAGCTCTTCTTGTCCCACCTGCTGCTTCCAAATCAAAAACATGGTTTCAGCAAGAGAGATGTCTGCAGAGACTTTGAGAGAGGTCCCCAATTTCTTGTCTTCTTCCTCCTCTTCGTTATCCCTCGCGTGTGTTTTTGCGCAGATACGATCAGAAGAAGAAAAGGAATCTCTGTTTATAGTCTCTGGTGTAATCTCTGATATACAAGTTTCATTTTGAAACCTCGAAGTTGCATTTTGAAACTTCGAGGTTTCATCATCGAACTTCGAAGTTTCACCATAGAACTTCGACGTTTCTGCGGTTTTTGAGGCGCCTGAGTATGAGAAAATGCCTGGCGCCGTATAGCCAAGTGTTCTCAGATCATCATGAATCTTTTTGACATGAATCCGGTATTGCGTTGTCTTATCCCACCCGTTTGTGGGATGAGATCTTTTCTCAATCCACCCACCCTCCACAAGCGTATTCAAATAACGCAGCATAGTGGAACGAGATACAGCTAACATCGTCTCATCAATAAGATCATCCGCTGTCTTGTAGATCCATCCATGGCGCGGATTTACATTGCACTCTGGGTTAGCCATTTTTTCTTCTGCCAAGAAGAGGTCAAAATCTTTCACGCGCTGCGTCCAGTAAATCATCTGGTTCAAGACAATTGCCACCATGGGGTCTTTTGTGAGGCCTACGAATTCTTCTCGAATCACAGCCACTTTCAGGGACTCTGGCATAAAGTATGGAGACGAAGAAGTCATGCGCAGCCCTCCTCTTCAACGGGATAGCCAGGATGACTGCCTAAGCACCGTTCTTTTAGACATCTTTTGACCAAATCTTCCCGTAAAGCCAAGACACCACGGAAAAGACCGTCTATTGTATCCCGCGGTTGAATTTTGAGTACAAAGGGGAAATCCCCGAACTCTTCAACACACAAGCTTTCTCGATGGGAGAGGGTGACAAAGAGAGACGGAATCTTCCTTTCTTGTCCAAAGGTCACCAGCGTGTCATAAAACTCACGATAAAAACGCTTCACTTGAGCCACCACCCCGTCATCCATAGATTCAGGATGTTGATTGTGAAGTGATAAGGCAAAGGAACACGTCCACACTCTTTTGCCCCTGAACGCAAAGTGAGATATCGAATTTTGATAAAAACTGGGAACTCTCTGCTTAAGGAGAAACGCACCACTTGAAGCATTTGGAATCTTTTCTTTGGGAAAGAAGAAGTGGCCAAGTTTTTTTGCATCTCTCGACAGTTCTAACCCCTGAGAGTCTTTAAGCGTCTCAAGAAGTCCCTCAACTCGACGTCCGTAAAAGGGATGGTAAGTGGACTCAACGCTTTTAAAACCTGTCTTAAGAAAAAACGAGCGGAGAGCCTGAAGGACGTTTCGTTTCCGCTTCTTTCTTTTCCGTTTTGGCTTTATCTTTGTTGGCTCTGGCGCTGCTGCTGGTGCGGGTCCTTCTTTAGGCGCAACTTCGTGTATGGATTCGGATACGGATGTGGAAGCAACTACTTCGTCTCTCTGTATCTCTTCTCTTAAATCCTGAGACTGAGGTTGAAACTGAGCTTGGGAAGCGAGCTGTACCTGAGGGTAAGCTCCAGAGTCATTGGAAGGCTCTTTGGGGGAACCAAAAAAATATGAATTTGGGCTCCCTCTATCGTCAGTTCCTCTAAGAATACATTCCTTCTCCTGAAGAGTCAGTTTAGGGAGAGGTGGCTTTTTACTATTCTTCTTGTCCATAAATCCTCTTTGGTATCTGTTTTTATCAACAGGCTTTTCAGAAGAGGGATGGACGGTGGGTTTCCCACGCGCTACACTGCACTCATCAAAGCCGCCTTAGGTTTTGGTCGTGAACACCTGTGATGGTCCGCAAAAACTTGTCACAGGTGTTTTTTTATGTTCGTGTTATGGATCTCTCATTTTTCTCTCTTGGTCTCTGGCGTACCATACACAATCATATGCACAAATACATACATACTCTTCTTAAAAAATTTATCAACAACTTTTTTGCATATTTTTGATGTAAAAACCTTGTATTTTTTCCCGGATACTGATAGACATGGACAGATACTGAGAGATATCGAAAGACATCCAGAGGCATCGAAAGCTATTCAATGATGGTAATGAAAAAATGAGCACTGTATTAAAAGATAGACTCCAGGAAAAGATGTTTGAAAAGCACTTAAGTGCTGGTCAAATCGAGAAAATGGCCGGACTCAAAGCATATGGGGTTCGCAACATTCTCCTAGGCAGGTCCAAAAAACCAAGTGCCGTTACGCTAAAAGCAATCGCAGCTGTTTTGGGATGCTCTATAGAAGAATTGCTCTCCGAAGGCCCTATTGAACACACAGAAGCCTCTCAAGAGAAAGAAAAAAAAATGCCAGGCGCACTTTCCATTGAAAACCCAGCCCTTTTCGTTGAAGCAACACACCTTACCTTTCAACTCGCAGAAGGAACGGGCAAGATTTTAAGCACAGAGCAGGCCTTTAAGATTGTCAGAGAAGCGTATGTCTTTGCGCTGAAAAAAAACCTCGTTGCACCAGACAAAGACTTTATAGAATGGCTCATGGATCAAGTGGTGGATCACGCCTCATTATGATCTTCTTCCTTGACTCACAATGAAAATGAGAGGCCTCTCCTCAGACCTCTCTCGTCTTTTCTTGTTTAAATTTAAAAGAATTAGAATGTTCGGAAGAAGCTATATTGTCGTATGTTGCTGCTTTCTTTGCGCTTCAAATTCTTCAATATCAGCCAATTTATATAAAATTGTGCGTCCGACTTTCGTCCAGAGCGGCCCTATTTTTTTCCATCGCCATTTCGCCAGGGTGTTAATCGCTACCCCCCAACGATTCGACAAACTGTCTGTTTCTAAGTAGATCTCCTCTGACATTTTCTCAAGAATCATTTTGTTCAGAAGTTCCTTATTGCTGACTTTGAGCTTTTTTTTCATAACTTGTTCCTCGTTGTCTCAAGATGTATATCGATAGCGCTCGACATATGTATGTATGCATACATATGCGCATCTGTAAATATCATTTTTTAAGAAATATCGATTTTTTCATTTTGGGGCCTAGCGCTCGCTATAATTGACCTGGCGCTGCTTATGCAAACACCCTCTTTTCAAAAAGAAAGGGGCAATTCACGACTCTCAAGAGCAGATAAAATTTCTCGCGTTCTGGGATGATCGGCTCCAAAAGTTTCAATATGAGTTTTCAAGTATCGGCTTGTCACTGCATTGTCCTTGAGATCCATTCCTAAAATCGCGAGAGCTGTATAGAGTTCGCTCACATCATCAATTCGTTTGTTCTTTAAGACCCTTGCGTAAATTTCATTACTGATGAAGTAGCTTTTGAGGGCTTTATCGAACTCACCTTTAAGATGATGCGCCTTTCCAATGGCAAAATAAGCACGAGCTTGCAGTCTATGTTTTCCATCTCCTTTGAATAATTCTTTATAGCTGGAGAGGGCTTGCTCGAGATCATGAAAAATCTTAGGAGAGAGTTCTCCCTTTTCCATTAAAATAAAGCTTCTGCTAACCAACACGTAAGGAATGGCTGAATTATTTCTACCCTGAAAAAAGACATCTGTCATAACCTCATATGCTTTGAGCACATCTTGCGCCTCTTCCAATTTTTTTTGCTTGAGCAAGCTTATCGTCTTCAGAAATAAAATGGCGTGATGAATAGGGGGATTATCCTCAGCTAAAGCCGCATAATTATCACTTTGTTTAAGAACATTTTCTGCGTCTTGAAATTTACTTTTATCAAGAAGGAGGCACGCAGAGGCGTATAAAAATAAACTTTTAGCAGCTATTGAGGTAGTCCCCTTAAACACCTTTTCAGCTCTGTGAAATAAAACATTTGCTTCTTCAAGTTCTCCGCGCAGGATACAAATTTGCATAAGATTATTAAGGGAAAACAACAATTCATTTTTATAGGCTTCAGATGTCTCAAAAAACGTAGCACTTTCTTTTAGGCTCTGAACAGCTGCGTCAAAATTGGAGAATATACCTTCGAGAAATCCCTGGTTAAGTTTAAAAAGGCCTTCATAATAAGGCTCGACGTGCATTCCAGTTTTAAACGCACCTTCAATTTCTTCTCGAACTTTCAATGCGCTTTTGCAATCTCTCATCCCACTCATAAGACAATGAAAGATGCAAATTTTTAAGGTGAGCAGCGATGGGCTGGAATATCCTGCCTTTTTTGCAGTTTCACAGAGCTCTTGGGCATGTAAGAGATGAATCGGCTCATGGATTATTTTTTTTGTAAAGTCTTCCGAGGGCCCCGCGAACACCTCCAACATAACCTTTATGGTGGTTTCAATGTGTTTGTGTTTATTTTTCATGGGAATGCTCTCCTGCGTAATTTGATGGATAAGATCATGAAGGGAAAGAAACTGAGAGGCAGAGTTCGATCCAAGCTTAGCACTCTTGTCGATCAAAGATTGCTCATAAACGAGTCGAATGGCTTCATCCGCAATAAGATCGGATCCTTTGTTTCTAAGCCAGATATCGATATAGGCTTTTGGAATGTCTTTACTGCTCAATAAGCTCATAAAAAACAAGGCGTCTATTGCCTCTTGCGATTCATTGGCAATAGCCTCCAAACTAATGGAGAGAGCCGTCTCGACATCCGCGGTATAGCCGTCAAGCAGGGGATGTGACGGAAGGAAGAGTTTTTTTCGCTTAACGTGGAGCGCAACGTATTGATCAATGTCCATCGTTGGGTGAGCGTGAATAACTCCGACCGCAATAGCCAATCCAAGCGGATGATCGTGGAGGGTTTTTGCTAATTTCTCAACGGCTTCAGGGGTCGCTTTCGGTAAAATTTTCTTAATAAACTCTCGGGATTCAGAACGTTTAAAGGGTCCAATCCGCATGGCTTCAGTCCAAATGTTTGCATTACGGGATGTCATCAGAATGTGCTGTGCTCGTCCTCCGTGCGCTATAGGAACACAAGCATTAAGAGCCTTATAGGTCAAGGCATTATCAAAAATGAGTAAATATCTAATATCATGGTTTTGCAGAGTCTGAGTCACCACGTGAATAAGCGCCTCTTTTGAGAATTTGGCAGGAAATATCTGCTCTTTTTCAGGGAGAATTGTATTCAGATGAGTGGCTAATTCCTCAAATTGATGGGCTAGATCATGCGCAGGGGTTATCCGCCAAATAACATCGTATTGGTCATATTCCCTATGAGCGTACTGTTGAGCAATTTGTGTTTTTCCAAAACCAGGTCCTCCCGTGAGAGATAAGATTTTGCTTTTATTATTTTTGAAGAAGGTTTTGATATCCTGAATTGTCTCGTTGCGTCCCACAAAGAACGTATTTTCTGCCGATAGATTGCAGACTTTAGGGTAAGATTTTTTTGCTTTTTGCGCCATACAAGGTGCATCCAACAAGGAAAAAATACATATGAAAAAAGAAGTGTACAATAGGGATTTATTGGAAGAGAGAGATAACATTGCCACTATACTCTTGCCTGCTTTCATCTGGGATTACGAGACGTGTCACGTTCAAATTTTCCTCTGTTTCCACGACACTATAGTGTACCTCATTTTCACTGCACATTTGGCTGAACACCTCGTCTTTTAAAAACAAAGCAAATGATCTTTGAGAAGAGGAAAATGATTTTTCAGAGAATTCCTGATCAATTGTATAGCCTTCATCTTGGATCTCGAGACACATCTTGCCGCCTTTCTGTTCCAGCAGAATAAAAACTTTTCCGTATCTCGGAATCCGATTCAAGGCTCTTCCAAGAACATTCACAAAACACATCTCAACAAAAACGGAATCGCCTTGAAAAAAGAAATCTTCTGGACAGGAGATGATCAACTCAATCTGAAATTTCTGGATCCGTTCTCCTAAGAGTTCCTTGGCACTTTCTAAAAGACGAAGAGGAAAAACATCTTCCTTCTTGGAGTTGGTAATCCATCCGTTCACAAACCTGTAGTTTGCCTTGAGACATGATCGTGCGATCGTTACAAGTTCTCTTCCTGCCTCGCTCTGCGTCAGGAGATTTTTGTCGAGCGAACCTTGGACGAGGGCTTCCAAGGCTTGTTCTTGATCCTGGTGTCTGTTCATGATGTTTGCATGAAGTTTACAGTAAGAAGAAAAGGCGCTTTTGAGGGTTTCTAAAGAGATATTGGAGAGTGTAGATGATTGAGCATTCTGGTCAGCTATACTTTTGAGAGATTTTATCTTTATTCTATACCGTTTGTTAAAGAGATGCGTCAAACGGAGGATATTTAAAAATAATAGCGTGACGCATAAGAACACTAAAAAACCAAACGATATAAAATGGTTTTGATTGCGCTTCATAAGCGCAAAAAATCCTAGAGGTGCTTTTTTATAGAGTGGAAAAGGTGTGTTGCTCAGCAAAGCATCCTCGGGAAGATCTTGATGATCACTTATAAAAAACGAAGGAACGCCTATAAACGTTTTGAATTCAGAAGGGGCAATCTGAATTTCTAAAAGCCCTTCCTTTTGTTTCCCCTTGGAAAAGACAGGGGTTTGTGCGGTGAGAGCCTCTTTTCCAAAGATAAGCGAGACATCTTTCTTAATGGCAACTGCTGGTTGAGTCTGGGGTGATATCTTCTCCTGTGCGATAATGCCAAAGCTGGTCATAACCGCTTGGGGCGAAGAAAGTTTGAAATATCTCACTGCTTGAAATCGAGGGAGCACTAACATATCGCGCAACGCAGGGATCAACTCCAAGGCACTTTTTGTTTTTCTGTGATGATTGGGATCTTTTTGGATTCTGCCGACTATAATGTCTGACAGATTGACGATGTTGTCTGTAAAAATTGAGATCTTTTTCTGTATGCTTTGAAAATCAGCCTGTTGATTCTTTTGGTATGTTGAGAGATATTCTCTGTATTCTAGAAATCCTCCCACCGAGTAGAATAGGACTGAGCTTCCAAAAATAGCCCCGCTCGTTAGGAGAACAGACCTGATAATGCTTCGAAAGCCATGTACATCTCCCATACAGTCCTTGGGTTGACCCCCTATGTTTTTGGGAATCATAATCTTCTGAAAAGAAAAAAGGAAGGGAGAAAAAACAAAATGTATGAGTTCAGGACATATGAGACTCAAGCGGCCTTGAGAAAGGAGTCCTGAATGTACTGCATGGGTGTGAGTCCTTTCAAACTAAAATGGGGTCTATAGGAGTTATATTTTTTGAGAGCCTTTTTCAGATGGAATCTAAGGTCGCCTAAGGAATCGGCTAAAAGATCCCGACGTGCATAGAATTCCTCTCTGAAGATACGGTTTCCACGTTCAACTCCACCATTCCATTGAGGTCGTTTGGGAGGGAGAACAAAAAGCTTAATGTTTATTTCAGCGCAAGCTTCCTCAAATTCTGCCATAAACTCAGAGCCTCCATCGACTTGAATGGACTCGATATTAAAGGGGGTCGCATCAATCAGGGAATGCAAGAACTTCCGCGCCGACCGACTGGTGGCATTCGAATAAAGTTCAGCATGGATAAAACGAGAGGTGGGGTCCCAGGCTTGAAAATGCTTTCCAGGATAGGAGTTTTTAAAAATAGACATATGGTCAACTTGAACCATTTGGCCAGGTTTTTGGGCCTTCATTCCATAGATCAGGGGCTGGGCATACCCATTGAAGCGTCGCCTTCGTCTTTGACGAGGGGCTGAAAGAGATTTTTGGATCAACCCTTTCTCCATCCAGTGTTTGAGAATACGTCCAACTGTACTTTCACTAAGAGACACGCCCTGATCCCGCTTGAGAATCACAGAGATTTTAGCTTTCCCATAGGTGGGGTTTTCTCTTCTTAAGCGTAAGACAAGCTGCTTCTCAGCTTCTCCCCATTGAGATTTTCGAAGGTTCTTAGGCTTTTTGGAAGGAGGAAGAATGCCCTTCTCAAGCGCCTTAAGACGAGCTCTATACCGATAGTAAGTCGAACGTGCGATCTTCGTTGCCTCTTGGCATAGCTTATCTGAAACCCCTTCTGATTTTAGCTTTTTCCAAAGTCTTACTGGCTTCTCATATTTTTTCCGATGCGTCTCAAGATTTTCTTGTTCAGAAGAATAGCGATATAGTTTATAAATGTTCTTGTGCAATCCTTTGATTTGCATAAAGGCCTCCAAGGTTAGGGTTTGAACATTCCTATTCTCGAGGCCTTTTTTTATTTCTGCAAGAGGGTCGTAAGCTCGCTACAGCGCTATCTAAGGCGCGCTCGCTCACAACCCTCTTGTTGTCTCACATGTATCTGAACTTTTACAAAACAAACTATCGTCGTAGGTCTTCCACCCCTTCTTTTGCCGTAGCTTGTCCCAGTTGATCCCCAAAGAATTGTGCGGCTTGGCGTAATGGTTCATCGGCAAGGTGAGCATACCTCTGGGTGGTAGCGGGTTGAGTATGGCCTAAGAGTTTGCCAATAATGCTGAGGCTCAGGCCGCTTGAGACCAGGTGGGATGCGTGGGTATGGCGCAAATCGTGAATGCGAACATTTTCAATCTTGGCTTCTTTCTTCGCTCTCTCCCAAAAACGCCGCACATCCCTCAAAGGCTTGTTATCTACGGGACTCGGAAAAAGATAAGTGGATTTCTTCTTGTTCGTCTTCTTCAGTTGTTCAAGAACAGCAAGCGTTTGATGAGAAAGAGGAAGATGCTCCCGTTTTTTCTGCTTTGTCAAATGGGATGGCTTTGTCCACACGCCTTTCTCAAAATCAAACTGATCCCATGTTGCAGAGAGGGCTTCACCCTTCCGGGCTCCGGTTAAGAGGAGGATTTTAAGGGCAAGGGCTGCTGAAGTCTGAGGGTAACGCTCCAGGACCTCCCAAAATTGATTAAGCTCTTTCTTGTCCAACCAGCGATCGCGCTTTTCTTCTTGGTAGCGCTTCATTCCCCTGACCGGATTATCTGCTCTCCATTCCCAGGTCACCGCTAAAGAGAGCATGCTGGACAAAAGGCCCAAGGCTCGATTGGCCTGATACGGGGTATTGCGAAATTGTGCATGCATATCCTCAATTTTCCGGCGTTGAAGATTGCGCACCTGTTCCTTGCCTAAGGCCGGCAAGATAATGCGACGGAGAAGCTTTTTATCTTCAACAACACTTCTGGCACGTTTCCGAGTCCCATGGCGTTCTAAATAATCTTCCGCAAAGTCTTTAACGAGGGGAAGTGCCCTGTTTTCCTTGCGCTTTTTGGCAGGATCTTCCCCATGGGCGATTTCTCCAAGATACTTCTTTGCCAACGCCCGTGCTTCTTCCGTTGTAATTTGTCCATGGACTCCGATTTTCAGGTGTTTCCGGATACGGTATATGTTGCGGTATTGAAGGCAGTATACCCGTCTACTGCTTGGTAAAACGAGAACAAAGAAGCCCTTCAGTTCTGCATCCCAACTCTGTACGTTCTTATTAGGCTGGGGGGTAATGGCTTCCACAAATGTCTTGGTGAGTTTTGGCATAGGAGAATCCTCTATAATCTCTCCAGCCCCTTTACTCTTTTTTGGAGGGGATTATCACAAAAATCTCCCTTATAAGAAGCGGGGCCCTTCCCCTTTGAGATTTACAAGAGGAGGAGAGATGACACAGCATTTGGATGATTATCTAGAAGACAGGGGCACAAATTAATTTTGCGACTTTTTTCAATTTGCTCCCCATATGCTCCCCTAAAATATTTTTTGTTTTCTGCCGTCTCTGGAACCACCAGGGATTGCCTGGTGGGCGCTGTAGGAATCGAACCTACGACCCACTGATTAAAAGTCAGTTGCTCTACCGACTGAGCTAAGCGCCCAAAGACAGGTGACACCATATAAGCATCCTCGATAAGGGTCAACCAGAATCATGCACCAGAATCATGCAATTGTGAAAAGAAGAAGCTCGATAACTGTCCCCTCCTTCTCTCACTACCAGCCACCACTTATTATTTGCTCCATCTCGCCTGAGCGGCCTCCTCAGCAGCTTGCGGGTCGCCAGCTAATCTCTTGTTCTCGAGTTCCAACGAATGCGCAGGATTTTTAGGATAGCCATACCATCCTTCTCTCAATCCCTCTATTTTATATTTCTCCCCATACTTGTTGCCTTTGGCAACTAAGCTCTCAATGAATGCCATCGCAGCCTCAGGACTTTTGGGATACTCACCATGTGTTCCATATGTAAGCTCCCCTATTTTGTACTTTATTGCCTGAGAGTTACCTTCCTCAACTAAGCTATCATTGTATGCCGCCGCAGCCTTCAGATCTTTGGGATAACCATATGCTTCATTTCGAAAGCCCATGTGCTTTCGAAATCTCGCCATCGCGTGACCTCTGTCAGCCAAACCATTATTTAATGCTACCGCCGTCGCCTCATCTTGGGGATAATCATCGGTGCCAGTTAGACGCATATTTATTTCGTAATCTATTGCGTAAACGTTGCCTTCCTTAACTAATTTGTCAGTGTATTCCCTCACATCTACAGGCTTACTTCCTGTGAGAATCATCGTTTTTCTTCGTTCCCATTCTTTCTCATAGTTGCTTTCTTTGGCAGCTTTCGCCTCCTTCGATTCAACTTGCACTGAAAGAGAGGGGGTGTGCGAAGAGTTGAAGGATACAAAGTTGTCATCCATCGCCCAGAGTTGAGAAGGGGTACAGAGTTGCCATGTTAAGACAAAAGCCGAAACCGTCGTTAGAAGAGTTTTTTCAGAGATCATCATGTTAAATCCATCCTATCATTATTGCGCGCTACGCTTGCTTGTATTCATTCTTTCTCTTTCGATGGAAGTAACACATCCTCATAATTATTTCAATATTTATTTTTTATCTATTTTTTACGAGAAATCATGCAATTTTGCATGACTCTCATTTCAGAGTGACTTTTTTATGGGAAGACGCTAGACTTCGGCCTCGCGAATCTTAAGGGGATCCTATGTCGCTACTTTCTTGCGTTCTATCATGCGTTACTATTTTTGTTTTTATCCTCTTTGCGGGATTGTGTTCCGCTTCAGAAGCGGCTGTTTTGGCGTCTTCTCGTGTTCGCCTTTTCCATCTGGCGAAAAAAGGGGATAAACGCGCCTCTTCTATCCTCGATCTCCAGAAAAGAATCGGCGAATTTATTAGCTCGATTCTCCTGCTCAATACCTGGTCCATTACCCTTGTGACGGCGCTTACGACAAGCCTTCTCACCCACCTGTGTGGTCCGATCGGGGCCTTTTATGCGGCTGTTGGCATGGGCGCTCTTGTGACAATTTATGGTGAAGTGCTGCCGAAGATGTATGTCTATACCTGCCCTGATCGGGTAGCGCTTACTTTCTCCCGTTTTTTTAAGCCTCTGCTCTACATTATGTCCCCTCTCACCAAGTCCATTGATGTGATTGCTCAAGCGTCCCTTTCCCTCATGGGCATCAAAATCAAACATGATGTGTCCCAGACGGCATCCGCGGAAGAGTTGCGGGGCGCCATTGATCTTCACGTGGGCTCCCCTGGAAATGGGGATTATGAGCGTGCGATGCTGCGCAGTATTCTGGATCTCACAACGGTGGACGTCACGGAGGTCATGCGCCACCGTAAAACCATGCTCACCATTAACATTGACTCTCCCAATAAAACCATTGTTGAGCAAGCGCTGAAGGCGCCTTACACGCGTATTCCGGTTTGGCGGGATAATCCTGATAATATTGTGGGCGTTCTTCATGCAAAAGATCTGCTGCGGGCAGTACAGGGCAACACGGGACATCTCAAAACCCTTGATATTCAAAAAATTGCGAGTCCTCCTTGGTTTGTCCCGGAAACAACCACTCTTTTTTCCCAATTGGCCGCTTTTCAGCAACGCCGCGAGCATTTTGCCCTGGTCATTGATGAATATGGGGACCTGCAAGGGCTGATCACGCTGGAAGATATTCTTGAGGAAATTGTCGGCGAAATTGTGGATGAGCATGACGTGGAAGTGCAAGGGGTGCGCATGGCCTCTGACGGCACCTATGTGATTTCCGGAAGCTTGACGATCCGCGATCTTAATCGCCTCTATGGCTGGAATTTGCCTGATGAGCATGCAGCTACTTTGGCAGGGCTCGTGTTGCATGAGGCGCGTGAAATTCCTGAGGTGGGTCAATCGGTGATGATTGCTGGCTTTCAAATGGATATTTTAAGGCGCCATCGTCACCAGATCACCCAAGTACGGGTACGGCCACCGATTGCAGAGCCAGGACGTTGACTTTTTATGTTTATCCCTTATAGTTCATCCTACACTGCCCAGGTGGCGAAATGGTAGACGCGCTAGATTCAGGTTCTAGTAAACGAAAGTTTGTGGAAGTTCGAGTCTTCTCCTGGGCACCACCCTCTCTCTAGAGAAAGTCGTACGTATTATGAAAATTTACTATCACCGGGGAGACCTTCCCACTGGGATTGATTTTGGCCATTCTGTGGCTGTGGATACGGAAGCCATGGGGCTTTACATTCCCCGTGATCGCCTTGCCCTTGTGCAATTATCCGCTGGTGATGGGGACTGTCATCTTGTGCATTTCCCCCTCAACACGTCTTATGAAGCGCCCAACTTAAAGGCGATTTTAAGAGACAAAAATGTGGAGAAAATCTTCCACTTTGCCCGCTTTGATTTTGCCATTATGAAGTACTACTTGAACGTGGAGACCTATCCGCTGTTCTGTACAAAAATTGCCTCTAAGCTCTCGCGCACCTACACGGATAAACATGGGTTAAAGGATCTTTGCAAACAGCTTTTGAGTGTGGAGATTTCGAAAACCGAGCAGACCTCTGATTGGGGGGCAGATGTTTTAACAGACAAGCAAAAGGAGTATGCGGCGGGAGACGTTCTTTATTTGCACCGTTTGAAAGCCATTTTGCAGGAGCTCCTTAAACGAGAAGCGCGGGAAGCGGTCGCGAAGGCCTGTTTTGAATTCCTTCCGGCCAGATGTGAACTTGATATCCAGGGGTGGAATGAAGTTGATATCTTCCAGCATTAGCACAAAACCATTGTACTATGACCATTAACTTAATTTGTAAAAAGGTGTCATCCCCGACTTACAAGTCCTTCATCCACGACTTGTCGGGGATGTTAGGACTTGTTGATCGGGGACCCAGGGGCAACATAAAAACTCTTTCATACCTTGGCTCCTGGGTCCCCGGTCAAGTTCCTCTAAACCCCCGCAAAGCGGGGGTAAGAGGAACTAAGCCGGGGATGACACTCATAGCGACACATCTTCACCCATGACCCACATTCCCTCTCTCCAAACCCTCCTTTCAACGTACCGCGATGCCGGGGTTGATGAGATCATCGGCCCCACCCCACGGAATCGCTTTTTTGAAATTGAAGAAACCCTCGACCTCCCTCCCGCGGCCCTCTCTCCTGCTCCCCTCGCTTCTTCTTCTTCACCTGCTCCCGCCTCCCTTCCTGTTGCCTCTGCTCCCCAGACGGCTCAAACATTAAGCGAACTTAAGGAAGCCATGCGCACCTTTGAAGGAT
>JABDEE010000004.1:5000-53937 GCA_013287205.1 Alphaproteobacteria bacterium
GAAAATAGATCCCCCCGGCTTCAAGGCTTTATAGGCGACCTTCAGGGCCACATCGATTTCATCAGGCGTTAAAAAAATGAGAAGGCGCGCAAGGAATATAGCGTCAAAGGTATTCTCGGGGAGGGAGACTGTATTGGGAAAATGGCCACAGACTGTCTCTAGGTTTTGAGCTAAATGTGCAGGGCAGCTCTCCTTTAAGGCGTCTAGATGGTCTTGCGCAAGGTCAATGGAGAGAACACGCCCGCCCCTTTTGAGGGCTTCCAAGGAGGCATAGCCAAAAGCCGTTCCAATATCCGCCACATACCCCTTTGTTTTGTCGACATAATCCAAAAAGGCATCAAAGACAGGATCCTTTCGTGAAAACATAAATCCCATATTATTGACAGTTTTCATACGGTCTAAAGTTTGCGTTGGATTCATCTTTTTCTCTCATGGGTTGATTCACTTTACGAGTGCCGGCAACACGTTATCTGAAAGGAATCTGGGAAACAAGGTGAGGATTAAGCTGTGGAGGATAGCTCCGACCGTGCAACCTTCCAGGGAAGTCAATATCCACCACATACCCCTTTGTTTTGTCGGCATAATCCAAAAAGGCACTTCCTGCCTTGAAAATATAAATATACAAGCTAATTAAACTTCTCACTGGGGGTGTTCTGCTCAAACCCCTCGAACTTCCGCGAGCCGCTTGATGGCGAAGTCGTCGTCCCAGCAGACGGCGGCTTCCCATGCGGCCGATGCTTGTGCGGCAACGTCGAACGCAACATCATCGAGACCGGCGGCATTGTGGGGGAGGACCAGGTCGAGATCGGGGACGTCGGCGTGCGACTCGTCCCAGTCGATCAACCCGACCCGATCTGTGGTCATGCGGATATTGCTAGGATTCGGGTCGCCATGGACGACGCATGTCTGTCGTCCAGTTAGCCGTGTCCACGCTGCGCGGCACCGAGCAACTCCCTCAGGTGGCATCGCGCGAAGATCGATTCTTGTCCCGGTCTCGGTGTGCAAGAGGTCGGTTGATGATCGCCAGCCCGGACGCTGCGGCCACCCTTGCGTCAATCGGTGCAACTGGCGGAGCGTGTCAGCCACGCGGCGCCAATCGGCTTGCGACTCGGGACGCTCTCCCTCCACGTAAGTCATTACCACCAGACCTTCGGCGAACAGCCGGCCGTCTGTGGTCGGGATGGGAAGCGGCACGGTCAGACCTTCACGGTCAAGATAGTGGAGGAGCTCGGTCTCCCACGCAAGATCAGCGTCACTCCTGGTGCCGAGGCGAGCAACCGCAAGATGCCCATTGACGTGCACACGCCACACGTCGTTGGCGGCTCCGCCCGCGAGACGCTCGATGCGCGTGACATCGTCACCCCACTGCTTGAGAGTCTCCCAACTCGGCTCGATGCATTTCATATCTTTCACGGTACCTTCTTGAAAGCTGACATTCTGGCGTATCCATTTTTTGTTCTGTAGAAGTACCGACAACACTATCTGAAAGGAATCTGAGGGACAAGTTGATGCATATAAATTAAGCTTTTTGAAATGAATAAAAGGTAACCTATACCCCTCTCTCATTTTTTGAAAAAACGTGAGCGGAGGTCTAGGTCAAGCCTGAGGGGACACACACATGTCACACACCGTTTCAGATATCCTCGTCGCAACCCTCGAGCAAATAGGCGTCAAACAAATTTTTGGCCTTATTGGCGATTCATTGAACCCCCTTGCAGATTCAGTGCGGCGAAGCTCCATAGAGTGGATTGGCGTGCGCCATGAGGAGGGTGCCGCACTTGCTGCTGCAGGACAAGCCAAACTCACGGGAAATCTTGGGGTATGTTGTGGCACGACGGGACCCGGTGGCACACATCTTGTCGCAGGGCTCTATGAAGCGGCGCGAGATCATGCACCCGTTCTCGCTATATCAGGAGGGATGCCTCGCAAAATGGAGGGAAGTGACGCCATTCAGACGACCACACCGCTCCTTCTCTTTCGCGACGTTGCCCTCTATACCGAAACAATTGCAACCGCAGAGCAAGCCCCTCACGTCATCCACCAAGCGATCGCTTCAGCCTATGCAGGGAGAGGTGTGGCCCATCTCACAATTCCTCAAGACATCATCGGCGCCAAAGTAAGCGGTAATATGACAAGTCTCGCGACATTAAAACCGCGTTCGGAATTTACGCCTTCTGAGACGGATATTGCGGAAGTTGTTCGTCACATTGATCTTGCAGAGAACGTCGTGATTATGTGTGGCCATGGCTGCCATGGCTTGGCGGAGGAAATCCGGGCTCTTTCAGAAAAACTCAAGGCACCCCTCATCCATTCGTTTAGAGGTAAAGAAATTATGCCTTATGATGAGCCTTGTTGGATGGGGGGAATTGGTATGATTGGCACCAAAGCCGTTTATAACGCCGTCATGAATTGCAAATTGCTTCTTATGGTTGGGACTGACTATCCCTATCCAGAGTTTTTGCCGCGCAACGGAACCGTGATCCAGATCGACGAGCGTCCAGAGGTTCTCGGACGGCGTACACCGATTGTATTAGGGGTTGTAGGATCTGCAAGACCCACTCTCAAAGTGTTGTTGGAGAAAGTGGCCACAAAAAATGATACAAATTTCTTTCAGACAGTCTCAACGGAACGCAAGAAATGGGATGCGATGTTGAATAAGCAAGCTGATTTGGGTCGAAGCAAAGATATCATTCATCCGCAAGGAGTCGCCCGGGCGGTGAGTGATCTCGCCAAATCGAATGCTGTATATGTTATGGATACAGGTCTCAACACGCTCTGGTCCGCCAACTGGATGCAACAAAGCGGCTCCCAACCCATTATTGCGTCCTTCAACAATGCTGCTGTCGGATCAGCTCTAGGTCAAGCCAATGGGATACAAGCGCTGGATCGTTCACGCCAGGTGATTGCGCTTTGTGGAGATGGAGGCTTCAACATGTTGATGGGCGAGTTTATGACAGCGGTGCACCACAAGTTGCCGGTTAAGGTCATCATTTACAACAATTCCTCCTTCGGATTCATTGTTTTAGAAGCGGAAAGACTTGGTTTAGCCCCTTTTCACAAAGGCATTGATTTCCCCAATCCGGATTTTGCAGCCTTCGCGCGGGCCTGTGGCGCGTATGGATTTACGGCTAAGAAACCCGATGAGTTGAAAGCGGCGATAGCCGGGGCCTTTGCCGTAGAGGGACCAGCCATTGTAGATGCCGTCATCTGTCCGACAGAGCTTCCCAACGTACCACATTTAGAATTAAAGACAGTTGGAAATTTCGCGATGGCAAAAATTAAGGAAGCCATTCTGTCTGTAACCGGGTCTTAATCGCCACGTTGAAAATTTGACTTTTTCTTGAAAAAGCCCACAATGGACACAAAAGATAAAGTTTTTTGAGAGCCTAAAGTATGCGCATCATCGGCGGACAATTCAGGGGAAAAAAGATTCTCCCCGTTCTTTCGGAGCACACCCGCCCGACGGCAGATCGCACGCGGGAGATGGTCTTTAACATCCTCAGCCATAACCCTGCACTGGGCCCTCAAACAATCGTGGACAAACGGGTGCTTGATGTCTGTGCGGGGACAGGGGCCATGGGGCTGGAGGCCCTCTCAAGGGGGGCTAAGTCAGCAACTTTTGCGGAGAACAATCCTGAAAGCCTGAAGATCTTGAAGAAAAATGTTGAAGGCTTTGGGGCGGATGTGATTGCGCAGGACGCGCGGCACTTAGGACAGGCACCCCACCCCTTCGACCTTATTTTCCTGGATCCTCCCTACGGACAAGACCTGGTGAGTCCCATCCTCTCCCGCCTGTTTTCTGAAGGATGGCTGACCCCTCAGGCGGTGGTTGTGATTGAAGTCGAGAAAAAAGAAAGCGTTACCCTCCCTCCCTTTCTGTCCGTCCTCACAGAACGTTCCTCAGGACGGGCCAAGTTGATATTTGCGCGCGTGCAAGAATTCTGAGTAGGATAACTTCTCCCCCCCTTCAGGATTAATCAGAAGAGAAAGGGCAAAGAGGATATCAAGATGAGGGGATTCAACGGAAACAGTCGTCCATTTTTGGCCCTGGAGATGAATGAGAGAAAGCTCAATTTTGGATCCATGGTCCAATTGCTGAATGTATCGCTCTTTAGACACCTGGATAGGCGTGTAGGTTTGCAAATCAAGCGGCGTGTCAGCCGTCTCTTTTTGCATGAAACAACTAATCGGCAACCCATTGTGGAGCGTGGGTTTCACATAGAGTGCCCCAGAGCGCATTTTTAAGTTAAGCCCCTCATCATTCAGAAAGTAGGTGTCTTTTTCGTGAGAGAGATGGAAAGAGGAGAGATGAAACACAGGGCCATAAAGCTGTGGAGTCGTGGGAGGCGGGTAAAAAAAACGAATCTCATAATGCGCGTGCGCCGTATGAGAAAAATGGGTCAGTAAGTGAAAAAGCTTTGCATTAAAGACCTCAACAATTTTTTTGAGATGCGGGAGGTTAGGAGAATTCTCAAGAGCCTGCAAAATCAAATGATCCATCTTATGCTTATGAAAGGAAGGAAAAGGAGGGGACGGCTTAAGATGAAGAAGGGAAAAATATTTGAGGAATTTCTGCGGCTGACACTCAAGGCGCTTCAGGGTCTGTAACTTTTTAAGAGCAGGAAAAAGAAGATCTTTTCCATTCCAAAAATCGCCGGGCATCAGAAAGTAGTCATCAATCCGCGCGTCGTCTGTCAACCCTTCCTGTTTCGTTTGAACCAGATCCAGGAAGTCACAAGCATAAAGTCCCAGGAGAGCCATAGAGAGAGGTTTGAGCTTGATGTCATGATTGACACCCTGCAACAAAGCAAGAATATAGGCTTCCTTATAAGTTAATGGGCTCATGATCAATCGTATCCTTTGTAGAGTCATGAAGCATACCACGCACATTCTTAGAAAAGATTTAATTTTTTATATACATTTTTACGGTATAATGCCCTTCTAGGTTAGAAGGAGGCCGTTGATGATGGAAGAAGAGGAAGTTCGCAAAAAGGTGAGGGCTTTACGGAATTTTTACCGGGATGTCCTTCATTACGTTGTGATGAGCGGGGTACTGATAGGGATCTGGATCATTTTTGATAGAAGTGGGAACTTTTGGCCAAAATACGTCATTATCCTTTGGGGCCTCGGTCTTGTGCTCCTTGCCATGAATAAAGGCATCTTTTCCCTTATCTTCCCCAAGGTTTCGCTTTTCGATGACCACTGGGAAGAAAGAAAAGTGAAAGAGCTCAAACAGCGGCTCGACGCACGGAAGGATAAGAAATAACTCTACCCGTTGACAACCTTTGCAAGCGGATTCAAGGCAGCAGACACATACTGACTGACATGGGCTGTCATGAGCGGAAGAGCGTTGGTAAAGAAATGATCCGCTTCTGGCACCGTGCGGTAGTCAATGAAGAGCCCCCGCTGGGCGGCAAGCCGTTGGGAGAGTTTTTGGACAGACTCCTTAGGGACAAGCTCATCCTTTTCGCCATGGAGCATCAAACCCGGCACAGGGCAGGGGGCCAGGAAAGTGAAGTCATACAAATTAGCGGGAGGGGCAACGGCAATAAATCCGTCTAGTTCAGGGCGGCGCATGAGAAGTTGCATACAAATCCAAGCGCCAAAAGAAAAGCCAGCCACCCAACATTGACGCGGTTCTGGATTTTGGACTTGAAGCCAATCCAAACAAGCGGCGGCATCGCTGAGCTCGCCTTCTCCGCGATCAAATTTCCCCTCAGAGCGTCCAACGCCCCGGAAGTTAAAGCGCAATGTGGTAAAGCCTTGTTCAACAAAGGTACGGAAGAGGGAATAGCTCACCTTGTTGTTCATGGTGCCCCCGTGCTCTGGATGGGGGTGGAGCACAATCGCAAGTGGTGCGTTACGATCTTTTGACTGATGATAACGGGCTTCGATGCGGCCAACCGGCCCACTGATGAGAACTTCAGGCATAGTTTAAAACCCTTTGTTAAACAAATCCGATAAGGAGCTAACTTCTAGCAGAAAACCTTAGAATAGTCAAGTTTTATTAACATGTGTGTGCTAAACTCAGCTCGCTTTTTTATAGAAATCGAGAATTTCTTTTGTTTCCCCCATGGCCTTAATTTCTCCCTTTTCTAAAATCATCACCTTATTGCAAATCTGGGTCAGGAGATCTTCTGAGTGACTTGAAAACACAAGGATGCCAGCACGCTCAATGAGAGCCGTGAGTCTTTCAATAGACTTCGTGACGAACCCTTGGTCGCCTGCCCCAAATACCTCATCAATGAGTAAAATATCAGGCGCGCCCTCCGTTGCCACTGCAAACCCAACCCGAACTTTCATACCTGCCGAATAGGTACGCATCGGGAGATCTAAGTAGCCTCCTAACTCTGTGAATTCGCCCATTGCCTTTAAGGATTTCTTTGTCTCCGCAACAGATTTTCCACGGATGAGACTCGAAATATAAAGGTTTTCATAGCCCGTCATTTCATCCTGCGCTCCCAAAAGCACATCAAAAAGCGTTGCAATTTTTCCCTCGACCCGTAGATCACCCGAAGTTGGTGCATAAATGCCGGCCAACAATTTTAAAAGAGTTGATTTCCCTGAACCATTATGGCCGATGAGCCCTAAACGATCGCCGTGTTCTAATGAAAAAGAGATGTTTTTTAAGGCAGAAACCGTAACCGTATTTTTTTTATTTCTATTGAGAATTCCTCCTGTTGCTGCTTTTGCAAGAGAGTGCATCAAGGAAAAGGACTGTGGCGTATTATATATGGTGAAGTCTATGCCAATGTTATTGAGTGCAATATGAGCCATTATTTTATATCCAGAACACGATGCGATGCGCGTATTTTTTATAAATCCATAATGAAAATAAAGATCCCACAAAAAAGAGGACAATACAAACAGCATAATTTAAAAAAGAGGGAACCTGCCCTAGAAGGGGGGCACGCACAACGCTAATCATGTGTGCAAAAGGGTTCAATGAAACGATAAAATGAGAGCGTCCTTGCAGCATATCCGGCTTCCACATGATTGGCGTCACAAGCATGCAGAGTGTCACAACGCTCCCCACCATCGAGGGCAGATCCCGATAGCGTGTTCCAAAAACACCAAGCAAAACAGTCACCCAGAAACTATTAAGGATAAGAAGGAGAACGCCTGGGATAAATAGCAAAATTGCCGGTGAAACATGTTGACCGCACAACAAAAAAACAGCAACAATGACAATCATATTGTGCATGAAAATCATAACGTTTTTCGAAAGAAGTGTCGTCACATGAAGAAAATACGAAAAATTTACGTTGTGCATAATATGGGCCTGAGAGATGAAAACCGTACATCCTTCGTTTAAAATCGAGGCAATAAAGGTCCAGACAATCATCCCTGCAGCAACATAGGGGAGAAATTCTTTTATGCTCATGTGAAAAATAGCGGCCCACACAACTCCCATCCCCAAGATCGTAACGGCTGTTCCGAGAGAGAGCCACAAAGGTCCGAGGACGGTCCTTCTGTAACGTGCCCTGATCTCATAGGAGGAGAGGGTAAACCATATGTGCCTATGGGAAAAACACCCATAGAGATCATTCAGAATATTGCTAAAAGAGGACAAAAGAATCTCCGTCTACATCAATGATCGTATTTATAACGAGATCCACCCTTTAAATCAACATTGTTCGTAGAGGATCCAGAGGTAACATGAAGTTATCTATCTTTCTTGCCTTGACTTCTAGAGCCCCGATAAATTTTTTGGAAGATGTCCTTACTGTCCAAGAGGAGAGAGAAAACTACGACGCATCTCTTCTGGGGTTACATCTTTTTCAACCTTCTCCAATATAATTGTAAAGCTAGAATTACCACGATCTGGAAAACTTGGAGTCGTCGGATAAAATTGATAGCATCGAAACTGTAAAAAGCCATCTGCTGCTAATTGTGCCATTGTCAACAAAAAGGAAGGGGGTGTAAATACCCAACAGTGGACATCGAGATATTCCCCCTCATCTTTTACGCGTTGGACAAAACTAAGATGATTTTTGGTAGCTCTTATAGGGGAAACGCTCCCCTGTCCTGCAACAACTTTCTCTGGATATACAGAGACGGGTGTGGCCCATTCCATGTTGACGAATGAAGCCAGTGAATGATGGTCGTAAACACGTTGAATGTCCGGAATAGTTGCATCATTAAGGTACGCGGCCACAATGTCAGCTGGTTGCGTTTCCTCTCGCAAAAAATCAAAAGTCATACGACGATCAGGCAGTGATAAGGCTAAAAGACCACCACTTCGCAGTACTGTTGCTGCTTCTTGTAACCACCGAATTGGGTTTGGAACATGTTCAAAAACTTGTGAACCCAAGAGAAAGTCCAGAGGTGCATCAGAACAAAGCGTTTCCGCTAAGCTGTCATTTACCATTGGCCTATCAACTGAAACAATATCTGTCAAATGTGTATATTTTTTTTGCAATCCTTCCGTAGTGAGATGATCAACATATAGTACCTGACTTTCATCCTTGGATATAATCGGAATATCTAAAGGTCCAATCTCTGCACCCACTCCAGTTGATAGTGGCAGCAAGCCAATTAACTTCTCTCTATAAGAAAGGCCTGTATCTTCCCTCGGCCAAGCGCGTGAGGTTGGCAACGCCGGCGCTGGCGCAATAGCGCCATGTATTTGATAGTGAGCCTCTCTATACTGCAAAACAACACCCGTTGTATTCACATAGTATGAATACATCTCGAGAAGCGAAGAATGCTCATTTAATCGATTCTGTAAGTCATCTCGTTGGTCAATCAAGCGTCGTAATGATGGAGACACCTTCAAAAGACAACATTTAAGAGAATGACGCATAGGATTTTCCTTTATAATTTCAGTGACTATACCCATTGCGAATCAATCTTCAGGCATGAGGGATCGATATAAGTTTCTTGACTTCAGGATGGGAGATTCATATCAGCACGCCATTGTTATGCTAGTCAAGGAGGTTTTTATGAGATGCGGGCGCAATTTGAGAATGTATCTTATATCTTATTTACAAGAGAGGCACAGAGCAACTTAAGGTTGCCAAGGATCGTTTGGTGAAAAACGCCTGATTTTATAAAAAAGATCACGCGCATAAATAAGGATTTCTGTCGCGAACAAGCGAGGCAATCTATCGTTTTCTTAGCATCTCCTGTTATAGGATCTTTCATATGGGACAAGAAGAAAAGATGGGATTCTGTCCATCCCTTGAATTCTCCTTTCCAAACTCTTTTGAGGGCATTGTGGAATGACTTGAATGCAGAGTTGATTCCGATGAGATTAGCGCTGTGCTGACGGTAAGACACGGAGGGCTGTGCATCAAAATAGACGCCTCCCCCACAAGCAGTGACCACGATATACGTCCACCAATCATGAATAAAAACTCCCACCACCCCCATGTTTTTGAGGAGGTTTCGTGCCTGTTTATTAAAAACCATTGTATGCCCTGCAGCAATGTTCTGCACGAGCGCATTTTTAAAGGAGGGCGGACGGGTATATGCTGACGTCCTTCCCATAATCTTTCCATTCTCATCGATCAATCGTGAAGAGGAGCAATAGAGAAACGGAACTGCAATATGGTTTTTCAGAACCTTCACTGCACGCTCGAGTTTATCGCTATCCCAGACATCATCTTGATCTGCGTACGCATAAAAATCAGAGGTGATGGTTTTATCGCACACAAGAGAGAGAAATGTTTTGACGCATCCTTGATGATGTCCCTGGCGAAGGGTTATCTTATTTGTTCCAACGCGTTGTTGGAACGCGTCAAGAATCGCCCACGTATCGTCCTTAGAGCCATCATCGAGAACATACAAATGCCAGTGGGGATAGGTTTGCTTCTCAATCGAAAGGAGTTGTTCTTCTAAAAAACGGGCCCCATTATAGGTTGCCATGAGGATGGATATTGAGTTCATTGTCTATTTTTTAACCATAAGTCGATGCTACGTTCGACATCTTGTTCCCACATAATGGGAACAATTGCAAAATTTTTCTGAAGTTTTTCGGTTGAAAGACAACTATTTTTTGGACGTTTTGCTTTAAAGTCGAGCGTGTCTGACGAAGTAGGTATTACATTAACGCCCTTTATTCCTGCTTTTTCCACTATAAAACGCGCATAGTCAAACCAGGTTGTCTCTCCTTGAGCGACAGCATGATAAATACCACTTTCGATGGGCTCTTCCGACATAAATTTTTTCGATAAGTTTACTGTCACCGCCGCAAGCCATGGAGCAGAGGTCGGGCTGCCATGTTGATCATTCACGATTGAAAGTTCTTTCCTTTCTTGCGCAAGACGCAGAATCGTGAGGAGAAAATTATGACCTTTATCTGCATAAACCCAACTTGTTCTTAAGATAAGAAAATTTCCCCCTGTTGAGATAATGTTGACCTCTCCTTCCCTCTTTGTGTTTCCATATACATTGAGAGGATTTGTTTTATCATTTTCTTTATAAAATCCTTCTTTTATGCCATCAAAAACATAATCCGTTGAATAATGAACCAGAAGGCTATTATTTTTTTCAGATATTTCTGCAAGAATTTTTGGCACTTCAGCATTCACAACATAAGCCATATCCTGTTCGCTTTCTGCCTTATCAACAGAAGTGTAAGCGGCTGCATTAATAATGATATGCGGAGCGAATTCTTCAACAGTTTTTCTAAGCTTCTGAGTATCTAAGAGATTTAATGATGTACGATCACAAAATAAAATGTTTGCAGCAGGGAAAGCCAGGGGAAGTTGATCGCTGAGGTGCGTCCCCACTTGTCCCTTGGCCCCTGTCACCAAGATCCGTATTTGTTTTGGGGAAATCATCGATACAGGTCCGCATCTTGTAACAAGGAGGCCATAGCATCTTTTGGAGACAGCGTGAGCGATTCCGTGGTGGGCCATTTGATGCCAAGTTGCGGATCATCCCATCGAATTGTTCTTTCCCACTGGGGCGCTCTGTATTTTGTGACTTTATAACAAATATCCACCGTATCGCTTAAAGCCAAAAAACCATGGGCAAACCCAGGGGGAATCCATACTTGGCGTTTGTTTTCTGCTGAAAGCTCAACGCCAACCCACTTTCCAAAAGAGGGAGACTGTTTTCTGATATCAACGGCAACATCAAAGACAGCCCCCCTGAGGACTTGTATTAATTTTCCTTGGGGCTGCTTTATTTGATAATGGAGCCCTCTCAGAACCCCTTTGTGAGACTGGGAGAGATTATCCTGGACAAAGCTTACTTTCTGACCCGTGCATTCTTGGAAAGTTTTTTTGTTGAACATTTCTAAGAAAAATCCTCGCTCATCCTTAAACACCTCTGGCTCAAGGATTAAAACGTCTGGAAAATCAGTCGAAAAAACCTTCATTACCTCTCCTTATATGCGATCAATGCGAGGCTGCCGATTTTAGTCTCATTTTTTCTGCACCTATCAAAATCATCTGCACTCCTCTTTTAAATTCAGAGGCCTCGCATTGAACATCATGCTGCTTTGTGAAATGTCTCATTTTGTTTTTCCAGCATCTTGAAAACTTCCGGAAGGGTCGAATATTTCCCAGTAGCAATAAGCTGAGGAACAACTCTAAATGTTGTGGGAGAAACAATCCTCTCAATTATCCTTATAACGATTTGTATGTTAACGTAATAAATAGTATTTACAAGTATCGAAAAAGCTTTTTCTGGAAGGGACATCTGTTGCCACAATGTTTTCCCAATAGGCGTTTTCCACAACCCTTGACTATTTTTTAGGCGCTGGAGATGAGAGAGGATCTGATAACGGCGATATCTACGTATGCCAAATGCGGTGCTCACTCTTTCAGGAGCATTTTTTGCAACATGCCCCATTGTCAAAATATAGTTCGTTTGATACCTCTCTCCGGGAAGGAAGTTCTCCTTGTATTCCATAAAAAGAGAATCATGTTCGAGGGTTGTGTGTAACATCTCAGCGCCCTGCTGCTCTAGATTATTAAATAATGTGTACCCAAAAGACTCTTGAGAGACTCCCTGAATTGCTAAAGGTTCTGGGCAAACAACAATATTTTTTCCATATGCCATTGCCAATGTTGCAAGATAGTAATCTGGAAAAGGGGAGTGAAATATCTTGCCATCGATTCTCAGCGTTTCCAAGAAGGATCGCTTAAATGTGAGGCCCTGCATATTGAAGCAAAAGTTTCTCCGAAAATTAACTGCGTCTTTCCATGCCTTTTGAGCCTCTTCTGTGCTCAGCAAAAAGGGAGCCGTGTTGTCTTTGAAGAAAGAGGCGTTACACGTAATCTCAAGACTCCCTTGGCGACACCATGGAAAAACCCCTGGATGTCCAAAAAGATACAATCCAGAGTAAATGAAGTCTGGCCCTCTAAAGCGCTCGGTTATCGCGTTGAGCTTCTCAAAATATTTTGGAGCTAAACCATCGTCATTTCCGAAAAACATAACGTACTCGCCCGTCGCACAATCAATCGCTTGGTTCCAACTCTCTGTCACAGGCAGAAATTCTTCAGAGCGCTCAAAGCGAATCCTTGAATCTGCCAATGACTCTATATACGCTTTGATCGGTTCAGAAGATGCATTGTCAAAGATAATCAGCTCCCAATCAGAAAACGATTGCTGGACGACTGAGAAGATCGCCTGTTTAAGCAATTGGAGACGATTGTGCGTCGGGATGACGATGCTTACTTTAAAAGGACTTTCTTTTACTTTTCCTATAGATAAGTCGGAAACCGTTAGCTTATCCTCCTTGCTAAAATCTAGTTTAGAAATCACCTTGGGAGCAGGCCCTACATAGTCTCCCCACGTTAAATATTCTATGACTTTTTGAGAAGCTCCTGCTGCCTCATACGCAGTAGAGTGATTATCTTTTGCGATTAAGTTTTGTTGCTGATCTAATCGAAAGGTTTGACTTCTTGGCCACTCTTCTAGGGGGTAGACTGTTCCATTTGCTCCAATGAGCAAGGTTTTTTTTCCTCTTTTTAAGAAATAATTAGTGAGACTTTCTCTACCACTTTCGAAAGCACAGCATGCCACTTTCGTTTTTTTAAGGTTTTTAAAATTAAGGAGTATTTCACGCTCAAGCATGAACCCTGTGCTTCGAATGTGAGGGTTCGGAAAAACGGGAAAATCGAACGCATAATCTAGAGGAGCACCTGTCTTTGTAATAGCGTGCCAATATGCCTCAAACTTTTTTGTTCTCTCAGCGGCAGAACATTTTGCAAAAAAAGTGGGTCGAAGTTTATAAATATCTCGGTAGAGATGCCGATTCAAAAAAATATGATATAGAAGGCCAATGCATTTGTCAGAAAGCATATGTGCACGCACCTTGTACGGAATCATTTTCTTTAGTGCGCGACGGGGAAGGATTTTGCAAAGCGAGTGCATGCATATAAAAAAAAGAGGCAATAAAAATAATATATATTTGCGAATAAATTCTTTTTTTTTCTTACTTGAAATTTTCTTTTTGTTATGATCGTTGTGTGGACCTTCCAGTATATAAGCAAATTTTCTTTGTATATCCTTGTCCAGAGATTTCCCCAAAGTTTTAGAGAGAAAAAGAACCTTCTGCAGGATCTTGTGGCCGATTTGAATGCTCTCGTAAGAAGCAGAGGTGCCCACAATGCCAACATCCGGATCAGCAAAAGGGGCATAAAGCTTTTTGAGCCAATCTTCCGTCATTATTTCTGTATAGGTATTAAAAGGACACACATATTGATGCGGTAATTTTTCAGCAACATGCATATAAGCATGAATATCAAATCCGACTTCATCAGCGATCCAAACCGGTTGATGAGGGATATCTTTAAAAATAGCTTCTGCACCCATTTTTTCAGTTTTTGTAAAGTCTCCCTTATAAATCACGATCAAATCATGAGCTTGTCCCGCGGGATATTGACGATAGGACCGGGCGAATTTTTCAAAATCATGCAGACCTTCTTTGATGCGCGCTAGGTATAAGACCGCTATTTTATTCATTGTGGACCTTCCGAGATCCCGCTCACACTTGAGGCATTAGCATATGCTTCCGGGAATGAAACTGACATTTTAACTCCTCTCTTGAATTCCCGCAGAGAATATTTATAATGCCCCCGAAATGCAATAGCCCTTTTGTGGACTCACTAATGAAAGTTGTTATACTCGCTGGAGGATTAGGCACACGCCTATCAGAAGAGACAGTTTCTAAGCCAAAACCCCTTATTGAGATTGGCGATAAGCCAATCATTTGGCATATTATGAAGACTTATGCAGCCCATGGTTTTAAAGAATTTATTGTTTGTTTAGGATACAAAGGATATTCTTTGAAAGAGTATTTTGCAAATTATTTTCTGCATTCAGCCGATGTGACGATTTCTTTAGACTCTGGACATTTAGAAATTCACCAAAAAAGAACGGACGATTGGAAAGTAACCCTTGTCGAGACCGGCGAAAATACAATGACAGGGGGACGTCTTAAAAGAGTACGCGATTACCTGGGAGATGAGGATTTTTGCTTTACCTATGGGGATGGCGTTTCGGACGTCAATATTACGGGTCTTGTTGATTTTCATAAACGCCATGGACGGCTCGCAACCGTTACGGCAACCCAACCTGCAGGAAGATTTGGAGCCTTAACCATTGTCGGCGATAGAGTGGACTCAATGCAGGAAAAGCCCGTGGGAGATGGCAACTGGATTAATGGGGGCTTTTTTGTCCTTTCCCCTAAGGTCATTGATTACATCGAAGGAGACCACACTTCTTGGGAAGAAGAGCCTTTAACGGCACTTGCAAAAGACCAGCAGCTACACTGCTTTTTACACCAAGGTTTTTGGCAGCCTATGGATACCCTCAGAGAGAAAACATTACTCGAAAATCTGTGGACTAACAATCAAGCGCCTTGGAAGGTCTGGAATGACTAATTTCTGGGAAAATAAACGTGTTTTTATTACGGGTCACACCGGTTTTAAAGGAGCTTGGCTGTGCCACCTGCTCGATACCTTAGGTGCAAAATTATGCGGGTATGCCTTAGAACCTCATACATCCCCCAACCTCTTTACCCTGACTGCTCTCGAAGAGAGTGTGGAGCATCATGTTGGTACGCTGCTCGATTTTGATCATTTAAAAGAATGTATCGACACGTTTGCCCCCGATGTTATATTCCACCTCGCCGCTCAAGCGCTCGTAAGGGACTCCTATGATGATCCTGTGGGGACCTATCAAGTCAATGTGTTGGGGACGGTACACTTATTGGAAGCGATAAGGATTATAGGAAAGCCAACCGTTGTCATTAATGTAACAACAGACAAATGCTATGAAAACAAAGAATGGATTTACCCCTACAGGGAAATTGACAGACTCGGCGGACATGACCCCTATAGTAATAGCAAAGCTTGTTCAGAGCTTGTGACAAATTGTTATAATGACTCCTTCTTCAAACAGGAAAAAGGGAGAATTGCGCTTGCATCTGCAAGAGCAGGTAACGTCATTGGGGGGGGCGATTGGGCAAAAGATCGTTTAATTCCTGATTGTGTGCGCTCTGTTGAGAACAACGAAAAAGTACAGATACGCAACCCACGCGCAGTCCGTCCATGGCAACATGTTCTCGACCCTTTAAATGGCTACATTCTTTTAGCCAAAAAACTTTACGAAAACGCTCAAGCCTATGGAGGGGGTTGGAATTTTGGACCAAGCCCTCTTGACTTTAAACCCGTTTCTTGGATGGCAGACCAAACAGTGGGCATTATAGGAGGAGAGTGGGAAGTTTCTGGACCTCAAGAGAAAAATTATCATGAAGCGAATTATTTAACACTCGACTCCTCCAAGGCGATGAAGGAACTAGGCTGGCACCCTAAACTATCTGTGGACAAAGCGATCACATGGACCGCAGAATGGTATAAACATTTTTTATCAGATCCCGCAACAGTGAAGGATGTAACCTGCGCTCAAATCAAAGAGTTTTTAAGGCATGATTATGACTACGGCGATGAACGCATTCGGGGGGCCTCCTAAACTGCCTGTGAACCATGTTGACCACATAAACATTTTTCATCACATCCTATGGATGTGACCTACACTCAAATCAAGGAGTTTTTAAGACATGACTATCTTTAACTGCCGTTCTTGTGACGCCCCCCTCAGCACTACATTTGTAAACCTTTACAGTTCCCCCTTGGCAAATAGCCTTTTGAGCCAAGAGCAGCTTTGTAAGCCAGAAGCTCATTATCCTCTTCATGTCATGGTCTGTTCCCAATGCTACTTGGTGCAGGTCACAGAAAAATCATCTCCAGAAGACATATTCAAAGACTATCTGTATTTTTCATCTTATTCCCCTTCTTGGTTGGCGCACTGCAAAAAATATGCCCAAGAAATGATGGACCTATGTGCATTAGATAATACAAAAAAAGTTGTGGAGATTGCGTGCAATGATGGGTACTTACTTCAGTACTTTAAAGAAGAAGGCATCCCCGTTTTAGGTATAGAACCTGCAGAAAATGTTGCCTTAGTCGCAAAAGAAAAAGGCATCGATGTCTTCACTGATTTTTTTAGTGATGAGACGGCCTCCTTATGGGCACAGCAGGGTCATCAAGCAGATCTCATTGCCGCTAAAAATGTCTTGGCGCATGTGCCTCACATTAATTCATTTGTGCAGGGAATAAAAATTCTCCTAAAACCTGAGGGCATTGTCACCATCGAATTTCCTCACCTTTTAAAACTCTTTCAGGAGGGGCAGTTTGATACTATCTATCATGAACATTTCTTTTATCTTTCCCTCAATGTCGTACGTAACATATTTAAAGCCCATGGGCTTTCCATTTTCGATGTCAAAGAACTTCCCACCCATGGAGGGTCTTTGAGAATTTATGGGTGTCATGAGGGAAATCGTGCAAGAGAGATATCTGAAAACGTTCAGGATATTATCAAAAAAGAAAATGACTTTGGCCTCACAAATATCGACACATACAAAAATTTTCCTGACGTTGTTAAGAAAATAAAGACAGATTTTCTTTCCTTTCTCGTTGATGAAGTACAAAAAGGAAAAACAATTATGGCCTATGGAGCGCCAGCAAAGGGAAATACGTTCCTTAATTATTGCGGCGTAAAAGCTGATTTTATAGGTGCTACCGTTGATAAAAATCCGCATAAACAAAATAAATTTTTACCTGGATCGTATATCCCTATTTTCGATGAAGAATATATAAAAAAGAATCAGCCTCATTATGTACTGATCCTCCCCTGGAATTTGAAGAAAGAGATTGCAGAGCAACTGGCCTATATCAGAGAGTGGGGTGGAAAATTTGTAACGGCAATCCCCACTCTTGAAGTTTTCTAATATGCAATTTATTCAGACGCCCTTAAAGGATGCTTTCATTATAGAAGTAACGCCCTTTCAGGATGAACGAGGATATTTTTTTAGATCCTTTTGTGAAAAAGAATTTGCTGAGAACGGGCTTCCTTCCTCTTTTCCACAGTGTAATTTCTCCTATAATTATCAAAAAGGAACGTTGCGGGGGCTCCATTTTCAACACCCCCCCCTTGCAGAAGGTAAACTTGTGCGAGCGATTGAAGGAAAAATATTTGATGTTATCATTGACCTTCGAAAAGAATCACCCACTTACCTCCAGCATATAAGTGTGGAACTCAGCAAAGAAAATAAAAAATCTTTGTTTGTTCCTGCTGGTTTTGCCCATGGCTTTCAGTGTTTAGAGGATAATTCCACCGTATTTTATCAAATGACAAACTTCTATGATGCGAACTACCAAGATGGCATTCATTGGAATGATCCAACGCTCGCCATTCAATGGCCTATCGAAAAAAAAATTATCTCCGAACGTGATAACAATTTTGGATATGTAGAGACATACTCCTCATGAAAAGAGTCCTTATTACTGGCGCCAGTGGATTTATCGGACAACATCTTTTGCCCTTTCTGCAAGAGAAAGACTATGAAGTCTTTCCCTGTTATCATTCCCGTAAAATAGATTTCCCTCCATGTATGCATCCCGTCAAAGCTAACCTTTTGGATCAAGAGGAAAGGCGTGCTCTTCTCAAAGAAGTTAGACCCTCACACCTTATCCATTTAGCATGGTACGTTAATCCCTTGGATTATATGCATTCCCAAGAAAATTTAGAGTGGATGCTGGCCTCTATTGATCTCTTTACAGAATTTGGACGCAATGGCGGCAAAAGATGTCTCTCTGTCGGCTCCTGTGCCGAATATGATTGGTCTGAAAGTATTTTAGAAGAAGAGGGCCTCTTGCAAAATGAGACCTTATACGCATGCGCAAAAAATATAACTCATCATTCGTTAGAAGCCCTCGGCCGTTTTTTCAAATTTGATACACTATGGCCACGCATCTTTTGGCTTTATGGACCTGGGGAGTCTCCAAAAAGATTCATTCCTTCGCTTATTTCCACATTAGATAGAGGAGAAACATTTATCTGCAAAGATCCTGACAAAGAGATCGATTTAATGCATGTAAAGGAAGTAGCTTATGCCCTATGCTGCGCATTGGACGATGAAAGCGTCAGTGGAGCACTCAATATAGCCTCAGGACACTCCATACGCATTGAGACTATTGTGAAAGAAATCGCCTCTCTTCTGCACTGCCCTCCCGGTCTTGTAAAATTTGAACACGGCGATGTTAGTCCCATAAAAATAAAGGTGTCTTCCACAAAAATAAAAAAATTGAGAGGATTCCATTATCATCAGAAAGACGCCCTCAAAGATTATGTAGACAGCATAAGAAAAGATTTTATTGTATGAACTTCCTTACTAAAATGGCCAAAAAAATAGCCTCGCATATATTGCTATCTTTGTTTTATGCATATACCTTTTGTCTTTTATTTATAAAAAATTTTAAGAAAACAACTCTCCTGCAGCTCAGTAGTCGCTCCCCTGGACAATGCAATCGTTTTGCTATTTTTGCTGTTTATTGTGAGAAGATCGGCAGAAACCAAAAAAATATAATAAAAAAATTAGCTGAAAATAATTATTACATAATTGTTTTAAACAATGGAAAATTGTCACAAGAAGAGCTAGAAAAAATAAATGCAGATGTGTACATAGAGCGTCCCGAAATTGGTAGAGATTGGGGACTTTATCAGTACGCTGCACAATGGCTTTATAAAAATGTGAATATACCCAACGAGGGCCAAGTTTTATTTATGAACGATTCTATATTTTATCTAGAAGGTTTATGCCCTGATTTATTTGAAAGAATTTCTAGAATGCAACAAGATTGCATCGCCATAGCAGATATTAAAACCATCTCCTACCATATGGCTTCTTGGCTTTTTGTCTTATCAGGCAAAGCATTCAAGCATGAAAAAATACAAAACTTCTGGAATCAATATATTCCCTTAGATTTCAAACGCCATTGTGTCCAACAAGGAGAAGTAGGATTCACATCTGTTGTACAGAGAGCAGGGTACACACCCTATATTATATATCCTTCTTCTCATTTTATAAATAATATATTAGACGACGGAAATATAGAAAAGGCATGGCGCGTATTCCCAAAAGACGTGTTAATGCCCCCTGCGCTCTCTTTTTCGGATGACACCAAATTACCTGCAAAACGTCTATCTCAAGAACATGAAAAGGAAAAGTTATCTCAATTTTTTTATGATTTATCTGAAACAAAGCAGCAAATGCACCTGTTCAATTTGAATGGTATTTGTTTTGGCTCTTTTCCTTTTTTGAAAAAAGACCTTAGGTGGCTGGAAATTTATTCTCTAGATCAAATATACTACGCTCTTGATTACGTAAAGAATCGCGTAAAAAAAGAGGATATAACCGAAATTCGCACCTACTACACCAAGAGAGGCAGCGCACGCGAAAAACTCTCTCTCGTTCAAAGGATTCTTGTAACGAAAGGATTTCTGTGAGGATTATATAGATTGGCTCTACGTCCAACAAGGGGTCGTTGACGTTCGCTCATGAAGAAGAAAAAATCCTATTTGTCGGAAATTCGTTTCTTGATGTGATGAATTTTCGTGTCTATACCCAACGCCAATGAAGCAGCTTGATGTTGAGACGAAATTGATAGTTTTTACGGCCAGAAGATAATACTGACGCCATCAGAGAAAGAAGATCTCGAGAAGAAGTAGAGAATAGGACGGGATCGTCGGGTTGCCGACAGGATCAAATCTGTTCTTTTGAATGCTGAGGGATGGAGCCAGCAGCAGATTGCGCAAGTGTTGCGTATTCATTACGAAACAACCATGACCATCTGAATGATTAGGTGAACGCTAAGAAGCTAAAACTGTTCAATGGAGGATCAAAGAGCCATCTGAATGATGTACAAATAAAAGCTGTGATCGCTCACTTAGAATAGCATACATAACCTGAGTTTTGGAGTGTTGATCGCTCTTTAAACGACCGTCTTCAGCGTGCCTCTTGCGCGCCTGAACAACAATCATAATTACAGCGCCAATTAAGGCGCATAAAAAACCACCGACTGGTCCAGATACTCGGATCATTTTCATATTGAATGAAGAGATAAAAGGTGGTGGCATTACAGACAGCATCTGAACGTAAAACAGACTCGAGATAGCGATCAGCAACCCCAGGAAAACAAGTCCAAGTCACTCTCGCGATATTCTTTGAAGTATTTTTTCACGTGGCTTCCCTTCTCTCTCTAATCCATAGGTTGGGCTAAAAGGGTTTCGAGGTATATTTTATATTGTGAACTTTTGAGAGCTTGGATTGTTTTGCGAACCATAAATTGATCAATCCACCCCTTATGCAGAGCAATTTCTTCTAAGCAGGCGATTTTAAGACCCTGACGACGCTCAATCGTTGCAATAAAATTTGCAGCATCTAAAAGACTGTCGGGACTGCCCGTATCGAGCCATGCTGCACCTCGACCAAGAGGGTTGATGGAAAGAGCACCTTCTTGGTGATAGGCCCGCATCAGATCAATAATTTCGAGCTCTCCCCGAGCAGAAGGCGTTAACTTCTTTGCAAAAGATGGGGCACGGGAATCACAAAAATAGAGCCCTGTGAGGGCTAAATTCGACTTTGGTGCAATAGGTTTTTCTTCAATGGATATAATCTTATTGTTAGGAGAGACCTCTACCACACCATAATCTTGGGGATTCTGAACAGGATAGGAAAATACATTCATACCCTCGATCTGAGAAGATAGCTTCTCTAAAACAGATTGTAACCCCAATCCAAAAAAGATGTTATCTCCAAGAATGAGAACAGAGGGAGCACCTTGTAAGAAATCTTCAGCCAAAATAAAGGCTTCAGGCAAGCCCCGAGCTTCAGTCTGAATTTGATAAGAAAGGCGCATCCCCAGCTGATGTCCGTCCTTTAAAAGATCTTCATAAAGAGGTAGGTCAGAGGGGGTGGAGATGATTAGGACTTCTTTGATGCCAGCTAGCATTAAGATCGACAGAGGATAATATACCATCGGCTTATCATAAACAGGCAGGAGTTGTTTGTTGACGACGCATGTCAGGGGATAAAGTCGCGTTCCTTTACCCCCAGCAAGAAGAATACCTTTTCTCATTTTATAAGTCCTAATCGATGAGGTTGAAACCCTCTCCCTTGGATAGCCTCCCACCAAGAGCGATTTTCTAAGTACCACATCACAGTTTTTGTTAACCCTTCCTTAAAAGAAGTTTTGGGCTGCCAACCCAATTCTCTTGCAATCTTACTCATATCAAGGGCATAGCGGAAGTCATGCCCCGGCCTATCTATCACATAAGTTGTAAGGTCCCTGTAAGAAGCTTGAGGGGTGCGCGGCTGCAGAGCGTCGAGGATCGCACAGATTTCCTCAACCACTACTTTATTGGAAATCTCTCCCTTTAATCCTGCTATATTATAGGTGTTTCCGAGTTTTCCATTCTGAAGGACATGCAAGATGGCTTCGACGTGATCTTCAACATAGAGCCAATCCCTCACTTGCATTCCTGTGCCATAAAGAGGCAAGGATTGACCTGCACATGCGCGGATAATCATAAGGGGAATCAATTTTTCCGGAAACTGGAAAGGGCCGTAGTTATTTGTACAATTGGTAATCAGGAGAGGAAATGCATAAGTATGGTAATAGGATTTAAGAACAAGGTCTGCAGCAGCTTTGCTAGCGGCGTAAGGCGAACTTGGGTTATAAGCGGCTTCTTCGGTATAAGGATCATGGGGACATGATCCAAACACTTCGTCCGTTGAGATATGCAAAAATCTAAAATTTTCTTTTTCGTCGTTAGAGAGCTTATTGTAGTAGGAGCGACTTTCGTCGGCTAAAATGAAAGAGCCCCTGATATTGCTTTCAATAAAGGGAGCCGGGGAATCGATAGAACGATCTACGTGAGTTTCGGCAGCAAAGTTAACGATAGCTGTAGGCTTGAACGTTGCAAGAAGGGAACATATAAAGTCCGGATCCTGAATCAATCCTTTTTGGAAATGATAGAGGGGGTGATGCGCACAGTCTTGTAATGTATCTTGAGAAGCAGCGTAAGTCAGGGCATCCAAATTAAGAACTTGATACCCTTTATGAAGGCAGAGACGGACGAAATGGGATCCAATAAAACCAGATCCTCCCGTGATAAGAAGTTTAGGATGGCCGCTCATTTCAAAATGCCTATCTAAATTTTTATGAAACCGGATGAATCCAGTCCTTAGAAGGCTTTATTGCCCATATTTATCTAATTGTCGATGGTTTTTACGCGTGTATAATAAAATCTTGGTTCTTCACCCCATCCTCCACACATCCTTCTGACATGCACTCCCAGCTGTAGCCTCCCAACTGTTACCTATAGGCTGCCTGGAATGTTTTTTCTACTTGCAGAATGTTCGAAACCTCTGTCCATCCCTGGTGCCGAAGAGGTGAATCGAACACCCGACCTACTGATTACGAATCAGTTGCTCTACCAACTGAGCTACTTCGGCAACTGTTTGGTTTCTAAAGAAAAGATGGGCGTTCTGCAAGGCTTATCTGATGTCATATCTCTCTTCTTGATGCTGACCTTTCCCCCTGCACCTTTTCACCCGCCTCCGTAAAACCCCGAGCCAAAGCTCGGGGCTGAAGTCGAATCGGGTATCCGCCAAAACTCCTGTCACATCAAAGCTTCAGGGGCGAATGGCATCCCAAACTCTCGTCTCGGCTGACGTAGCCGGGAGCTACAGGGGAGAATTCACTTCGACGTGTGAAACCAAACGAAGAACCGCGGCCTTAAGTCCATTGGGCTTCACCCCTCAATTCTTCCACATTGCCAATGGTTCTATAAATCACTATATATTCACTATATGCATCTGTAGACGAGGCTGTGGCATGAACGTTGAAGATCTCCCGGATATTCTCCCCCTCTATAAGGCGGCGGGGACGATTTTGCTCCCAAGGGCCCAACTCCCGCTGATCATGACTGATCGGGCGGGACGCACGGCCTTGGATGCAGCACTTGCCGAACGTCATCGCCTCCTCGGAATTGTGCAAACCCATCCTGATGGAGGACATTTCCAAAAGGGGTGCGTGGGGCGCATCATCAGTTTTCAAGAAGAATCTCGCCCTTTTGTGCTTTTGCAAGGACTGTGCCGATTTCATATTCATGAAATTGCCACGACGTCCCCTCTCAAAGCCCGTGTCACCTACACAGGGTATGAGGCAGATTTGGAGGATTCTTCGGCCGATCCTTTTATGGATCGCCCGCGTCTTTTGGATCGCTTGAAGGCCTATTTATCCGACCAAGATATTGCGGCCAATTGGGATGAAATTGATCATGCCAGCGATGACCTGATCCTCAATTCTCTCACCATGGCGTGCCCGTTTGAACCTATCGAAAAGCAGGCGCTTTTAGAGACTGATTCCTTGTCGGAACGATGCGATATGATGATCGCCCTCATGGAAATGTCCCACCCTTATTTTCCCAGGCAGGGACCCGTGTTGCACTAGGGCGGAGGCTTAAAATGAAGAAAACGATGCGTTTGAATGCCCGGCTTTTTGAAATGCTTGTCTGCCCTTTGACAAAGGGGCCTTTGACCTATGATGAAAAGAAGAATGAACTCATCAGCCCTCGCGCGAAGCTTGCCTACCCGATTCGGGATGGGGTGCCCATTATGCTGGTTGATGAGGCCCGCTCTCTTGAGAAGGAACGTTAACAATTGATCAGTGTTGCTGACCCGCGCAAGCACGGGAATTATATCTGGGTCCCCGCCTCTTGCCACGGCGTAGCCTTTGGCGTAGCCCGGGTCGCGGGGATGACAAGAATTTTTCTGAGTTCTACCTTCATATTCCTGTTCCTTACGCTCACCTTCCCAGGCGCCTTGAGCGCCCGTGTCGTCAATGTTTACAATTGGGCTTATGCCATTGCGCCTGACATTTTAACGCAATTTGAGAAGGAAACAGGCATTCAGGTCAACTATGACGTCTATGATAGTTCTGAGGTCATGGAAACGAAACTCTTGGCGGGATCATCGGGCTATGATGTTGTCGGGCTCACTGTCTGGCCTGACCTTGCACGCCAACTGGGGGCCAACCTCTACCAACCTCTGAACCTCTCTTTAATCCCCCAGGCGAAGGGAGTGAACCCTTCCTTTCTTACCCGTATGAAAGCTGTGGATCCAGACAATCGTTTTGCCCTTCCCTCTATCTGGGGCACGCGCGGATTTGCATTTAATAAGCGCATGATTGAAGAGCGCTTCCCTAACGCCCCTCGCACCAGCGCGGCCATGCTGTTTGATCCTGCTGTTGTGTCACGCTTTGCGGACTGTGGCGTGATCCTGATTGATTCCCCTCTTGATGTCATTCCCTCTGTCTTAAGCTATTTAGGAAAAGACCCTGACTCAAGCAGCCCTGATGATTTAAAGTTGGCGAGTGCCCAGCTCATCAAGGTGCGGCCTTTTATCAAAAAATTTCAAGCTGTTCCTTCGGTGGGCGATCTCACCTCTGGAGATTACTGCCTTGTGGAAGGATTTTCAGGCGAGCTTATCCGAGGACAAAAGCTTGGTAAAGCTGCGGGCATGGACATTGAATACGTCATCCCTCAGGAGGGGGGGGCTTTGTGGATCGATGTCTTCGCGATTCCTCAAGACGCGCCCCATGTGCGGGAAGCCCATGCTTTTATCAATTTTATGCTTCGGCCTGAGATTATTGCCCGGGTCACCAACGCAACGGACACCGCTAATTGTATTCCTGCTTCTCTTCCCTTTGTTGAGCAAAAAATTAGAGACAATCCTCTTGTGTATCCCCCTCAAGAGGTTGTTGATACACTCTACGTCGACACGACCCATGCACCCCGGTATGAACGTATGCGATCTCGTGAATGGACGCGTGTCAAGATTGGACGGTAAAAGAAGATGCAACGACTGAAACGAAGAGATCTCCAGCCTTGGCAGGATCCAAAAGCGAAACCTTATATTCATTTAGAGGGCGTTTCTAAGGAATTTGGGGGCCATGTGGTTGTGGATGACGTGACCCTTTCCATCTATCAGGGCGAGTTTTTTGCCCTTTTGGGACCTTCGGGATGTGGCAAGACGACGCTTCTGCGCATGCTCGCAGGGTTTGAGGCTCCCAGCCAGGGCAAGATTTATATTGATGGGGTTGATGTCACCCGCAGACCTGCCTATGACCGCCCTGTGAATATGATGTTTCAGTCCTATGCGCTTTTTCCCCATATGACCGTTGAAAAAAATGTCGCTTTTGGTCTTAAGCAGGAAGGAATTTCTGCTGCAGAAATGAAGGAGCGCATTCGGGATGTTCTGCATCTCGTCCAAATGGAAAAGTTTCGCGCCCGCTATCCCCATCAACTTTCAGGCGGGCAGCGTCAACGGGTGGCTTTAGCCCGTAGCCTTGTAAAACGACCTAAACTTCTGCTGCTTGATGAGCCCCTTGCCGCCCTTGATAAAAGGCTGCGAGAGCAAACCCAATTCGAACTTGTGAACATTCAGGAAGAAGTGGGTGTTACGTTTATCATGGTGACCCATGACCAGGAAGAAGCCATGACCATGGCCTCGCGCCTCGGCATTATGGACCACGGACGTCTCAGTCAAATCGGTACACCAAATGAGATCTATGAGTATCCGCATTCCGAGTATGTTGCGGACTTTATTGGATCGATTAATAAGTTTGAGGGCCGCGTTATCGAGGAGGATTCAGATCACCTGTTGGTCGAATCAGAGGAAGCAGGCTGTGAGCTCTACGTCAGCCACTCGACGAATGCCCCCATAGGGGCGCAAGTCAAAGTCGCCATTCGTCCTGAAAAGGTGATGATTGCAACCTCACCACCCGAACATCAGCGCAATGCCACCAAAGGCATTGTGAAGGATATCGGATATTTGGGAGATGTTTCCATTTATCATGTGGAGCTCAGCAGTGGAAAAATTGTACTGGCCACCCAGCCGAATCTGGTGCGACTTGCTGAGCGTGCCGTCACGTGGGAGGATGAGGTGTACCTCTTCTGGCGCGCTGAAAATAGTATTGTGTTGTCGTCATGAGAAAGACGTGTCACCCTCGCGTTCTTCTTTGTCATCCCTGTGAAAGCAGGGATCCAGAAATAATGCCCGCGCAAGCGCGGGAAAGTTTAAGTCTGGCCCCCCGCCTCCGCGGGGGTGACAAGAGGGGGCGTGGCAACAACCCATGATACATCTCCCCTCCAAACTTCGCCGCTTTCTTTCCACCCCACTTTGGGCCACTGTTGCGCCCTATGGATGGGGTCTGCTCTTTTGCCTTATTCCCTTTTTGATTGTTCTTAAGATTAGCCTCTCTGAATTAAAAATGGGGCTCCCTCCTTATGGGCCGCTGGTCGAGTGGGTGGAAGAGGGCCTTCTGGTGATTCGCTTGCACTTAGGAAATTATACGTTCATCGGAACAGATTCCCTCTATGTGCTCTCTTACCTTGAAGCCCTGACCATTGCCCTCATCAGTACTGTCACTTGCCTTCTCATTGGATACCCTATGGCTTATGGACTTGCGAAGGCTTCTCCTTCCGTACGGGCGCCTCTGTTAATGCTGGTCATCCTCCCTTTTTGGACGTCCTTCTTGCTCCGTGCTTATGCATGGATTGGGATTTTGAGCCCCCACGGGCTTTTAAACACAGCCCTTATAAAGGTCGGATTGATTCACCAACCCCTTGTCCTCCTCGACACCCATTTTGCGACAATCTTAGGCATTGTTTATTGCTACCTCCCCTTTATGATTCTTCCTCTGTATGCTTCTCTTGAAAAAATCGACAGCTCCCTTTTAGAAGCTGCCTATGATTTAGGGGCACGGCCCTTTCAGGCTTTCTGGCAGGTTGTCGTCCCTCTTTCCTTGTCTGGGGTGATCTCAGGATCCTTATTGGTCTTCATTCCTGCAGCAGGAGAATTTGTGATTCCAGAACTTCTGGGGGGGTCTCAAACTTTCATGATTGGCAAGGTCCTCTGGAACGAATTTTTCACAAATCGTGACTGGCCTGTTGCGGCGGCTCTTGCCACCGTTCTCCTCGCTTTCCTTCTGATTCCGCTTGCGATTTTCCAACGGCTTCAGGAACGTCAGGTGAGGCTATTCAATGCATAGGACACTCTCCCTTTTCTTGAAGATCTGGATGACCTTAGGTTATGGATTTCTCTATTTTCCCATTCTTACTCTTGTGGTTTTTTCTTTTAACGCATCCCCCCAAGTCACGGTATGGCATGGCTTCTCGACTCAATGGTATGGATCCCTCCTGCAAGATACGGTGTTAATTCGATCGGCTTTTGTCAGCCTCCAAGTTGCTGTTTTATCCGCGACACTTGCGGTTGTGCTGGGCACGCTCGCTGCCGTCTCTCTTGTGCGGTTTGGAAAATTTCGAGGGCGAGGGCTTTTTGGAATCTTGACCACGGCCCCTTTGGTGATGCCCGAGGTCATCACCGGCCTCTCGCTTCTGCTGCTTTTTGTAGGCTTAGAACAAACTTTTGGGTGGCCCAAGGGTCGAGGCATTCTCACCATTACCTGCGCCCATACCACACTGTGTATGGCTTATGTGACGATTCTCGTGCGGGAGAGGCTGGCAGATATGGATTTGTCCCTTGAGGAAGCGGCTCTTGATCTTGGCGCTCGGCCCTTAAAAGTTTTTACAGCCATTACCTTGCCTCTTATCTCTCCGTCCCTTGTCTCAGGATGGTTGTTGGCTTTTGCCCTCTCCTTGGATGATGTGGTTCTTGCGAGTTTCGTAGCAGGTCCCGGTTCATCCACTCTCCCCATGGTGATTTTCTCAAGCATCCGCTTTGGCATTACGCCTCAAATCAATGCCCTCGCGACTCTGATCATTACAGGGGTTGCGATGAGCGTGGGCATCGCCGGGTGGTTAATGCACCGGCGGCGGTGACGTTTTTATGCAATAATTTTAATTGGTTGTTAACCCTCCCTGTGATAGAGATGATGACGTACTTATTTTAAAGGATTCGACTAATTTAAATGCGCTCGTTATTGAACATCAATTTCACAGCCTCTTTCAGCGTCTGCGCGCATCTCTGTTGCTAGCGGCTGCTAGCATATTCCCTTTTTCCCCTCACATTTACGGCTTTTCTTCATAAACACATTTAACGATGAGGTGCACCATGTGCGTTCAACATTCAAAAAAACGGCCCTCAATGGCCTTGATTTATCTTCTTGCGATTACCTTAGGGGTCATCAGCGGCTTTTCAGGCATTACGTTCCTGCAAGAGCTGGGTACCCTTACTTCCGATGTTTTTATCAAAATCTTTAAGTGCATCAGCTTACCCATTATCGCACTTTCGATCATTGTGACGATCTCTCAATATAGCGCCACCGATTCGATGAAAAAGATTTGGCAAAGCACGCTTTTTTATACGGTCGGCACAACGATCATTGCAGCCGCTGTGGCGTGTGGCCTTTACCTGCTGATCTCGCCTTCGAATATCAGTGCGGTTTCTGCGCCTATGGGGGCTGTGCATGACTCGGTTTCGCAAACGAGTTACTTGAGCTATCTCACCCATCTTATCCCTGCGAATGTCTTCTCTCCCTTTCTCGAGCATCAAGTCATGGGGGCTCTTTTTGTGAGCATTGTGGTGGGGCTTGCCATTCGTCAGATTCCGAATGAAGAATCACGCCTTGGGATTATGGATTTCTTTAAAGGCGCCCATGGGATCTTTCTGGTGATTACGGGATGGGTCGTCAAGATTATTCCTATTGCCCTCTTTGGCTTTATTACCGCAACCATTGTTCAGTTGCGCAGTGGGGTCGATATTCGGGGCTTAGGCGGTTACCTTGCGGTTGTTGTCCTTGCCAATGTCGTCCAGGGGTTTGTGGTATTACCTCTCCTCTTACGCCGCCACAATATTCAGCCGTTTCAGGCCCTGCACGGCATGCTGCCGGCCCTCTCCGTTGCGTTTTTTTCTAAATCCTCAGCGGGAACATTGCCTGTCACGATGGAGACCATTGAGCGTAATCTGAATGTGTCTCCTAAGGTCAGCCGGTTTGTTTTGCCGCTCTGCACGTCCATTAATATGAATGGATGCGCCGCCTTTATTTTTGCAACGGTGATTTACCTCATGCAAAACAACGGGGCTGAGATTGATATGCTCACCATGATCTTATGGATTTTTGTTTCGACCATTGCGGCCGTTGGGAATGCAGGCGTGCCGATGGGATGCTTTTTCCTAAGCGCCAGTTTGCTCACCAGCATGAATGTTCCCATCACCCTTCTCGGTCTTATTCTGCCTTTCTATAGTTTAATTGATATGGTGGAGACGGCCCTCAATGTTTGGTCCGATGCGTGTGTGACGAAAATCATTGATGAACGCGTCAAAGACCATGAAGTGGTTGTCTAGACCCTCCTTCTACGCCCCTCGTCTTTGGAGGTCATCGACGAGGGTATATTGAGGCGTGCCGTTGACGCATCGATACACGGTTGTTGTCTCAAGCACGCGCTGGACGTAATTGCGGGTTTCCGCGTAAGGGATGAGCTCAATCCAATCAATAACATCAATGCGCGGATCGCGGGGATCTCCCCGTTCTGTGACCCACCGGCTGGCCACATGAGGACCCGCGTTATAGGCAATGGCGACCAAAAGATAGGACCCGTCAAAGTCCTTCAGAAGGGAGGAAATATGGGAAGCTCCCAGGCGCATGTTATGTTTTGGATCAAAGATTTTTTTCTCTGAGTGGGGAATCCCGAGTCTTTTTGCTTCCCTTGCTGCTGTGGAACTGAGGAGTTGGAGTAGTCCTTTGGCCTCTTTGTTGCTGACGGCCGTCGGATCGAAACGGGTTTCTTGGTAAGCAATGGCCATCACAAATGCATCTTCTGGCCCTGTGCATGGCACAGAGCAGGTGGGAAAAGCGAGCTTCAGATGGAGAGGATCTGCATGCCCTGCCTTGCGGGCAACCCACACAACGGAGGGGGGGGAGAGGGTATGGGCGAGATGCACAGCCAGATCTTTTTCTCCAGGGGTTGTGGCATTGGCCCCAATTTGGATGAGGAACTGCCTGAGTTCCGGCTCACAGGCTTTTCCCCGCTTCTTCAAAACGTGCGCCGCTTTCACGAGATCCTGTTGATTAAAGCGGGCCTTGTCTTGCGGCGTAACCTTGAGCGCTCTGAGAGACGGATAAGCCTTATCTTGAAGCTTGGCAGCTGCCAGCTGACCATAATAAACCGTCTTATAGCGTGCGGCTTGTCCGTAGGCTTGTGCCGCCTTCTCAAGATCGCCTACGTGCTCATAAGTTCGCCCCAACCAATAGAGCGCCCGTGATTTACTGATCGCGCCATTGACATTATTTGCGACCTTTTGAAAATGACACAGAGCCTCTTGCGGACAATTGAGAAAGCGCAGTGCGAGCCATCCACAGAGCCATTCTGCGCTGGCAAAGTCTTCTCCACCTGCCTTCAGGTTATGAGAAGCGACCACTTGATAAGCGCCGCTATAATCTTTCAACCCAATGAGTTCTCGCGCAATGTAATTTCGGGTTTTCCACCAGTGCTCGGCTGACTCAGAACGTGGACATACCGCCGCTAAAATACGCGCAGCTTCCCCCACATTTTTGTGTTTTTTATGCCAAGCAGCCACCGCATGGAGCAGTCCCTCGTTTTGATGCAATCGCGCCGGGAGGGTACGTAACTTTTGCGACGCATCTGGCTGATCTTGCATAAAGGCGAGAGAGACCGCCGCGACCTGTTGCATGTCCGCTGACAGGTGGGGGGACAATCGTTTGACATGGTCGTGATGACCATTCCACACACAAAAGTGCAGCCGGTCATGGTGGGCGTCAGCGGGGAGATAGCGCTTAAAGCTTTTAAGAAATTTTGTTTCCTCGGCTTGCGTAAAATGCAACGTTGACCAAGCGGTTCTGACAATAGACGTTATCTTTGAGGGGGCCTGCAACGCATGCGCATAGGCCATCGCACCGGCTGCTGTTTGAGGAGGATGTTTTGTAAACCAATTAATGCATTCCTGGTCCGACCCACTCTTAGCAAGAACAGCCTCGACCTTTTCGCAGAACTCCTTATGGGACGGCCAATGAGGATGGGCCTCCACAAAGGTGGTAATGTCATGGGCAGAAAACTGATGAGGATTTTGCCGAATCCCCAGCCACATATCCACTTTTTTATCGATGGAGGTGGAGGCGTGGAGAGGGTCGGTGCTTAAAAGTACTGCTATCATCAGTGTCACCACCCAATTAAGAGTTGTCATCCTCGGCTTAGGCCCTCTTACCCCCGACATCATCGGGGACTTAGAGAGCCTTGACCGGGGATCCAGGAAGCCAAAATATGAAAGAATTTTTCTGCGGCTCCTGGGCCCCCGACTCGCCGCGGCGTAGCCTTTGGCGTAGCCCGGGTCAACAAGTCCTAACATCCCCGACGATGTCGGAGATGAAGGACTTGTAAGTCGGGGATGACACATTGAAACGGATGACACATTGGTATCACAAAACTTGTGGCGAAACGTCAAAAATGATATAGTCATGGTCGATATACTTTCACAAGGATCTGAAGATGTTTCACGGGGTTTATACAGCCATTGTTACACCATGGCAGGGCGGGACGCTAGACGTAAAAAAGCTGGAAGAACTCGTCGCTCACCAGATTGAGGCGGGCGTACAGGGCGTCGTTGTCTGCGGGACGACAGGGGAATCTTTGAGTCTTTCACCTACCGATCAAACCCATCTTGTGCAGATCGCTGCGGACGTGTGTAAAGGCAAAATCCGCGTCATGGCTGCCACCGGATCTATTTCAACGGAAGAGACCATCCTCCAAACCAATGCGGCCCAAAAAGCGGGCGCGGACAGTGCCCTTTTGATTTCCCCTTGGTATACGCGACCTACCCAAGACAACCTCTATCACCATTTTAAAGCCGTCCATGATCAGACGGATCTCCCCCTCATGCTTTACAATAATCCTGCACGTACAGGCGGGGATATCAATGTGGACACAGTGATCCGGCTTGCCCAGCTGCCTCGGATCCAAGGCCTGAAGGACGGTGCGCCGTGCCTGGGACGTATCGCAAAACTTCGGACCGCTCTTGGGCCGGACTTCCCGTTGATGGAGTGTCTTGATGATCGTCTTGCCGCTTATTTGGCGATGGAAGGCACGGGGGTTGTGTGTGTGGCCTCAAATGTCGTTCCTGACCTGTATGTTCAGCTCATGAACGCATGGAACGAGAATGACCTGGCCACCTTTAAATCCATTTGGCATCGCCTTACACCTTTGTTGTCTGCTTTAGGACTGGAGCCCAACCCTGGCCCCATTAAATACGCGGTGCACCTGGTCCATGGGATCAAGGATGAGTATGCCCTCTCTTATGTTTCTCTCACGCCTGCCACAAAGCAAGCCATCCAAAAGGCCCTGCAAGATTTGGGTGTGTGGGCGCCATGACAGGGGAAAAAAAAGTCGTGGCTCTCAACAAACGGGCACGCTTTGATTACTTTATTGAGAACACGGTTGAAGCGGGTATCATCCTTCAGGGGAGTGAGGTGAAGTCCTTACGCCGTGGCCAGGGGAGCATCATGGAGGCGTATGCGTCTGATGAAAAGAGTGATGAGCTCTTTCTCGTCAATGCCTTTATCCCTGAGTACACGGAGGCAGGTCGCTTCAATCACAACCCTCGAAGACCGCGCAAGCTTTTGCTGCGCCGTCGGGAGATTAACCGCCTTTCAGGGCTTGTGCGCAAGAAGGGGATGACCCTGATCCCCCTCTCCCTTTATTTTAATGAGCGCGGGAAAGCGAAAGTCGAGATCGGCGTTGCTGTCGGTAAAAAGAACCATGACAAACGTCAAACCGAAAAGGATCGAGACTGGCAACGGGAAAAAGGTCGCCTCATGCGGCGGGATATGTAAGGAGGGCAAACGATGGTGGCTTCTCTTTCCCTTTTGTACGTTACTTTTCCCGACAAGCAAGAAGCGCTTCAGATGGCACGTGTCCTTTTAGAAAAGCGCTTCATCGCCTGTGCGAATATACTGGATTCTGTTACCTCGGTCTATCCCTGGGAGGGACAGCCCTACACACACATAGTAAAATCCTTGACTTTCTCCTCCACATCCCCTATACTTAATTCATGACATTAAGCCCATTTGCTCAGAATCCTTGTTTTTTGTATAAGCGACCTCGCAGCGCGTAAGGCCGTCGTCTCCGTCTGGAGACGCGTAAGCGGCCTCTTGCGTGTGATCTATTTCTCCTTAGCCACACTCAATCAATAGAACCATCTTAACCTATTGCTTGTGGACATTTTCTTATGACTTTATCAAACCGTAATGCCTATACCCTGTGGGGGATAGGCGCCCTTTTTTATCTTTACCAATTCGTCCTCCGTCTTGCGCCCAGCGTGATGATGGAAGATTTGATGCGAGACTTTTCCATTGATGCGACGGGCTTTGCGGCCTTGGGCTCCATTGCCATGCTGAGCTATTCTGCCTGCCAGATCCCCTTGGGTCTCTTTGCGGACCGATACGGAGTGCGCCGTTCGATTCTGATTTTCCTCAGCTTTTGTATTGGTGGGACGCTGATTTTTTCTCTTTCCTCCACGCTGTTGGGAGCTCAAGTGGGGCGTTTCCTCATCGGCGTTGGATCAGCAGCTGCCTTTCTGTGCACCAGCAAAATCCTTAACCATGTTTTTCCCCGAGAGAAATGTGCGACGATGTTGGGTCTCACCATGGTTGTGGGCACCATCGGTGCCTTGAATGGGGGGTTGCCTCTCTGTGCGCTGATTAACCGAGTCGGATGGCGGTCTGCCTTGCTTATCATGTGTGGCATCGGCTTTATCCTTTTGGGAGTCGTGGCATGGTTCTTGAAAGACCCTTCTCAGCAAAAGCAAGCCAATGCCCTTTCCCTCAGCTATTCCCTGAAGCTTGTCTTTCATAAGAAGGCGTGTTGGATTTTTGCAACCACTGCCATCGGTCTTTACATTGCCATCTGTGTCCTAGGGGATCTCTGGGGGGTTGCTTTCATGATGAAGACCCATGGCATTGAACGTGCCCTTGCAGTTGAGCTGGTCTCCACCCTCTATGTGGGACTGTGCGTGGGGTGCTTTGTCATTCCTTGGATGAGTGATCGTATCAAACGTGCAAAGCCTCTGGTTATCATCAGCATTTTGTGTCTGCTGTGTTTATTGAGTGTGCTCTTAGCGCCCATCAGCCTTCCTTTTGGGCTCTATTATCCGCTGTTTTCCCTCATCGGGTTTTTCTCAGGAGCGGAGATGCTTTGTTTTGCAGGAGCCTGCAAAGCTGTCTCCTCTTCTGTTGCCGGTCTCATCACCGGATTTATCAATGGCCTTGTCATGATGGGAGGGGCGCTTGCGCAGCAAAGCGTCGGCGTCCTCCTGGATTGGCTCTGGGCCGGAGAAAGGGGTGCAAACGGAATCAAGATCTATACAATCTCTGATTACCGTCTCGCCCTGAGCCTCATGATACCCATTATCGTGATGGCGCTTTGCGCGTCTTTGTTTATCAAAGACACTCACCCTCAACAAAAAGGAACATGACATGATTATTTCTTACGACGATTTTTCAAAAGTGGACATTCGCTCTGGCACGGTGATGAAGGTGGAACCCTTTGCCCGCGCTCTCAAACCCGCCTACAAAGTATGGGTTGATTTCGGGCCGGAGGTGGGCACCCTCCAAACCTCAGCCCAAGTCACAGTGCACTATACGCCTGAAGCCCTCGTTGGTCGCCAGGTGCTCGGCGCTGTGAATTTAGGCGAGAAAAATATTGCGGGTTTTGCCTCCCAGTTCCTCATGCTCGGCTGTGCCGATGCTCAAGGCGCCGTGTGCTTGGCCACCATCGATCCCAAGGTTGCGAATGGGCAGAAGTTGTTCTGATACCAGGAGTCAGAAAACAGGAGTCAGGAGTCAGGAAAGCTCTCCTGTCTCCTGGTTCCCGCCTCCCGACTCCTGAAATATCCCAAACCTTCTCTCCACTTCCGCAAAAATAAAGTCAGCCATGGTATCGATGTCGTGGAGGGCATCCACGGCCACGCATCGCGTCGGATTGCGCTTGAGAATTTCCGCATATCCCCGTTCCACATTGCGATGGAATTCAATATCGAACCGCTCGTACCGGTCCTCTTTGCCTTCCCGCAGGGCCGTGCGTTCCAGTCCAATCTCCGGATTAAGTTGAAAGATAAACGTGAGATCGGGCAGGAGAGAGCCTACAGTGAAGGCATTGAGCTGCTCCACCAGCTCATAGCCGAGCCCATGACCAAAACCTTGGTAGGCGATGGTTGAGTCTGAAAAGCGGTCACATAAGACCCATCCGTTATTTTCGAGTTGGGGGAGAATGCAGCGAGTGATCAGATCGGCGCGGGAAGCACTCATCAGGAGGGCCTCTGTTTTGGGCGTCCACCGTCCCGGCTCCCCCTGCACTAATAAGGCCCGTATCTCTTCCGCTCCAGGTGTTCCGCCGGGTTCACGGTAGGTCGCAAGGTCAATCCCTGAGAGTCGGAGACGCCGCGCCAGGCGATCGATCTGTGTCGATTTCCCTGAGCCTTCCCCGCCCTCAAAGGTAATAAAGGATCCCTTCATTAAGAGTGTTTTCCCCACAAGAGATAATTCACTGAGTCCTTAATCCGTTGGTGGAACCAGGCGCGATCAACATCTTTCGCAACACACAAAGGAACCTTGAAGACGCCCTTATCAGGAACGGTGGCTTCAATATATCCGACCGCATCTCCCGCTTTGAGAGGAGCTGCAACCGGGGAGTCGTAATGAATTTTGACGACAACTTCCCGTCGCTTACTCCGGGGCATTGTGACAACCAAGGTACGTTGCGCAACCAGCGGCACGGTTTTTTCCGTACCCCCCCAGATATCGGCAACTTCTAAGGGCACGCCTTTTTCGCAGATCTTGTAATTCTTAAAGAAATTAAAGCCCCAATTTAAGAGGGCGGTGGCTTCTTGATCCCGCGCCTGCGCATTGGGAAGCCCATTAACGACCAGCATCAGACGGCGCGTTCCTTGTTTCGCACTGGCGACAATTCCATATCCTCCCGCATCTGTGTGACCTGTCTTCATGCCATCAGCCCCAAGATTTGATTTGCCAAGGAGGGTGTTGCGATTTTGCTGGTTGATGTTGTTGTACTTAAATTCCTTCACCCCATAGTATTTTGCATATTCTTTTGGAAAATCATGGATGGTGCGCTCCCCCATAATGGCCAGGTCCCGGGCTGTTGTCACGTGCCCTTCATCCGGCCATCCGGTCGAGTTCAGGAAGGTCGTGTTTTTGGCTCCCATTTCATGGGCTTTTTTTGTCATCTCTTGGGCGAAGGCGGCTTCTGTCCCGCCCAGTCCTTCTGCCAGCACAATACAGGCATCATTTCCCGATTGAACGACAACGCCGTGCAGCAGGTCCTCAATGCTGACCTGAGCATTGAGAGGCACAAACATTTTTGTTCCCTGCTTCGCCCAGGCTTCTTGACTGACAAAGAGAGTGTCCCCCAATTTTGCATCCCCCTGCTTGAGGCGCTCAAAAACAAGGTAAGCGGTCATGATTTTTGACATGGAAGAAGGGACCATCTGTTTGTCCGCATCCTTTTGAAGCAGAATATCCCCCGTCTCCATGTCTTTTAGATAGACTTGCGGCGCTGCGGTTTCAAAGGACTCCGCGAAAGCAACGTTGCTCAGAATAAGGCTACACAGGAGGAGAAAAAGTTTCATGATGTTTTCCTTTTAATGTTGAATGATGATGCGCGCGGGGGTTGAGAGTTTACTGAGCAGTTGATCCGCGTGAGAAAGGCTGGCGAGCGGCCCAATGCGAACGGCGTAAGGCGCAGACCCACTGTTTTTCACGGTCTTGATCTGGGCGTCCCCCATCCCGTTAAGTTGCTGAGAGAGTGCAAGGGCTTCCGCGTGGGTTTTGTGTTGCCCTACATCCACAAAGATGCCCGTGCTGGCAGGAGATGGGGATTGGATAGGAAGTGATTCTGTGGCTGCAAGAAGTGTCTCGATGGAAGGTTCCGCAGTTGTGGGCGTAGCGATCACAGGCGGCGGCGACGCCGGAACAGGCGCCTGCGCCACCAACCCATTTATTGGAGGACAAATTCCATTAAGGGCCAGGGTTTCAGGCACAAGGGTGCGCACCCGCACCTGTGCCGTTCCTTTTTGTTCAAAGCCCAGCAGCTGGGCAACACGTCGGGAGACATCAATAATACGACCTTCCACAAAAGGCCCACGGTCGTTTACCTTCACGGCGAGCTGTCGGCCATTTTCAAGATTGCAGACCTCTACCATACAGGGAAGAGGCAGGGTTTTATGGGCCGCCGTAATCCCGTGCATATCAAAAGTTTCTCCTGTCGCTGTGCGCTTCCCATGAAATTGGTACCCACGTCCACCCCCATAATAAGAAGCGATCCCGATATCATCATGCTCGTAATGGGGCTGAGGATGATACCAAACCCCTTTGATTTGATAAGGACGACTCGTGGCCTTCACAGGCGCTGGCGTGCAGGTAACAGGCGTATAGCACACGGGCGCTTCGGGACCACTGGAGCAGGCGGCGAGGAAGGCGGCGGCCAGGAGAGCAGTGTAGCGGTGTAGCGGTGTAGCAGTTTTGTTGAGTAGTGTAGATAAGGAAAAAAATTTGTCATCCTTGATTAGAAGGCCTTGCTCTCGGCGAAGCCCGGCTGTGCCGGGGAGAGGCGAGAGCTTTAGGCCCTTCTTAATCGAGGATCTTATTGAAACAGTAAAAGTGTTGAAGCAAGATCCCCGGTCAAGAAGTGCTAAAGCGCTACGATGTAGCGCAAGCACTTCTAGCCAGGGATGACAACAATTCTGGTCAGGTGGTAAGGAGTCACTGCGATACTGTAAACTCATGCCGCCCTCCTCATAAAATCTTCCCGAGAGAGCGCATACCAGATTTCTGGTCTCGTCCCCTCGTAGGCGAGGGAAATGCCCTCCCTAATCTCTGTTTGCGTAAAGCCTAATTTTTCAATAATGCGGCGAGAGGCAGCGTTGTCAACCAAGGCACTAATCTTAAGCATGGGTTTTTCAAGAACCGTAAATGCGAATGTCACTAAGGCCCTAGCCGCTTCCGTCCCATATCCCTGACCCCAAAAGTTGTGACCCAGCCAGTATCCAATCGTATCGCTTTCAAGGCCGATACCGCCGATGAATGCGTGATCCGCCTTTCGGATGATGGCCAGCCTCAGAATGAGAGCTCGCTGCCTTGCTTCTTTGGCTTTCTCTATAAAAGAGTGGGCATCCGCTAAGGTATAGGGATAAGGCATGGTCCTCAAATTTCCGGCAACCCTCATGTCATTTGCAAGGAGCGCCATAGAGGTCGCATCCTCATCCTCCACAGGACGCAAGATCAATCGCTCTGTTTCAAGGGGAAAGGTAGAAAAAGGGAGGAGGCTTTTGTCTTTGCAGGCGCGCCATGCAGTGGTGAGCTCTGGAAGAGACATTTGTCTCACAACCAACCCTTCCGCTTTGAGATGGGCTTCAAAACGCGCATACTGTTTTTGAAATTTCTCCAATCCTGTCCTTGCGGCTATATCCGGGTCGACATGGCAATGACGCGCTAAATTGACCCAAGCAAACAAGAGATCTCCAAGTTCATCTTGAAGGGCGAATTTCCGCAGAGGAGACGGATCTTTGCGCGCTTCGACGAGCACTTCTTCCAGCTCTTCCCGCACTTTTTCAGCTACCTGAAAAGGAGAATCCCAATCAAAACCGGTTTGTGCAGCCATTAAGGACGTTTGGTGCATTTGTGCAAGGGGGGAGGCAAGAGGGGTAAGGGCCGTAGCTTCAAAAGCTTCCCGAATAAGCGCAACACGAGCCACTTGATCTGCAGCAGAATAAGTCGCACTCACCCCACTGTTCCACACAGGGCCAGGCCAGGCCGGGTCCGTATCAGAGCGGGCAATCACATGGATGTGAAGCTGCGGCACCACATTGCCTAAGGAAGCAACATTGAGTTTCGTCGGCGCAAAAAGAGACCGCATTACACGACTGCTCAGGTCAATCTCTTGGGTGAGTTGCTGTTGATCCACAGGGCTGAGATCAATGATTTCTGTCACGTCAGGAAGGCGCGGAATGAGAATAATCCAAGGAAACGCCGCATTGTGACTCAAGCGCACCTGACACAACCCCAAGTCGGTCACAAAGGTAGAATCCGACTGAAGACGAGGGTCAAGGTTCATGCGAATCACGGCTCGGAGTTAAATGGCGTCCCCTACGGGATTCGAACCCGTGTTGCCGCCGTGAAAGGGCGGTGTCCTAGGCCTCTAGACGAAGGGGACTACGCACCCCACAGTGTCTACAAGAAGCGCCAAGGGAAATCAAGGAAAAATTGCAAAAAAAGTCCTCCTTTTGAAAAAAACCTCTCGATTTTTCGATTACTTGTGGTATACATTAAGTAATTGTTTAAATATGAAGTGAAATTGATAGAGGAATAATGATTAAGAAAATGACAAGTTTAAAAACACTTTTAGGAGGTGCAGCCCTTGCGCTCCTTTGTTCATTCCCTGCACAAGCGATGGAGGGCTTACATTCACAGGAAGTTGATGACTCAAGAACCCCTTCCATACCATCCGCAGTTTCCAGTCCGGAGGACCTTGACGCCAAAATCGGCGATAAAGCTGGAACTCCTCACGAGAAATTTCAGGCTGATCATAAGAAAATCGAAGTTAATCTTGAAGCCGAAATCGACGCTGCTAACCAGAAAGCTGCAGCTGCTGAGAAGGAAGCGGATGATGCTTGCAGGAAAGCTCAAGAGGTTTGCGCTCAAATGACATCTGCTTACAACCAAGCTGAAGCTGCACTTAAAGCCGAGATCAGTGAGGAAGCTCTCATTATAACGCGGGAGGCGCTTAAAGCCAAAATCAGCGCTGAGGCTGAAAATCTAGCTGCTTTCACGAAAGCTAAGGTTGCTTGCGAGCAAGCGAAAGCCACACTTGAAGCCGAAATCGACGCTGCTAACCAGAAAGCGCTTACTGCTCACCTGCGCCTTTGGAAGTCCTCACGTGCAAGTCAAGAGAAAAGAGAAGTGCGGAAAGCAGTCCTCGGCCATCAGATAGGTATGAGTGAGCTTTCGATCTGACGCTGATGCCAGATCGTCATTTCCCCGTATGCGGAATGCCTTTTGCTTCCAAAAGGGCCTGCAGTTCGCCATCTTGGTACATTTCTCGCACAATATCGCACCCGCCGATAAACTCCCCTTTGATGTAGAGCTGAGGAATGGTCGGCCAATTGGTAAAGGTCTTAATCCCTTCCCGGAGCTCCTCACTCTTCATAACATCAATAGCTTTGAACGCCACACTGAGGGTTTTGAGAATTTGCACAACAGCCGATGAAAAGCCACACATCGGCATTGTCTCATTCCCCTTCATATAGAGGACAACATCATTGGACGCCAGGTCATTACGGATTTCTTCAAAAATTTGGGACATTTATTCCTCCGAAGGGACTTTTGTTTTGAGGGAGAGGGCATGGAGGCGGGTGCCCATATGCCCATCGAGCGCGTCATAGACCATTTTATGCTGCTCAATGCGTGTCTTGCCGATAAAGGCGCGGGAAGTCACAGTGGCCACGTAGTGGTCATTGTCGCCCGCCAGTTCTTTAATTTGGATAACCGCATCCGGGAAAGCATTCACGAGATACTCTCGCAGTTGTTCTTGGGGCATCGCCATGATTAAGATTTTTCCTCAGAGGACTTTTTGCTAGATTTTGGCTCAAGGATCGGCCGGAAAATCGCTTCAACTTCCTCCAGTGTCAGAGCCCGTTGATAAACCTTGGAAACTGAATTTGCGTTAATCACAAGGGTTGGCGTTGATTTGATGCTGTACTGTTTTTGTCCCTTCAGACGCCCTTGAATAATTTGATTCATCAAGCCTGCATTCTGGACGCACGCCTTAAATTGCTTGGGCGTAAAGCCGTTTTTAAGGACAACCTCTTTAAGGGCCTTGGCAGGATCTTTTGCAAGTAACCATTCATCCTGTTTTGCATAAAAAAGCTTAACAAAATTGAGGTATTCGGCTTCTCCCTTGCACCAAGAAAGCTGATGGGCCAAAAGGGCCACTTTATCTCCGGGAAAATCGCGAATAATGAGGCGGACATGCCCTGGTTTGACATATTTTTTTATAATGACAGGCAAAATTGTTTTGTGAAATTCCGCACAGTGGGTGCAGGTGAGAGAAGAATAATCGATCATCGCAATAGGAGCATTCGGTTTCCCCATGCAAATGATGGGCAAGCACGCATCTGCCTGCACGTTTTGAACCGTCAGGATTAAAAAAAAGAATAGAGGTGTTAAAAAGCGCATGGTGCTGACTCTCCTTGTGACTGCAAAATCATAGCGAAAACCCAATGCGCTGGCAACTGGAGAAAAATTTTTGTGTTGGGCTTTAGGAATACAGGTCTACAGGAGCTGTTGCCGCAGCTTCTCGCGCAGCTTCACCGGTTAGATGCTGCAGTAGCTGTGTTGAAAGCTTTTTTCCTTCAGGACATGCCTTCCCAGCTTTCAAGAGAGCATTTGCGATACCTTCGTAAATTTCCCATGGAAGCTGAGTCCTCAAAAGACTCAGTTTAGAAAGATCTACGTTTTCTCGTTTAATTTCTTGTTCAAGATCTTTCGAGGCCCTCATAAAAAGATCTGGAGCAGCGAGATCTGTGTTTTGAGCAGGGACACTCGCCAGTTTTCCCAGATCTCCATCAGTGAGTGCAGCTGGGGCAGAAGGCACAAATCTGTGACTTACACTTTTAGAAGAAGTGTTGTCCCTCGATGATGTCGCCGAGGCTGCAAAGCCGGCAGAGGAAGTCAGCACCATGAAAGAGGACACAAGAAAGGGACTTCTAAGAGAAAGTGTGTTCATGGTAGTTTATTCCTAGATAAAGGGATTAAGTATCAAGGAATGCGTAGCAAATGGGTAAGTATGCGTAAAGGGTTACGGTAAAAACAATTCAACTTTAAGAGGCACGAACCCATGGACATCATCGAATCGATCTACCGTTTTTTTGGATGGGGAATCATCAACATTGATAAAATCTTGCTCCTCCTCCTCATCAGCGGGGCCCTGCTTTTAGGATGCAAGAAAACAAAAGCGGGCAAGCGCTGCATCCTGTGGGGATGCCTTGGGTTTGCCTTCTTCGCCACGGTTCCTGTGGGCGTATGGATGATTGAACACTTGGAAAATCGTTTTCCCCCTATGACCGCTTTTCCCCAGGGTGCAAAGGGAGTGATTTTTTTAGGTGGAAGCTTTGACCCGTTGACATCTCACGCGCGTAAAGAAACAGCCTATAATTTAACCGCGGGCAAGTTTATTCGGTTTGTTCAGCTCGCGAAGGGGCATCCCCCTCTGCAACTGGTTTGTACAGGAACACCCTTTGAAGCGGAAGCCGCAAAGAAAGAGCTTTGCGCCTTCGGAATCGATCCTTCCCCCATTTTGTTTGAAGCAGGGTCGAAAAATACGCATCAGAATGCATCGATGACAGCAGCCCTTATCCACCCCCGCCCGCAAGATAAATGGATCTTGGTCACGTCTGCTTTTAACATGCCTCGCGCGGTAGCTCTCTTCCGCAAAGCAGGATTCAACGTGATCCCGTGCCCCGTCGATTATCACACACCGGGTCATTACGAGCTCTGGTTTTTCGCCCCTCTTTCCTTGAACCTCCAAGGGTGGGAAACCGCATCTCGGGAATGGCTCGGCATGGTCATCAACTATATCATGAGGCGGTCTGACGCCATTTGGGCGGGTGTTGAGCTATAATTTTTTCAAAAAATTTTCTTGCAATGCAATGTTTTTGTGCTATATTAATTAATAAGATTATTGTTGACTTTCGCTATTTGTTTCATAAATGGATGAGGAAGCGCACCATTTTAAAAGGATTTATAGTATGACACAGAAAACTCTTTTTTCAGCCCTTGTCTTAAGCGTGCTTATTGGCTCTTCTTCCACTCTCTGGGCTAGTTCATACTCTTGGAGATTATGACTATCCTAAGGTTGACGAGGTAAACACCATCCTTGTACAGTTTGATGCCAGCAAAAAGACACCCAAGGACTTGATCGTCGCACAGGGTAAGCTTAAGGCCATAGAGGAGGGCCTACACGACGCGTGGAGATCTGCACTCGCTGAAAGGAACACTGTGCGACATGAAGGAAAAACGATACCCGTAGAAGAAGTGAACACTGCAAAGGAAGCTCTTAAACAGAAAGAAGAAGCATTAGACGCCGCTAGACAACATGTGAGTCGCAATGGAGCGCATTACGAGGACATAAGAAAAAGATTTTTTACAGAAGTAGAGGACCGAGTATACGCACAAGCCCAAGCAGAAAGCGCGCCTGATGAAGAAAAAAAAGACGTAGAATAAGCCTTATTCGGTAGGTCTTTCGATTCAAGTCGAGGTCCTTCATGCCTATATGTGCTGAACTTATGCATCTGCCCATGCCAACCTTGACAGCCTGCCCCCGCCTTGTCATGGTGCATTCAGTCGGCAAGACATCGCAACTTTGGCCTTAATGTGCATGATTTAATTCAATATTTTGGGTTTCTCGATTTTAACGGGCGCGAATTTATCCAAGATTGGGGATATATTGCGGTCTTGTTAGGGTCGATGGTCGAAGGGGAGTCGATCATCTTCGCAGCGGGGCTACTGGCCCACGAAGGGTATCTTTCCATTTACAAAGTTACGCTGATTGCTTTCGTCGGCACCCTTGTGGCAGATCAAAGCCTGTACTTTATGGGACATTTTTATGGCAAAGCCTTTCTTGAAAAGTTTCCATCCCTGCAGGCAAAATCAGAAAAAGCCTTCCGGCTTCTCCACAAGTATAACAACCTCTTCATTATGAGTTTTCGCTTTATCTATGGCATTCGCATCCTGAGTCCCCTTGTCATTGGCGCAAGCGGCATTCCCATGAGGCGGTTCATGATTCTCAATCTTATTGCGGCCGTCATTTGGTCCGTCTCAAGTTGTGCTGCGGCTTACTATTTTGCCCATCTTCTCATTGAGTACTGGCATGTCATCTCAAAAATTATCTTTGGGTTCATGATCTTTGGGGCAGGGGTTCTCTACGGCATACACCTATGGCGCAAGCGGAATCGTCGTTAGGTTCCGCAAACAAAAACCGGTGTCATCCCCTGCTGTGGCGGGGACCCAGAAAATACTTAAAAAAACTCCACAACAAAAAACTCTTTAAAAATAGCCAAAAAAAGAGCTTAAGTCTGGGTCCCCGCCACAGCAGGGGATGACAATATTGTACGTTTCTAACCCTAACTCTCTCTTAATACATAGGGCCATAGATCCTCAAGAACCTGCGTATAAAGATCCCGCTTAAAGGGAATGATGAGGTCGAGAAGATCCTCCTTCTCAATCCATTTCCATTCTCGAAATTCAGGGTGGTAGGTCTGGATGTTGATGTCTGAATCCTCCCCGCAGAATCGCAGCGCATACCAAATTTGCTGCTGCCCTTTGTATTTGCCGCGCCATAAACGCTTTGCAAGCTCCCGAGGCAGATCATATTTGTACCACTTCTTCGATTTAACCAGGATTTCAACATTGCGGGTGCCGACCTCTTCATCGAGTTCACGCAGCATCGCTTGATCCACATCTTCATGAGGGGCGATACCCCCCTGGGGCATTTGCCAGGCATCCGCTTCATAGTCTGCCCGTTGACCCACAAAAATCTTATTCTCCTCATTAAGGAGCATCATCCCCACAGCAGGACGGTAGAGAGGATCGCCGAAAGGTTCTTTTAAGGACATCTAGTCGTTGCCGTTGACAACCACAGTGATATCTGGCGCATCCACCGCTTTCATGCCAACAACGTGATAGCCTGAATCCACATGCAGAATTTCACCGGTCACGCCGCTTGAAAGATCGCTGAGCAGATAAAGTGCGGACTTGCCCACATCGTCAATCGTTGTGTTGCGCTTGAGGGGCGCGTTATACTGATTCCATTTCAGGATATAGCGGAAATCGCCAATGCCGGACGCAGCCAAAGTCTTGATCGGACCTGCAGAGATGCCATTCACGCGAATGTTATCTCCTCCCAAATCCACCGCCAAATAGCGCACACTGGCCTCAAGGGCGGCTTTCACAGGGCCCATGACGTTATAATGGGGCATGACTTTTTCCGCCCCATAATAGGTCAGCGTGAGCAGGCTGCCGCCGGGCCGCATCATCGGAACCGCATACTGAGCGATTTCTGTGAAGGAATAGCAAGAAATATCCATCGCATTGAGGAAATTCTTGCGGCTTGTATGCAGGTATTTTCCCTTGAGCTCTTCTTTGTCAGAAAAAGCAATCGCATGGACGAGAAAGTCGAAAGAATCCCAATGGGCCTTAAGGCCTTGAAAAGCAGCCGCAACACTCCCTTCTTCACCTACATCGCAGGGAATGACAAGCGAAGAGCCCAGGGATGCAGCGAGCGGCTCCACCCGCTTCTTCATGACATCCCCCTGGTATGTAAACGCAAGCTCGGCTCCATGGTCGGCCAAGGTCTTAGCAATTCCCCACGCAATTGAATGATTGTTGGCGACGCCCATAATAAGCCCGCGCTTCCCTGCCATCAGGTGTGATGTTGACATTTTGCTGTTTTCTCCATAGTCAAAAATTGTCTTAAGGTACGCTTATCCCCCCTAGAGCGTCAAGGAAAATTGAAGGGATGACCGTTCGCGCCCTGCAGGCGAGCTGTCAACGCAAAGCTTAACAAAAAGTAAAAAAATTCTGGCAAATTTCTTAAAGTGTGATATAGTTACCATATCAGTGGATAAGAGCTTTTGCCGTCCTCTGTGCCCCCATTTCACATTCAGCAAGGAGAAAAACAATGACAGTCAAAGAAACGGTAAAAGAAACCATTTTGAAGCTTGAAACCTTGTGTGAATCCTACGAAAAAGAATCGGTTGTGGAGTTCAATGATCTTGAGAAAGCCGTGACTCATCTCAGCGATGCCGTGCAAACCGTTGACATTGCGTCCGACCAAATTCTCAAGAAAGAACTGAACGTGCTGCAAAGCGCCCTTCGCAAACTTTCCTCCACCCTGAATCTACAACAAGAAAACCTGGCCCGTCAGGCTCAAGGCTTGAATTTGCATCAACGTGCCCTTCACGCTTATGCCCATGTGGCGAATAACAATCTTGGTGCAATGGCCTAAAAGAAATAGCCTAAAACGTGTCACCAAGTGCGACGGGTAGAGATAACCTGCCCTCCCCGCAACTCGGGGATGCGAGGTCTCCTCATCAAGGATAACAATTTTTTTCGACCCATCTCATACGATTTTCTTCTGATCACTGCGAAAAGGAAGCCCCTATGGATCTGAGCACTCTTTTGAATGAAGGCCTCCACATCATTACCACAGGGATTGATCTTGTGGGGATTGGCATCGTCCTGTGGGGCACACTGGTTGCGACCGTTGGTTTTGTGCGCATCAAAATTGGAAAATTTTGTGGGGGGGACTTTGTCATCGAATCGGCCCACATTCGTGCCACGTTGGGTACCTATGTTTTGCTGGGCCTTGAGTTTATGATTGCCGCCGATATCATTAACACTTTTCAGCGCCCCTCTGTGCAAGATGTCCTCACGCTTGCGGTCATCGTGGTAATCCGGGTGGCAATCCGGTATTCCCTCGGTCGTGAGATAGAAGCGATTGCCCAAGCCTCAGGCAAACAAAAATGAAATAAAATGTGACCCTCGCCTTGTCTAAAAGTTTAGCTTTGTCATAGAGAATGCATTAATCTTGCACTTTGAAAGGCGAAGAGTTATATGCGTACACTTTTTGGAACAGACGGAATTCGAGGCCGCGCGAATGTGGCGCCCTTTACCCCTGACGTCCTGACCCGCCTGGGTCAGGCGATTGGCTCGCAATTTATGCGAGGAGACTATCGCCACAAGGTGATCATTGGAAAAGACACCCGTCTCTCCGGCTACATGGTGGAGTCGGCTCTTGCCGCGGGATTGACCTCCGTTGGCATGGATGTGACCCAGGTGGGCCCCCTGCCAACTCCTGCCATTGCCATGTTAACACGCTCCCTCGGCATGGATTTAGGCGTGATGATTTCAGCCTCCCATAACCCCTTTGAAGATAACGGGATTAAACTTTTTGGGCCCGATGGGTTTAAGTTATCCGATGAGATTGAACGGGCGATTGAAGAGCGCCTTCTGGCACCGCCCGCCCTTGTGGAATCTTCTGCCTTGGGGCGCATGGATCATTTGTTTGAGGCTGCTGATACCTACTGTGCATAATCTGAAAGGATGATGTGGCCTGGGGTGAACTTTAAAGGGTTGCGCATTGTCGTTGACTGCGCCCATGGCGCTGCCTACAAAGTGGCCCCTCGTGTCCTGCAAGAGCTGGGAGCTGAGATTATTCCTCTAGCTGTAAGCCCTAATGGTCGAAATATCAATGAGGGGTGTGGTGCGACCCATCCTCAGCTGATGGGCCAAACCGTGAAAGAAACAGGGGCCCATGCAGGGATTGCTTTTGATGGAGACGCGGATCGGGTCGTTTTTGCGGATGAGACGGGAACGGTTGTGGATGGGGATCAAATCATGGCCCTCATCGCCACCACATTACAAGCCCAAGGGCGCTTAAAGGGTGCAGCCGTTGTGGCCACCCACATGTCCAACCTTGGCCTGGAAACCTATCTCGCCGAGCGGGGGCTGTCCCTCATCCGCACCTCTATCGGAGACCGCTATGTCACCGAGAGGATGCGTGCAGACGGGTATAACGTGGGGGGCGAACAGTCAGGCCACATCATCCTTTCAGATTATGCCACTGCCGGTGATGGTTTGCTCACAGCCCTCCATGTGCTCGAAACTTTAGCCACCCAGCAGAAACCCGCAAGTCAGGTGCTGCAGGTCTTTAAACCCCTTCCTCAAATTTTGCGGAATGTACGCCTCTGTCCCTCTCTGCTAACGCACCCAGAAGCAGAAGCAGTTGTGGCCCAAGCTCGCACGCTTCTTGGGACAACAGGGCGCCTTCTCATTCGTCCCTCAGGAACCGAACAGCTCTTACGGATTATGGCAGAAGGAAGTGATGAAACCACCACCCGGGAGGTGGTGGACGCAATTGCCGACGCATTGCTTCTCTGTGCAAAGCAAGGGGTGGCTTAAGCTCCCCTCCGCTCCCCAAAAGGGCGGTAAGGACGCTCCCCGTGTCCCGTATAAAGCTGGCGCGGGCGGCCGAGTTTTTGGGTCGGGTCCCCGCTCATTTCCATCCATTGGGCAATCCACCCCACCGTGCGGGCCACGGCAAAGAGCACCGTAAACATGGAGGGCGGAATCCCCATGGCTTTAAAAATGATGCCCGAATAGAAATCCACATTCGGGTAGAGCTTTTTTTCAATGAAGTAGGGATCTTCAAGAGCGATGCGCTCAAGCTCTTGTGCCAAGGGAAGGAGAGGGTCGCCCTGATCCCCCAGAGCCCCCAACACCTCTGCACACGTCTTGCGTAAGACAGCGGCGCGAGGGTCATAGCTTTTATAGACCCGGTGGCCAAATCCCATCAGGCGGAAGGGATCTTCGGGATCTTTCGCCCGCTTGATATATTCAGGGATTCGATCTTTATGCCCGATTTCTTGAAGGACAGTTAAGACAGCTTCATTCGCGCCCCCATGGGCGGGCCCCCACAAGCAGGCAATCCCTGCGGCAATGCAGGCGAAAGGATTGGCTCCTGTGGA
>JABDEE010000005.1 GCA_013287205.1 Alphaproteobacteria bacterium
GTTGCATCATTGCCCAACTTCATGGAGATGGAAGCTTTGAAGTGTTAGGAGTGGGTCATCAGCTTTCCAGTGGCATGAAATCCGGCATTGTCATCAATATGGAAGAGGTCATTACCTCCATTGTAAATGCCGTCCATACGGCTGAAAAGATGGCGGGCATGACGGTGCAGGATGTGATTGTGAGTGTGAATGGGACCCACTTCAAATCCATCAACTTTGCGGTGGAGATGAGCGTTGAGGGACATCCCATTGACGAGGCTGACATTCGTCGGTCTCTGCTGCAGGCCAGAGAAACAAAAGAAGATCCCACCTGCCATGCCCTTCATATCATCCCCACGGGGTACGCCCTCGATGGGGTACGGGGCATCAGGGATCCGCGCGGCATGTATGGCAATCGGTTGTGGGTTTCCATCCATACCCTCCTTGGGAAAGCGAGTGCCCTTTACAATTTGAGTACATGCGTGGCTCGCAGTCACCTCGAAATTATGGGAACGGTGGCAGCTCCTTATGCCTCGGGGCTCGCTTGTCTTGTGGATGATGAAAGGGAACTCGGTGTGATCCTCGTGGATATGGGCGGCGGAACAACCTCCTTTTCCGTATTTCAGGAAGGCCAACTACGCCATACAGAATGCGTACCCCTAGGGGGGGCCCATGTGACAATGGATATCGCGCGGTGTTTATCGACAACGTTAGCCCATGCAGAGCGCCTCAAAACCCTCTACGGCAGTGCGACAAGTTCTGCGGCCGATGATCGGGAGATGATCACCGTGCCTCTGGTCGGAGAAAGGCGGGGAGAGGGCATCAATCAAATGCCACGCTCTGCCCTTGTTTCGGTGATAAAACCGCGTATTGAGGAAATCTTTGAGCATATTCGCGATCGCTTGCAAAAGGCAGGGGTGGGCCCCCTGAAAGGGCGACGGGTGGTCCTCACAGGAGGCGCCAGCCAGCTCGGTGGTGTGCGGGAAGTGGCAGCCCTGCTGTTGGGAAAGAATGTCCGTATCGGAAAGCCCTTCATCCTAGCGCCTTCTGAACTTTCCCTAAATCCTGCTTTTTCGACATGCATTGGGCTCCTCGCCTACGGACAAATCGAGCATTTAGCGCATTTGCAAACCCTTCCTCCCCGGCGCTTTTTAGGGAAAACAACAGCATTTCTCAAGAAAATTTGGTGATGGCCTTTTCGAATTGTTTATGTAAGTATAGGCGCATCTGAATTCTAACGGAGACTCAACCATGACAAGCCCCCTATTTCCACAAGACACAAACACAGACCTTATGCCCCGTATTTCCGTAATTGGCATCGGCGGCGCGGGAGGGAACGCGGTCAACAACATGATACGGGGTGAGTTACAGGGCGTGAAATTTATTGCCTCAAATACGGATGCGCAAGCCATCGCTCTTTCCCTTGCGGAAGCAAAAATTCAACTGGGACTCGAAGCGACGAAGGGCTTGGGCGCTGGATCTCACCCTGAGGTGGGACGGACCTCAGCCGAAGAAAGCATCGACGACGTGCTTTCCCATATTGAAGGCAGCAACATGCTTTTTGTCACCGCAGGAATGGGGGGAGGAACAGGAACCGGAGCAGCCCCTGTGATCGCTAAAGCAGCACGTGCAAAAGGAATCCTCACCATTGGTGTCATCACAAAGCCCTTCCATTTTGAGGGGACAAATCGGATGCGCACGGCAGAAAAAGGTATCGAGGAACTCCAACAATACGTTGATACGTTGATTGTCATCCCCAACCAAAACCTCTTCCGGGTGGCCAACGAAAAAACAACCTTCGCCGACGCCTTTAAAATGGCTGACGATGTTTTGTACTCAGGTGTGCGCAGCATCACAGATCTGATGATGAAGCCGGGCCTGATTAACTTGGATTTTGCCGACGTGCGCGCTGTCATGGGCGACATGATGGGCAAGGCCATGATGGGAACGGGTGAAGCTCAAGGGGAAGGACGTGCCATCGAAGCCGCTGAAGCAGCCATCTCCAGCCCGCTGCTGGATGATGTCTCCATGCGGGGGGCAAAGGCCGTGTTGATCAATATCACCGGTGGCCTTGATATGACCCTCTATGAGGTTGATGAAGCGGCGAACCGCATTCGCGAAGAAGTGGATCCTGATGCGCATATCATTTTTGGATCAACCTTTGATGAGGCGCTGCACGGAAAGATCCGTGTCTCATGTGTTGCAACAGGTATTGATGGTCAAGCGGTCGTTAAACCGAAGCCACGTTTTGCCGTGCCAGAAAAAGAAGCGTCTTCCCCTGCAAGCCTCATTTCCAATGTAGAACCCATTATTACGGCTGATATTGCAGCTAACCTGCAACAAGATATCCTAACGACCGAGTTAGAGGGAGAGATTCCCAATCTCGGTGCCATGGATCTCGCTCCTTCACCCTTGTCTCTTGAAACCCAATATCCTGCCAATGATCTTTATACATCCCTCCCCCAGGAAACAGAAAAGCCATTGAGTTTCTTTGATCGCCTGTTGGGACGTAAGAATGTAGCAGCTGCCAGCAGCAGGCCCGAACTCTCCGCGCGTGCACGGATGAGCTCTGTTGTGGAGTCAGACACCACCATGATGGAAACAGGGGAAGAAGAAGCCATGGACATCCCTGCATTCTTGAGACGGCAAGCGAAGTAGCATATCAGGAGGCAGGAATCAGGAGACAGGACGGCCGTCACTCTTGGTGTCATCCCCGCGGAGGCGGGGATGATCCAGACTTAAAATCTTTGCTTTTCTGTTTGAATCATGGACGCCGTCAAACCCACTAATTAACAACAGTCTTTAAAACTAGCACAGCAAGTGGAGTCACCACTGCATGATCCAGCATTGCACGAGTTGCCCCCCCCGCAGTCGTAGTTACACTCGTAGTCATCACCATACCTCTTTTTAGACACCGTCGTGCCGGCAATTGGCGTCAGCCCTTTCGTCACGTGTTGGACTTTCGTCACGTGTTGGACTTTCGTCGCGTGTGGGAGCGAAGTGGATGTCGGACTTGGCTCAGCCACACCTGCAGTTCCCCAAAGTAGGACGAAGGTGAGCAGAATTCCCTTTTGCATGATGTTCTCCTTTTTCGAATACTCGGTTTTTCCCGTCGCCTCGTTTCAGCAGGCTTTCTGCAAAAACGGAGAAAGGCTTGGTAAAAACAGAATACCCGATAAAGGTTGAGAACCCGTTAACCTGAGAAACCTACTTCCTTTGTCTCTTGGCTGTTTTCTGACCTCTGATCGCTATAAGCCCCACAAGCAACGCCCCCACGCAAGCGCACATAGGGACGATGCTTAGGGCATGAGTATAGGCCTCAAGATCATACACCCGTAATCCTTCCCCATCAAAATGACCGGCCCAGAAGAGATCCATGATCTTCCCGATCAAGGTGTGGAAGAAGGATCCCCCCAGCATATTAATGCAATTGAGGAAGGCAACTGTGACCCCAAGATTGTGGGCCGCGACAAGGGTTGATCCTGCTGCAAAGACGATAACTTGGTAGCAGCACATCACCCCAATCACAAAGAACAGAGAAGCCAAAACCCACCAGTTGTAATGATGGGTGAGGAGGAGGCAAACAAAGGCCAGCGCCATCCCTAAGCCACAAGCAATAATGACGGAGTAGTTACCGACTTTTTTGCTGCACAGCGCCAGAAACGGTCCTCCGAAAAGCATCCCGAAGAACACAAAGGACACAAGGCCCGCTGCCTCTCCTTTCGCAAGCCCATAGGCCATCATGAGATAGGGCACGCCCCACACATCCGCAAATCCTTCCAAAGACCCCACCATGAGGAGATTGGCAATCGCCAAAAGCCAAAGAATGGGGGACGAAAGAAGGGCTCTAAAATGCGTAATCTTAAATTGATTCTCATTTTTGGGGTGCTCCCCTCTGTGGGGAGAACGAAGCGCAAGATAAGCCCCACAGCCAATCAGGATGGAGAAGACAGAAAGGGTCACAGCAACCGTTTGCCATTGATAGGTTTCGATGAGGAAACTGACGGGCTTTCCGCCAAAAATGGCTCCCATAAGGCCGAGGGTGAACGAGAACCCAATCATGCGCGCGTATTGGTCTTTCGGAAACCACTGGGAGACGACTTTTGAGACCCCTAGGAATCCAACGGCAGCACCTACGCCCACGAGAAAGCGTGCGGCAACAGCGACATAAAAGTGGGTCGTATAGGTAAAGAGAAGGGTTGCCAAGCCACACAGGATCGCAAAGGCACAGATAACGTAGCGGGGCGGAAAACGGTCGAGGAGAATCGCCACCGGAATTTGCATGCCCGCATACCCGTAATAGTAAAAGGCAGCGAGCATCCCGAAGGCACTGGCATCAATGGAGAACTGCTCCATGATGGGGTACATCATCAGCCCCGGCCAAAGTCGGAAAATAAACTGATAAGCAAAAAACAGAACAGGAAAGAACCACATCAAAAATGGCAGGGATTTGTGTTTAAAAGAAGACATGACGGACCTCATTCAAGAAGGACGGTAAAATAAAAAGGATGCTGAATTTTGGGAAAAGAGATGCATATCGGCCTTAGCCGATAATCGAGCGGCAAATAATCAAAGAGGTCACAAGTGGATAAGACGCTGTGGTCATTATAGGTACCTGGTTACAAAGTAAGGACCATTTTATGGGAAAGTGAGGGGAGATGCAAGAGGCGCTGTGCAACTGGCGCTGTGCAACAAAAAAGGGAGCTGAAATTCAGCCCCCTTTCGTGAATCATGCACGAAACCCTAGAGACCGTACCAGGTGTTCCATCCGAGCAACCCCTTCTTTGCGGGAGCCACGGGTGCTCCCTCAGAAGCTCGAAAGTGCGTCTCAAATTTCTGTGCTGAAACGCCAGTGAGACGATTCTTTTTTGTGAGTGCAGTATCGGCAGCTGCCAGTGCCCGTATGGCGCCCTCTCTTTCGCTATCAGAATGGCGCAAGCCATAGCTAACTTCAGTAAGAAAGGGCATGATCCTTGTGATTTGCTCCGCTGTCATGTGGGAAAGTTCACGCTCAAGCTCAGAAGGAACGACTGTTGCTGAATCAGATTTTTGCGCGAGATCAGCATGAATAGTCGTTGAGGTCGATGCGCCAGGGTTCTCGTGGGAAATCTCCCCATCGGCGCCTACTGTTGCGAAAAAAAGCGCCGAAGCTTCTTGAGAGGTCGAAGCAGAATGTCCCTGCATCCAGTTAAGGACGTGCCTCCCCCACGGCCAACGAGACACCACCCCTGGAGTCGTCGATGAAGCTACTGCTGAAGTCGAAGGAGCGGCCCCATCGAGGGGTATTATGGTGAGATCGGTCTTGCATTCTTGGAGCTCTCTGTCTGGTATTATAGAAGTTTTAGCTGGAACCAAATATCTCCATAATCCCCAACTCCATCTTGAAGAAGGCGCCGCTGTTGGTTGTGGGGCACGAATGGAGGGCACACGAGTCACTGCCGGAGTCTCTTCGTTTGGGGCAGGGGCCGCTATTGAGACATTCTTTTCCGCAAGAGTAACATTAATAGCCATCAGTATACGCGCTAGAAAGACGGCTGTTCTTGGCGTGGTCTCTTGCTCAGTCATTCTTGCGGCGAGCGTTCTTTGAAGGACTTTGCGTTCTTCATCTGATAGTACAGCAGCGTGCGTGACAAGATCAGAAAGCATTGAATGTTCGAGAGAAAACACACCTTTATCTATGAGAGAAAAGATAGCTGCTGCTATAGGGTGCTCAGCTGGAGACGATGAAACGGAAGAAGGACCTCCTAAAGCATCCTCCTGCGAGGGCCCAGGGGTGTTCGTTGTCGAAAACGCCTTCTTTTCTGCGAGAGCAGCCCCGATATCAGTCAGTACGCGTAGAGAAAACACGCTCGCCTCGATGTCTCTCTGAACGGCCATGTCCTCTATGAGGAATGTTTGGATGTTCTTTACGTCTTGAGCAGATGCGGCTACAACGAAGGAGAGGAGACGAGCATACTCTCCCTCTATATCTAGATTTTGCATTTGTTGTGCAAAAAGAGATCTATGCCCCAACTTATACTCTTTCAAAAAGCGCGTCGCCGCATGGAGCTCAACCAAATCTTGTGGAACCGAGAGCGCAGCATTACGAGGAGTCGAAGGGCCAGATCCATCTTCACGCGGATCTGCTGCAGAGCTGGCAGAGGGAGAAGGAACAGAGAAATCCAATGTTGCTGACGAGACAGACCGGGAGCGTGCCCCTGGTGTCGAGGAGGAAGAATCATCCTCTTGCCTACTTGACGCAAACCCCACAGAGGATGTCAAAACAGAAAACACCATGAAAGAGGAACCAAGAAGAAGATGTCTAAAAGAGAGTATGTTCATGACAGTCATCCGAGATAAAGGGCTTGATTTTCAGGAAAAACGTAACAGGTGGGGCATGATGTGTAAATGGTTGCGAAGGGAGAACGAAAAAAATAATTTCCCTATTTTCTTAAGACTCTGATAGAGTGCGTTTTCATTTTTTAGTAACAAGCTAGGCCAGTAATGAATACAATTCGAAATTTAGCGATTATCGCCCACGTCGATCATGGAAAAACCACCCTCGTCGATACCCTCTTTCGCCAGAGTGGTACCTTTCGGGACAACCAGCGTGTTGCAGAACGGGCTATGGATAGCAATGAGTTGGAAAAGGAACGAGGCATTACCATTCTGGCAAAGTGTACCTCTGTTTTGTGGGAAGACAACCGTCTTAACATCGTGGACACCCCAGGTCACGCGGACTTCGGCGGGGAGGTGGAACGGATTCTCTCCATGGTGGATGGGGTGCTGGTCCTTGTGGATGCATCGGAAGGGCCGATGCCTCAAACGAAATTCGTGGTGGCAAAAGCCCTGCGTCAAGGTCTCAACCCGATCGTGGTCATCAATAAAGCAGATAAGCCCGATGCCCGTCCCTATGAGGTACACGAGGAAGTGTTTGATCTCTTCGCGGCCCTCGATGCCAATGACGAGCAGCTGGATTTTCCCACCCTTTATGCCTCCGCAAAAGAAGGATGGGCCATTGCCAATTTGGACGATCCGAAAAAAGATTTAACGCCCCTCTTCGAAGCGATTGTCAAGCGGGTGCCGGTGGCGAAAGGGAACCCAGATGAACCCTTCTCCATGCTTGTGACAACCTTAGAGGCCGATCCTTACCTCGGCCGTATTCTCACAGGGCGTATCTATAGTGGAACGGCAAAGGTGAATATGCCGCTGAAAGCCTTGGGCCGGGAAGGGAATGTCTTGGAGCAAAGCCGACTCACAAAACTACTGGCTTTCCGTGGCCTTGAGCGTTTACCGATTCAAGAAGCGGTTGCAGGCGACATCGTGGCCATTGCAGGTTTTGAAAAAGCCACGGTTTCCGACACCATTTGTGCCCCTGAGGTTATGGTGCCACTGAAGTCTCTCCCCATTGATCCGCCTACCTTGGCGATGACCTTCCTCGTGAACGATTCCCCTTTTGCAGGAAAAGAGGGAAAGAAGGTGACGTCCCGCATGATCCGCGATCGCTTGTTTGCCGAAGCCGAGTGCAACGTCTCTATTAAGGTCAGCGATACGGGCTCAACCGACGCCTTTGAAGTCGCGGGACGGGGTGAGCTTCAGCTTGGTGTCTTGATTGAAACCATGCGCCGAGAAGGGTTTGAGCTCGCCATTGGAAGGCCGCGCGTGCTCTTCAAGACTGATGAAGACACAGGCCAGAAACTTGAGCCCATGGAAGAAATTCAAATCGATGTGGATGATGAGTTCACCGGCATCGTTGTTGAGAAAATGGGCATGCGAAAAGCGGAAATGGTTGATATGCGCCCCTCAGGCGGCGGCAAGACCCGTATTGTTTTTGTGGGCCCGAGCCGTGGTCTGATCGGGTACCAGGGTGAGTTCCTCACCGACACCCGCGGTACCGGCATCATGAGCCGTATCTTCCATAGTTATGCAGCCTATAAGGGCCCCATTGGGGGACGACGCAATGGGGCGCTGATTTCCAATGCGACGGGACAAGCCGTGACCTATGCGCTCTGGAACTTGGATGATCGCGGGGTGATGTTCATCACACCGGGAACGGCCGTTTATGAAGGCATGATCATTGGTGAGCACACCCGGGACAACGATCTTGAGGTCAATATTCTGAAAGCCAAGCAGCTCACCAACTTCCGGGCTGCAGGAAAAGATGAGGCTGTTCGCCTCACCCCGCCACGGTTGTTTACGCTGGAGCAAGCCATTGCTTACATCGAAGAGGATGAGTTGGTTGAGGTGACCCCCCAGTCCCTTCGTTTGCGGAAAATTCTCCTCGATCCTAATGATCGCAAAAGGGCGGACCGGAGTAGTAAGGAGTAATCAACCTCTGCTGGGCGACGGGTCCATCTCATGGAATAAAACAAACGGTGTCATCCCCGACTTAGACCTTCTTAGCCCCGCTTCGCGGGGGTTAGAAGGTCTTGATCGGGGATCCAGAAAGCATCCCAGTGATGAAAGAGTTTTTTTGTGGCTCCTGGGTCCCCGGTCAAGGTTCTCTAAGCCTCCGACTCGCCACGGCGTAGCCTTTGGCGTAGCTGGGCAAGTCGGGGCTAAGAGAAGCCTATGCCGGGGATGACACGCTTAGGAGTAATTGCTTTACTCATAATCGTGAAAATTGGATTATGAGTAAATTTTATCCCGCCTCATTTCAGTTTAAGCGCTACATTGAAATGAAAAGCTCAAAATGCTATCACCTATTTCAACATAGCGCTTAAACTGAAATGGACGTGACTCGTAACGGGGTCTTAAGGAGGCCCATGTCATTACTCCCCTTGATTGACCAAGGTATTCTCATCCCCAGTGGCGGTCCACTTACCACGCCCACTTCTATCGCTCTCGATTCTCGAAAAAGTGAGCCAGGGGGGATATTCATCGCAATCCCTGGCCATCAAACAGATGGGAGCATCTTTGTCACCCAAGCGCTGCAAAAGGGAGCCGTTGCCATTGTGGCGCCGGAAGGAGTCGGCACAAAGTTATGGGAGCAATTGAAAGACGAATATCCCGCCGTTGGATTTTTTGAAACGGCCAATATCCGCAAAACCGCAAGCCTGCTGGCAGCCGCTTTCTACCCGCAGCAACCAGAAACGATTGTGGCGGTGACGGGCACCAATGGGAAGACCTCAACCGTATCCTTTTTGCGCCAACTGTGGGCGCATCTCGACCGATCCGCTGCAAGCCTCGGCACATTGGGACTTGTAATTGAGGGATCGCCTCTGCCACCTCCTACAGGAACGGAAGGAATCAACACCCCGGATCCTGTCATGTTCCATCAGCTATTACAGGGACTGCAACAGCAAGACATCGAGCATCTTGCCTTTGAGGCGTCAAGCCACGGGATTCATCAGCATCGCCTCGATGGGGTGAAGATGAAGGCCGCTATTTTCACGAATTTTACCCAAGATCACTTAGACTATCACCACACCTTGGACGCCTATTTTGTGGCGAAGGCACGCCTATTTGAGGAAGTGATGAAACCCGGCGCCACGGCGATCTTGAACGCAGATATGGTGGAGTACAACACGTTGGTGGAGATCTGCCGTAAGCGGTCTCTCCCTACTTTTAGTTTTGGGAGGAAGGGCGCAGATGTCCAGCTGCTGGCGCTTGCGCCACGCCCAGAGGGCCAGGAGATCAATCTCCTCATTGCAGGCACCTCTTATACGTTCCTTCTTCCGCTTGTGGGAGAGTTTCAGGCCTATAACGTGCTGGCCGCCCTCAGTGCAGCGGTTGTGTGTGGTGCAGACCCTGCACAAATGATTAAAGCATGCATGACGTTAACAGCAGTGCCCGGTCGCCTCGAACAAGCAGCACCAGGTGTGTATGTGGACTATGCCCATACACCCGATGCCCTTGCCCTTGTGCTAAAAGCCTTGCGCCCTCATACGGCAGGAAAGGTGTGGGTCGTGTTTGGGTGCGGGGGAGATCGGGATATCCTCAAACGGCCGCTCATGGGAGAGATCGCGGCAACCCTTGCCGACCATGTGATTGTCACCGATGACAATCCGCGTTATGAAAATCCTGCAGAAATCCGAAAACAAATTCTTGCAAAATGTCCTGGGGCGAGCGACATTCCGGATAGGCGAGCAGCGATTCGCACAGCCCTTGCCAGTCAACAGGCAGGAGATGTGGTGTTGATTGCCGGCAAAGGACACGAACTTTATCAGCTTGTCGAGGATCAAGTTCTTTTTTTTAATGACGTAGAAGAAGTACAGAAAGCGAGAGTGTCATGACAAGTCTATGGACATCAAAAGCCGTTGAGCAGGTCGTTGGTCATACCTCCACCGCTCCATGGGAGTGCAAAGGAATCTCAATTGACACCCGGACGTTGCAAAAGGGAGATCTTTTTGTTGCCCTCAAAGGGGAGTTTGGAGACGGCCATGCCTTTCTCGCAGAAGCGGCATCAAGAGGGGCGGTCGCAGCCCTTGTGTCGGAAAGTAGTACGACGTTTCTGCCCACCCTTCCTGTTGATGACACATTAAAAGCACTTGAACAGTTAGGGGTTGCCGCTCGCATTCGATCGAAGGCTTTGCGTATCGCGGTGACGGGAAGTGCGGGAAAAACGAGTACAAAAGAAATGCTCAAAACCGTTCTGCAAAATCAGGCGCCCACCCACGGCAGCGTATCGAGTTACAACAATCACTGGGGCGTTCCCCTCACCCTTGCCCGTATGCCCCAAGACACCCAGTTTGGGGTTTTTGAAGTGGGTATGAATCATGCAGGGGAAATCATCCCTTTAAGTCGGATGATTCAGCCCCACATTGCGATTATTACGCTCATTGGAGAAGCGCATCCGGGATTTTTCAACAGCGTTGATGATATCGCCCGTGCGAAAGCAGAAATCTTTGAGGGCATGACCCCAGGGGGAGCCGCACTTCTCAATCGGGATAACTCCTATTTCAGCTTCCTCTCTGACTTAGCGGAAGCAAAGGGGATTAATGTGTTTAGCTTCGGGGAGCATCCGAGTGCCACCTATCGTCTTCTTTCGTACGAAAAAGAAGGGGAGGGGGGACACATCATTGCCGATATCGGCGGGACCCACATTGCCTATACAGTACCTGTGTCGGGGAAGCACTGGGTGACAAATAGCTTGGCCGTTTTAGGAGCTGTGCATCTCGCAGGTGCTGACGTTAAAAAGGCTGCATACGATCTTGCCGCTATTGAAGCGATTGCAGGTCGTGGCCAAGCTCACAAGGGTATTTTTACGATCTTTGATGAAAGTTATAATGCCCAGCCTGTGTCCATGCGGGCCGCTCTTGACGTTTTAGGGCAAAGTCACGGAACCCGCAAAGTGGCCGTATTGGGACACATGGTGGAACAAGGTGACCTTTCGAAAGAGCGCCATGAAGCGCTTTTGGAACCTTTGCTCGAGAATAAAATCGATATCGTATACTGCTGTGGTCCGGATATGATCCATTTATTTAACTGCCTCCCTGCACCCATGAAGGGGGGATATGCCTCAACTTCGGCAGAGCTGTTGCCGATGGTCCTTGCAGGCGTAAAACCCGGGGACGTGGTAACCGTGAAGGCTTCTTTAAGAACGAATATTAAGCCGATCATGGAAGCCTTGCTAGAGAAGCAAAAGGATCATCCTCTCCAACAGCGCGGGGTGAGGTAGCATATGCTCTACTACCTCTACACCCTCTTCGGTCATGATAGCGTTTTCTTTAACCTCTTCCGATATATTACTTTTCGGACGGTCGGAGCGCTTCTCACAGCCCTTCTAATCAGTTTCCTCTGCGGTCCTGCCTTTATCAAATGGCTAAAGAAGAAACAACGTCAAGGCCAGCCGATTCGGGAGGATGGACCTGCCTCTCACCTGATTACAAAAAAAGGAACCCCCACCATGGGAGGGGTACTCATTCTTTTTGCTCTCACCTGCAGTGAATTGTTATGGGCCAAATTGGACAATCCCTACCTCCTTATTTTATTGCTGGTAACACTGGGATTTGGGTTTGTAGGCGCACTTGATGACTACCTTAAATTGATGAAACGGAATTCCGACGGCCTCTCTCGGTGGCGAAAGATCTTCTTCCAGGTGACCATAAGCGTGAGTGCGACCTATGGGATTATGCACCTCGGAACCCCCGATCTTGCAACCTGTACATCGGTGCCTTTTTTCAAGAATATTGTCGTCAATTTAGGGTGGTTTTATATCCCCTTTGGCCTCTTTGTGATTGTGGGGGCCTCGAATGCGGTGAATTTAACAGACGGGCTGGATGGATTGGCCATCGGTCCCGTCATGATCGTCGCTGTGTGTTTTGCACTCATCTCCTACCTTGTGGGTAACCACATTTTTGCGAATTACTTGCAGATTGTGTTCATCCCAGGCGTTGGAGAACTCGCAACATTCTGTGGAGCCTTAATCGGAGCGGGCCTTGGGTTCTTGTGGTATAACGCCCCCCCTGCCAAGGTCATTATGGGAGACACGGGCTCTCTTGCAGCAGGCGGGGCGCTGGGCACCCTCTCGATGATGACGAAGCATGAATTTATCCTCGCCATTGCGGGCGGCCTTTTTGTCCTTGAAACCGTGTCTGTCATCCTCCAAATTGGATACTTCAAGTGGTCGGGGGGAAAGCGCATCTTTTTGATGGCACCCATTCATCACCACTTTGAGAAAAAGGGATGGTCCGAGCCCACAATCGTTTTTCGCTTTTGGATTATCTCCATTGTTTTGGCACTCCTCGCTCTTTCAACATTGAAGTTACGGTAGAGTTTGATGATTACACCTCACCTTTTCAAAGATAAAACAATGGCCGTTCTGGGATTAGGACGTTCGGGGCGATCCGTTGCGAAAGCCCTGGTGCGGGCAGGGGCTCGTGTTTTGGCATGGGATGATCAAGAAAAAAGCCGGAAAACCGCACAGGAAGAAGGTGTTCCGCTTGTGGGTCTTCACACGGTTGCGTGGAATCAAGTGGACCATCTTGTCCTCAGTCCCGGGATTCCCCACCACTATCCGGCCCCCCATCCCCTTGTGGCACGGGCGCAACTGGCAGGGTTACAGCCCATCAGCGATATTGAAATTTTGTGCCTTAGCCAACCGCAAGCCACCTATATTGGTATTACGGGAACAAATGGAAAGTCGACCACAACAACCTTGATCGGCCATGTGCTCCAAGACAATAAGGTCAAACGAGAGGTGGGGGGAAATCTCGGTATTCCCGTCATGGATCTGCAACCTTTAGAAAAGGGGGGCTTCTATGTTTTGGAACTCTCCTCCTATCAATTGGAGATCACCCCGAGTCTCCATTGTCATATCAGTGTGCTCCTCAATATTACTCCCGACCATCTGGAGCGTCATGGAGGAATGGAAGGGTATATTGCGGCAAAAAAACTGATTTATAAAAATGCCACCCCGCAGGACGTCCTCGTGATCAGTGTGGATGATTCCCATTGTCTCACCCTTCATGAATCTCTCCGAGACGTTGGTGGCGTTAAGTTGATCCCGATTTCCACGTGCAAGCGACTTGATGATGGGATTTCCGTAAAAGAGGGGACGCTTTACGAAAATGGTCAGGCCATCATCAGCTTGAAAGATTTTGATTGTTTAAGAGGGCAACACAATTGGCAGAATATCGCAGCTGCTTTTGGTGTGCTTCGCTCGGTGGGTCTCAGTGCTGAAGCCATTACGAAGAGTATCGCGTCTTTCCCAGGGCTTGCCCATCGGCAACAGCAGGTGGCCCAATACAAAAACATAACCTTTATCAATGACAGTAAGGCAACGAATGCCGAAGCTGTGGCAAAGGCGCTGGCCTGCTACCGTGATAACCCCCTCTATGTACTTTTCGGCGGGCGCCCTAAGGAAGGGGGCATCGGTTCTTTGCGGCCCTATTTTCCGTCTCTCACCCATGCCTTTTTGTATGGAGAAGCTGCCAGCGCCTTTGCACTGACCCTTGAGGGAAAAGTGCCCTACACACTCTGTGAGACCCTCCAAGAGGCGACACAAGCGGCAGCAGGACTAGCCCTGAAAGAAAATAAACCAGATGCAGTCGTTCTGCTTTCACCCGCTTGCGCCAGCTGGGACCAATTTCAGGATTTTGAAGTGCGAGGAGAAGTGTTTTGTGAAGTGGTACGGGAGATATGCGCGTGAGGATGTTGGTATGAGTGTAGATTTGTCATCCCCGCGCAGGCGGGGACCCAGATATAATGCCCGCGCCTGCGCGGGTAAGCTTTTTGTCTGGATCCCTGCTTCTCGCCTCGGCGAAGCCTCCGGTGTAGCCCGGGTCGCAGGGATGACAACAAAGATTTTAAGCCTGGGTCCCCGCCTGCGCGGGGATGACAACCTCTTTCTTACAACAGAAAGTGACGCCCCATGCTCTCTCTAGATCGCACAAACACAAACTTTATCGGGCAATGGTGGTGGACGATTGACCGTTGGATCCTCATGGCCGTTTTGCTTTTGATGACCATGGGCGTGTTGCTGATTACGGCCGCAAGCCCGGCTGTTGCGATTCAGCATCACTGGGCCTCGTTTCATTTTATCAAAAAACATATTCTATTTTTAGCTCCCACTTTTGGCATTCTGATTGGTACCTCTTTTTTACCTCTTTCCTATATCAAAAAGCTGGCGATCGTCCTCTTTTGTGTGAGTCTTATAGGTGTCATTCTGACCATCTTTATGGGAGTGGAAGTGAAGGGAGCCTGTCGGTGGCTTGAGGTGGGAGGATTTTCGCTTCAACCTTCCGAATTTGTGAAGCCCGCTTTTGCCATTGTTAGTGCCATGGTGTTTGCCCACCATAAAGCCCACCCTGAGTTTCCTGGACATATTGTCGGCATCGGGCTGTATGGCGTGGTTGTTGGATTTTTACTGCTCCAGCCCGACCTAGGGATGACGGCTCTCATTACAGCCATGTGGTTCACCCAGTTTTTTTTGGCCGGTCTCCCGCTCCTCTGGATTTGTTCCGCAGGCGTGTGTGGGGTCGGAGGTCTGGTCGGTGCTTACTTTCTTTTTCCTCATGTGACCCGCCGGGTTGATCATTTTTTCCACCCCGAAGCGGAAGGAAAATTTGGAGATCGCTATCAAATTATTCAGTCCTTAGAGGCCTTCATGAATGGAGGACTGCTGGGTAAGGGGCCAGGAGAAGGCACCGTGAAAAAGCATTTGCCTGACGCCCACGCGGACTTCGTCTTTGCAGTGGCAGGAGAAGAATTCGGCCTCATCTTTTGTCTCTTTTTGGTTGGGGTGTTTGCTCTTGTCATCCTCCGTTCCTTTAGTCGGCTGCTCGAAGAAAAAAGCATGTTTGTTGTGCTAGCCGTGACGGGACTCACCGTTCAATTTGGCCTTCAAGCCGTTATTAATATGGCCTCTACGCTCAATTTGATGCCCACAAAAGGAATGACGCTCCCCTTTATTAGCTATGGGGGATCATCTATGTTTGCGCTCGCTTTGGGCATGGGAATGGTTCTGAGTCTCACCCGCCGTAGGATCGGGGGCCATGGAGAATTCTAAAGTCGTTCTAGCAGCAGGGGGAACGGGAGGCCACCTTTTCCCTGCCCTGGCTTTGGCGAAAGAATTAAGCATACACGGAGAAGACGTGTGGCTCCTCACCGATAAACGGGGGCACCAATTTCTTAAAGAGGCGAATCTCTCAAATCTGTTGATTCCTGTTGGACGGTTTGATGGCTCTCTCTTCCACAAAATAAAGGGACTCTGGGGGTTACTGCAGGGTATTATCGCATCCTTTCACCATTTGCGCCGTCTCAAGCCAAGTGTTGTGGTGGGATTTGGAGGACATACCTCCCTCCCGCCACTGATTGCTGCAACGGTGTTGCGGATTCCAACCGTTATCCATCAAGCCGATGCCTACCTCGGGCGGACGAATCGCTTGCTCGCCCCCTTTGTGACAAGCATCGCAACGTCCTTTCCTCATGTTGAAAAAATCCCCTCCTCTTGCACAAAAAAGGTGGCCTTCACCGGCCTTCCCTTACGTCCTGAAATTAAGTCGGCAGACTATGATCCCCCCAAGGATAAAGGACCTGTTCATCTGCTGATTACGGGGGGCAGCCAAGGGGCCCGTGTCTTTGGTGAAATCATACCGCAAGCCATCCAGCTCCTCGACCCAACACTTCAAAAGCGCCTCCACATCACCCAACAATGTCGCCCTGAATCTTTAGAGCACACCCAAACCCTTTATGAGGCAACACAGGCAACCGTGGAGCTCGCCCCTTTTCTAGATAAGATGGGGGAGCGGTATAAAAAAGCCCATTTCATCATTTCCCGGGCAGGGGCATCGAGCGTCTGTGAAGCAGCTCTTGTGGGGAGACCCATCCTTTTTGTCCCTTACCCTTACGCCATGGATGATCATCAAACGTATAACGCACAGCAAGCCGTAGATGCAGAGGGAGCATGGGTGAGGCAAGAGAAAGACCTGACGCCTCAGAAACTTGCAACTCTTTTATCAGAATTGATAAATTCCCCCTGGCAATTACAGCGCGCAGCAGTCAATATACGTTCCATCGTAACACCGGATGCAGCGCAGAGGCTGAGCACGCTCATCGCACATCTCACAGCACAGAAAGAAAAAATATGACCTCCCTCAATGAATTCAAGACCTTTTCTATCCACTTTATCGGCATCGGCGGTATTGGGATGAGTGGCCTCGCCCAGATTCTTTGCCAAAAAGGGTTTGCCGTGAGTGGCAGCGATATCGCCGTCAATGGCAATATCGAACGCCTCCAAGCCATGGGCGTCTCCATCGTCATCGGCCAGAAGCCAGAGAACGTGGAAGGGAAAGATGTCATCGTGATTTCAACGGACATCAAAGAAACAAACCTTGAGTTGCAGGAAGCCCGTGCCCGTCATCTAAAAATTTTCCACCGCGCTGACGTCCTGGCCATGATCATGGCCGACCAGAAACCCATTGCGATTTCAGGAACCCATGGAAAGACAACGACCACCGGCCTCATGGGGTGGGTGCTGGAAGTGGCAGGTCTTGACCCCACGGTCATCGATGGCGGCATCATGAACAACTGGGGCTCTAATGTGAAAGAGGGCAAAGGGGAGTGGTGTGTGGCAGAGGCGGATGAGTCAGATGGGAGCTTCACAAAGTTGCCACGACATATTGCCATGATCACTAACATTGATGCAGATCACATGGATTATTACACATCCATCGACCATCTCTATGGTGAGTTTGAGACATTCGCAACAGACCTTCAAAACCCAGAGGGGCTTGCTGTCCTCGGTATTGATAGCCCTCAAGCCTATGTCTTATGGAAAAAGATTCAGGGATCCCAACGCTGTGTGAGCTATGGCGTTCATCCGGAAGCGGATATCCGAGCTGAAAATATTCAACTCAGTGCAAAAGGGGCCACCTTTGATCTTGTGAAAGGAACATCCAGAACATCGATGACCCTCGCCCTCCACGGTCACCATAACGTACTCAATGCAACAGGCATTGCAGCCATTTCTTTTGAATGTGGCGTTTCCCCAGAAGCTCTCCAAAAGGCCTTTGCCTCTTTCCAAGGGGTGCAGCGCCGCTTTACCCCTGTGGGCGAATGGAACAATGTGACCATCATTGATGATTATGCACACCATCCTGTTGAGATCGAAGCCACAATCGCAGCCGCTCGAAAAGCGACGCCAGGACGTGTTCTTGTTGTGTTACAACCGCACCGATTTAGTCGCGTTGATCACCATTTCCAAGAGTTCACCACCTCCTGTAAAGACGCAGATCTCACCATCGTTCTCCCTGTGTATGGATCCCGGGAAGCGCCACGAGAAGGCATCACCCATGAAGCACTGGTCGCAAAAATGCCTGGGGAAGTCTACGCATGTGACACGCCAGAACAGCTGCCAGATATGCTCCATACCCTCACTCAGCCGGACGATATGGTGCTGTGCCTAGGCGCAGGGACGATCTCCACCATTGCTCGTGCCCTGGCAGACCAACTGTCTGCCCTACCGCAACGCACATGCGCTTAAGCGAAGACCTGAAATCTCGCTTGCCGATCATTCGGGGGCGGTATTTATTCGATGTCCCGCTGGCCCCTGTCCTCTGGTTTCAGGTCGGCGGATGTGCCGATGTGACCTTCAAGCCAGCCGATCTTGAAGATCTCTGTTTCTTCTTGAAAAACAAGCCAGCCGATCTCCCTGTATCTGTCATTGGCGTCGGCTCGAATCTCCTGGTGAGGGACGGGGGCGTGCCAGGCGTTGTCATACGCTTAGGCCGTGGCTTCACGGAGTTGCGGATTGAAGATACTCAGGTTCATGTGGGGGCCGCCGTCCTGGATCGCACCGTCGCCCTCTACACGGCAGAAGAAGGCATCACAGGCCTCGAATTCCTCTGTGGCATTCCCGGTACCATCGGCGGTGCCCTGCGTATGAATGCGGGATGTTATGGATCGGAGATCGCTCAAGTCCTTGTGCATGCTCTGGCTGTTGATCCTCAAGGGACTGTCCATCAACTGGCCCCTGAAGAAATGGGATTGAGCTACCGTCACTGTGACGTTCCCAAAGATTGGATCTTCGTTGGCGCATGTTTGCGAGGAGAAAAAGGGGAGGCTTTAGAAAGCCAAGAAAAAATCAAAACCCTCCTCGAAACCCGTGAGAAAACCCAACCTATCCATTCTCGCACGGGCGGCAGTACCTTTGCCAACCCAGAAGGCTTAAGCGCATGGAAACTCATTGACCAAGCCGGCTGCCGAGGCCTTCAAATTGGAGGTGCCCGCATGTCTGATCTCCATTGCAATTTTATGCTCAACACAGGCGGAGCCACCGCTCAAGATTTGGAAGCTTTAGGCGAAGAAGTCCGCCGCCGGGTCTTGGCGGAGTCAGGCGTGGAGCTTCGGTGGGAGATTGAGAGAGTGGGGGAGTCGTCGTCATAATGTCGTCATAATCATTTTTCCTCTCCTTTCTTAAGTTTCCTCATTCCTTCAGTCGTACGCCCTGAAGGAGCTCTCAAACGTGTTCTCTCATAAGAGGGCAAGGAGTAAACCAGGAGGTCATTGTTTCTTATCTCGGCAGGGGCGAAAAATTCGCTTTATTCCCTAAAGGGATCCCGGCTGTCTTTGACAGAACACGTGAAGGAAAAAAAGTGTATACACAAAGGGGGCCCCCTTCTTTTTCCTTCACCAATGTTACCTCTTTGGTTTACAAGCGGACAATATCATAGTTTTTTTGCTGCCAAAATTTCCCGAGTGGCCATAACGATTTAGGCTGGGGGAGGAGGGGCGTCGTGAATAAAGCCTACGTTCAGCATTCCCCAATCTCCCCCCTTGCCCCTCAATCCATAAATGGCTACTGTCCAAAAAAACATCCTCCCAGAAAGGCATAACAATGAAAAAAGTTTTCTTCCTCTGTTCGCTCTCCTTCATGACAACCGCTGCAATCGCAGAGAGTGCTCCCCCTCCACCTCCATGCGGCGCTCAACCCGCTTTCCAGGGATTCTCTCTGGGAGGCACACTGGGATGGGGAGGTGGCACGGCAAGGGTGACGGATGTAACGAATTTGGCGCCCCATACGGTGGGGATAACTAACACCCAATTCCAAACCTCTACTTCCGCCACCTCTTTGGATATCTCAGGCCTTAATGGGGGCCTCATTGCCGGATATCTCCAGCGTTTCGGACCGTGGGGACTGGGGGTAGATTTCTTAGCCAATTGGACATCCATGAATAATTCACAAACAAGTACAAAGGCCTCTCCTTTTCTTGGGCTTCCAGGCACTAGCTCCTTCCAATCTTATTGTCTGCAGGTTGGTCTTAAAAATTCTTTGCAATTGCGGGGCGTTTTTTCATATGTTGTTGCTAACGTCCTCATGCCGAAAATTATCTTAGGGTGGGACAGTTCTCAATATAGTTTCGCAAATACGTCAAATTATTACAATAATTCTTTCGGGGCTTCTACTTCGTGGTCTCCCTCTGTGTCAGGGAACAAACGTCTCAATGGATTTCTCTGGGGAGCCGGTCTTGACTTTCTTATTGCCAAAGATGTGGTTTGCGGACTTGAGTATACAGGGGTGCAATCCCAGAAGGTCACTTTGTCCTCTTCTTCGACTGGAACAACGAGGAATCTTGCTAATATTGCTCCTTTGTCGGCAACATCTACCGTGACGCTCGCTCCTTACTACAGTACGTTTAAGGCGACGCTTAAGTATATGTTTTAGGGGAAGGCCTTGCACTCGACATAGCTCGGCAAAGCCGAGTGGAGTCGAGGGCTTTAGGCCCTTCTTAACCCGGGCTACGCCAAAGGCTTCGCCGTGGCGAGTCGAGGAGCTTCTCTCAGCAGCAATGGTGTTGAAATAAGATCCCCGGTCAACCAACCCTACCACCCCCGATTCGCCATGGCTGGCGAAGCCGGGGATGAAGGGTTGCTAGCCAGGGATAACAACCTTTTTTGAACTTTTGTTCATGAACCTAAACACAAAAAACCGAATATTCTTCTCGTCATTTCCTTGATCCATGCTATAACTCTCCCCACAGAAAAGAGAGAGTCATGGATCTGAAAAACCATCCGCCAAGTCGCTATGGCGTGATGTCACGCCAGCGGAGGCGGACGGTTTAGGAGACAGAAACAGGATAAGCATGGATCTAAAAAACCAAATTTTGACAGACATCGAAAACGCATCTTCTTTGCAGGGTCTGGAGGACGTGCGTGTTGCGGCCTTTGGAAAAAAGGGCGCGATCACCGAGCTCATGAAGGACTTAGGCTCCAAGACGCCTGAGGAACGGCGAGAGATGGGTGCGGCATTCAATATCCTCAAGCAAGAGCTGACCGACGCTTTAGACACACGCAAGCAGATGCTTGAGGAAGCCGACCTCACAGCACGCCTTACGACAGAAACGCTCGATGTCTCTTTGCCTCCTCGGCCGGTTGCAAGCGGAAAAATTCACCCTCTCTCCTCCGTGATGGATCAGATCATCCACATCTTTGGGGGCATGGGCTTTACGGTTGCGGAAGGACCCGATATCGAGGAAGATTTCTACAATTTCACGGCTCTCAACGTTCCTGCGGAACACCCAGCGCGAGAGATGCAGGATACATTCTATTTGCCCCCCGGTGCGACGGAGCAACCTTACGTGCTGCGCACCCATACATCCCCTGTGCAAATCCGCACCATGCTGAAAGGTGAGCCTCCGATTCGTATCATTGCACCCGGGCGCACCTTTCGCTCTGATTACGACGCCACCCACACGCCGATGTTTCATCAGGTCGAAGGAATTGTGGTGGATAAACACACCCACATGGGACACCTGAAAGGATGCTTGGAAGAGTTCTGCCGGTTGTTCTTTGAGGATCCCGCGCTGAAGCTGCGGTTTCGCCCCAGTTACTTCCCCTTTACCGAGCCTTCCGCTGAGGTCGATATCCAGTGGAAAGGCGACAAATGGCTCGAGATTTTAGGGTGTGGGATGGTGCATCCCAATGTGCTCAGAAACTGCAATATTGACCCAGATGTGTACCAAGGCTTCGCCTTTGGCATGGGCATTGAGCGTATCACCATGCTGAAGTATGGCATTGAGGACTTGCGTCTCTTTTTTGAGTCCGACCTTCGGTGGCTCAATCACTATGGCTTTTCTGTAGATGCGAGGGAATAGAACATGAAATTTACCCTCTCCTGGCTACGCGATCATTTAGAGACAACAGCACCCCTCGACACCATTCTGGATACTCTCACGGCCCTCGGGCTTACGGTCGAGAGCGTTGAGAACAAAGCGGAAGCCTTAGCGCCCTTTACCGTGTGCCTCATTGAGGAGGCAGAGCGTCACCCCAATGCGGATCGCCTCCAGGTCTGCAAAGTCAATACAGGGACGGAAGTGATCCAAGTCGTGTGCGGTGCGTCCAATGCTCGCAAAGGACTCAAGACAGTTCTCGGTCGTCCTGGCGTCGTGATCCCCTCAACGGGACAAGCGCTTAAAGTGGGCAATGTGCGGGGCGTTGATAGCTTTGGGATGATGTGCTCCGCAACTGAGCTCCTTTTGGGAACAGAGTCAGAGGGAATTGTTGAAGTTGAGCCGAATGCTCCTCTCGGCGAAAGCTATGCCAAACTCTTAGGTCTTGATGATGTTCTCATTGACATTGATATCACCCCCAATCGAGGCGATTGCTTGGGGGTTTTAGGCATTGCGCGGGATCTAGCGGCAGCGGGGCTGGGTAAGCTCCACCCGCCTTCGCTGGCGGTCATCCGCCATAGCGACTTGGCGGGCTGCGACACTGTGACACTGCAGTGCGACACTGGCGTGTGCCCCCACTTCACCGGCCGCATTATTCGCAATGTCAAAAATGGCCCCAGCCCGGAGGGACTGCGTAAAAAGCTCCAATCCGTAGGCCTCAAGTCCATTTCAACACTCGTGGACATTACGAACTTCTTTTCCCACGACAGGGCGCGTCCCCTCCATGTGTTTGATTGGGACAAGATCAAAGGAAACATCACCATCCGCGCCTCTCAAGAGGGGGAATCCTTTGAGGCGTTAGACGATAAAACCTACACTCTCAAAGAAGGGTCCACTGTCATTTGCGATGATACGGGCATTATTTCTTTAGCGGGTATCATGGGGGGAAAAAGCACAGGCTGCGATGAGACCACCACCAACGTCTTCCTTGAAGCCGCTTTCTTTGACCCCATCCAGATTGCCATGACCGCCCGCCCTCTGGGCATTATTAGCGATGCCCGGTCGCGCTTTGAGCGGGGCGTAGACCCAGCTTCAACCCTCCCCGGCCTTGAGGCTGCCACGAAGATGATCCTGGAGTTGTGTGGAGGAGAAGCGGGTGACATTATGGAAGCAGGCGCTGCGCCCTCTTTTAATACACCCATCCGATTCCGCCCGGAACGGGTGGAGAGCCTCGGCGGGCTGAAGGTGGCCCCTCAACGCGCGGCTGAGATTTTGACAAGCCTCGGGTTTGAGGTAACAGGGAGCGGTGAGGCATTCACGGCCCTTCCTCCCTCCTGGCGGTTTGACATTGAAAGAGAAGCAGATCTCGTTGAGGAAATCTTGCGGGTCGAAGGCTATGACAAGATACCTTCCATTCCCTACGGCGTGCGGCCCGAAGCCAAGCCTTTGAGTCCTCTGCAAACCCGTCGTTTTCGTGTGCGGGATCGCCTGGCAGGGCGGGGCATGACGGAAGTCGTGACCTGGTCATTCATCTCTCCAAAAGAAGCAGACCTTTTCGGGGGTGTGCCCGAAAGCTTGGTCCTGCTGAATCCCATTAGTCAAGATCTCAGCGTCATGCGCCCCAGTCTTCTCCCCCATTTGTTAAGTGCTGTGGCACGGAACCAAAATCGGGGGGCGGACGCTGTGAGCCTTTTTGAAGTTGGCCCCCAATACACGAATCCCACCCCTGAAGGCCAACATATGATGGCAGCAGGCGTGCGTGCTGGCGTTTTCCAAGAGGGGAACTGGACACAAAAAACGCGCCCCGTGGATCTTTATGATGCGAAGGGCGATGCATTGGCAGTGATTGAAATGGAGGCGCAAGGCGATCGCGCAACACCCAGCTGGTACCACCCCGGGCGTTCTGCCACTCTCAAGCTTGGCAAAGAAGTGTTAGGCTATTTTGGGGAGCTCCATCCCCGGATTGTAAAAGCGTTTGACCTGAAGGGGCCCGTTGTGGGCTTTGAAATTTTCATCGATCGCTTGCCCCTACCTAAGAAAAAAACAACAGCAAAATCTAAGCTGATCCTCTCCCCCTACCAAGCGGTCGAGCGGGACTTTTCCCTTGTGGTCGAGAACGCGGTTGCAGCGGAGATAGCGCTCAAAGCGGCCCAGAAAGCCGACCCGGTCCTCATCCAAGACGTGACCCTTTTTGATGTCTTTGATTTAGGCGACGGTAAAAAGGCCTTAGGTATTCGTGTGACCTTGCAAGCACAAGATCACACCCTGACCGATGGGGAAATCCAGGACGTATGCGAAAAGGTGGTGGCATCATTAACACGAGCAACAGAAGGCGTATTGAGATGACCGAACTTTCCCACATCCGCAACTTTTCGATCATTGCGCACATTGACCATGGAAAGTCGACGCTCGCGGATCGACTCATCCAGGTATGCGGTGGTCTCACGGAGCGAGAACTGAAAGAACAGGTGCTCGATACTATGGATATCGAGCGGGAGCGCGGCATTACGATTAAGGCCCAGACCGTGCGTCTCACCTATAAGGCCAAGAATGGCGAGACCTATCAGCTCAACCTGATGGACACCCCTGGACACGTGGATTTTGCCTATGAGGTCAGCCGATCCTTAGCAGCCTGTGAAGGATCGTTGTTAGTTGTGGATGCGAGCCAAGGGGTGGAAGCCCAGACCCTCGCCAACGTCTACCAAGCGATCGACAACAATCATGAGATCATTCCTGTTCTCAACAAAGTCGACCTTCCTGCCGCTGAGCCGGATAAGGTCAAAGAACAGATCGAAGATGTCATCGGATTGGATGCCAGTGATGCCCTCATGGTTTCTGCGAAATCGGGCCTTGGTGTGCCCGATGTGCTCGAAGCCATTGTCCACCGCTTACCAGCCCCGAAGGGGGAAAAAGACGCCCCTCTCAAGGCGTTGCTCGTCGACAGTTGGTATGATGCGTATCTTGGTGTCATCATCCTGGTGCGCATTGTGGATGGGATCCTCAAACCCGGCATGAAGATCAAGATGATGTCCACAGGCTCTGTCTATCCCGTCGATCAGGTCGGTGTCTTTACGCCGAAACGCGAAGTGCTCGCGAGCCTCACCCCTGGCGAAGTCGGCTTCTTTACCGCGGGCATTAAGGCCGTGGCCGATTGCAACGTGGGCGATACGGTGACAGAGGACAAACGGTCGGCGGCGGAACCTCTGCCTGGTTTTAAGCCCAGCGTGCCCGTCGTGTTCTGCGGACTTTTCCCGGCAGATGCAGCGGAATTTGATCAACTCCGAGAAAGCCTCGGGAAACTGCGCCTCAATGATGCGAGCTTCCAATTTGAAACGGAATCTTCCGCAGCCCTTGGCTTTGGATTCCGGTGTGGCTTCCTCGGCCTCCTGCACCTTGAGATTATTCAAGAACGATTGGAGCGAGAGTTCAACCTAGACCTGGTCACAACGGCCCCCAGCGTGATCTATAAGCTCCACATGACCAATGGGACCATGATTGAGCTTCACAACCCGGCGGACATGCCGGATGTGATGAAGATTGCGAAGATGGAAGAGCCCTGGATTAAGGCCACCATCCTCGTGCCCGATACGTACCTAGGCTCAGTCCTTACCTTATGTACAGAGCGCCGCGGGATTCAACTCGACCTCACCTATGTGGGCGGGCGGGCCATGGCCGTCTATCGTTTGCCCTTGAATGAAGTCGTCTTTGATTTCTATGATCGTTTGAAATCGGTCAGCCGCGGCTACGCCAGCTTTGACTACCAGATGGATGGGTATGAGGAAGGGGAGCTCGTGAAGCTTTCCGTCTTGGTGAACGGAGATCCCGTGGATGCCCTCTCCACCATTGTCCACCGGTCGCACGCGGAACATCGGGGACGCATGCTGTGTTCCAAACTGAAAGATCTCATCCCTCGCCAGCTCTTCAAAATCGCGATTCAAGCGGCCATTGGGGCGAAAGTCATTGCCCGCGAGACCATCTCCGCCATGCGCAAAGACGTGACCGCGAAATGCTATGGCGGTGACGTTTCAAGAAAGCGGAAATTGCTGGATAAACAAAAGGAAGGCAAGAAACGCATGCGCCAAGTGGGCAATGTGGAAATCCCCCAGTCTGCCTTCTTAGCGGCGTTGAAGATGACAGAGGATTGAGGGGGGGGGAAGCTCTGTTCACAACAGAACTTTACGCTTGTCCATTTTGAGGTGAGTTGTTACTTAAAAGAAAGTCTTTTTGGAGCTTTCTGTCAAAGTATCATAAATTTTACTTAAAAAGGTCATTCAATGAAAAAAATCGTCGGGCTCGCATTAGTGCTTAATTTATTCATCAGTTCGGTTGCTTGTGTTGCATCCGATGCGCAAGATAACCAGAGCCTAGAAAGCTCGCGTACTCCGTCACCAGGCCCGCGACCACATGAGAGAGAACCATTCGTCAAATTTCAAACGACTGCAATGTTTAAGAAGCTGCTGTTCATCGGAACGGCAGCATACCTGGTATCTAAAGGGAAGGGGGTGCGCGCAGACCAAGGGGATGATTCGACACCTTCTTATAGGTGGGCTGTGTCTGAACAGACTGGAGAGCTTTCCTTTATTCCCAGTTGTGAGCTTGTAAAATCGATGCACACAATATCTACCGTAAGCGTAGCGATGGCAAAAGTGAGCATCGCTGATTTTGACAAAGACGTTTTAACCCTTTGCCCGAAGGACTTTGAAAAACATCTCTGTGCCACGGAATTTTATAAATAAGCTGGAGAAATTAACAGCGGAATCTGAAGACTTGGAAGAGGAATATATAAGCTGCCGTATGCGTGAAACAATCGAGAAGGCCGAAAAAAAATACAATGCTAACTATGGTGAATTCCATAAACACCTTCAACACGAGGCCATAACGCGTAAAGAAGAAAAACAGCGTGAAGGAGAAAAGAGAGCGAAGCTCGCGCAGAAACAGCATGTAAGAGAAAGTAGATAATCCTTGGACACGTGTGAGGAGGTTGATGTTTCAACCCCCTCCCTCTCTCCCCTCACCCCACCGGAACATTAACAACCCGGGCACTTCCTTGACCCAGGCGCTCCAGCCGTTTGAGATCCATGAGCTTCTTGATGATGGATTCAACCGTAATAGCGGGAAAGCCCTCGTGCCGCGTCTCATATCGCACCTATATGAGATCCTATGAGATTATATGAGAGGAGGCTGCTGAGGCTACAGTAACCCTATGATTTTGCCATATAAAAAGGTGTCATCCCCGCCTCTCGCCACGGCGTAGCCTTTGGCGTAGCCGAGTCGCGGGGATGACAAGTTGTGGTGCGGGGATGACACGTTTTTACAGCGTGGTCTCAGCCGTCTCCACAGTTTCTTCCTCATCTCCTGCCTCTTCCCTGAGACACGCAACGGAGACAACCGTTTCCCCTTCTGCGACGCGGAAGAGGGTCACCCCTTGAGTCACACGACCTGCAATACGGATACCCTCCACAGGGCAGCGGATGAGCTTGCCCGTATTGGTGACGAGCATGATGTCATCCGTAGCCTGGATGGGGAAGGAGTCAACGATTTTGCCGGTCTTAGGCGTAATGCCCATGGCAGTGAGGCCTTGGCCGCCACGATTGGTACTGCGATATTCGTAAGCCGAAGAGCGTTTACCAAAGCCCTTCTCACTCACGGTGAGGATAAATTCTTCCGCTTCCGCCATGACGGCAAACCGCTCTGGCGAGAGGGTGATCGTTGGTGTGTTTTCACCGACTTCTTCCCCTTCTTGGCGGCGCAGTTTGGAAGCCTGGCGGAGGTAGGCATCACGCTCTTCAATGGTGAAGTCGATCTGGCGCAGAATTGACATGGAGACCACCTCATTTCCTGCGCCAAGGCGAATACCTCGAACGCCTGTTGAGGATCGGCTGGCGAATTCGCGGACATCTGTCACGTCAAAGCGGATACACCGCCCCTCGCGGGTGGTGAGAAGCACATCATCGCTCGCATCACAGGTCTTGACCGCAATGAGCTCTTCCCCTTCTTCCTCCAGCTTCATGGCAATCTTGCCGTTGGAGCGAATGTTGGTGAAGTCAGACAAGGCATTGCGTCGCACATTCCCCTTAGAGGTTGCAAAGAGGATAAACTTATTCTCCCACTGCGCCTTCTCTTCCGGCATGGGCATGATGGTGGAGATCGTTTCCTTATCCTCAAGAGGCAGTAAGTTCACAAGAGCCTTGCCACGAGATTGGGGATTTCCCAAGGGTAACTTGTAGACCTTCATACCGAAAACACGGCCCTTGGTTGTGAAGAACAAGAGTTGCGTTTTCGTATTAGCGACGAAGACATCAGAGACGGCGTCCTCATCCCGCGTGGACATACCTGACCGCCCTTTTCCACCCCGCTTTTGCGCACGATAGGTGGTGGTAGGAACGCGCTTGATGTAGCCGCCAAGGCTGACGGTGACGACCATGTCTTCCGGTTGAATGAAGTCTTCTTCGTCTGCGCTGTTTAATTCTCCCTCTTCAATCGTGGTGCGACGCGGGGTCGCGTAGTTTTCTTTCATCTCCATAAGCTCAGCGCGCATGATCGCAAGGCGCTTATCCCGGGAAGCCAAAATGGAGAGGTACTCTTTAATTTCGTCAACAATGGTTGAGAGTTCACCCGCAATCTTTTCCCGCTCAAGGCCAGTGAGGCGATGGAGGCGGAGTTCCAGAATGGCTTTGGCTTGCACTTCCGACATACGGTAGGTGCCGTCCCCAAGGGCATTCCCGGGCTCATCAATCAAACGGATGAGGGGTTCTACATCATGCACAGGCCAGGCGCGCGCAAGGATCTCTTCCCTCGCCGTTTGAGGATCGGGCGCTTTACGAATCAGGATGATCATGTCATCCAAATTGGCAACCGCTAAGGCAAGGCCGACGAGGACATGAGCCCGATCACGGGCTTTTTTCAATTCAAACCGCGTGCGGCGTGTAATGACTTCTTCTCGGAAGGCAAGGAAACATTCGAGGATAGGCTTCAAGCCCATCTGTTCCGGCCGGCCGGCATTGATGGCCAACATATTGACCCCGAAACTCGTCTGCAGGGGCGTCATCGCATAGAGACGATTGAGGACGACCTCGGGAATAGCATCCTTCTTAAGCTCAATAACAACGCGCATCCCTTGGCGATCTGATTCGTCTCTGAGGTCTGAAATACCCTCAAGTTCCTTATTATTAACGAGTTCTGCAATGCGCTCAATCATTTTGGACTTATTCACCTGATAGGGAACTTCGGTCACAATGATCGCTTCCCGATCTTTGCGGATCGTTTCAACGTGGGTGCGGCTGCGAATCACAAGAGAGCCACGCCCTGTCTTAAAAGCGTTATAAATCCCCCGCCGGCCCATAATCATGGCCCCCGTCGGAAAATCAGGCGCCAGAATGTATTCCATCAACTCTTCGAGGGTAAGATCTGGATTGTCGATGAGGGCACAGCACCCATCAATTACCTCACCTAAATTGTGGGAAGGAATATTCGTGGCCATTCCCACAGCAATTCCTCCCGCCCCGTTGACGAGGAGATTGGGAATGCGCGTTGGCAAAACAGTGGGCTGAACGGTTGTGTTGTCATAATTTGGATAAAAATCAACCGTATCTTTGTCCAGATCGAGCAACAGGTAATGGGCTGGCTTGGAGAGGCGGGATTCCGTATACCGCATCGCAGCGGGAGGATCGCCGTCGATGGATCCGAAGTTTCCCTGGCCATCGATAAGAGGAAGACGCATGGAAAAATCCTGAGCCATGCGCACGAGGGATTCATATACAGCGTCCGGGCTGTGAGGATGGTAAGCACCTACAACGGGGCCCACGATCTGAGCTGATTTTCGGTGGGCTTTGTTAGAATCATACCCCCTTTCATACATAAAATAGAGAATCCGCCGATGCACCGGCTTCAGTCCATCTCGCACATCAGGTAAAGCACGACTGACGATGACGCTCATGGCATAAGAAAGGTAGGAGTCTTTCATCTCCTCTTCGATGCTGATGACTTGATTCTCGATCATGGATTGTTACACTGTCTCAAAAGGGTAAATCGTCATCAATATCTCCGCCCATAGGGGGGAGAGCAGTACCCATCGAGGGGCTTTCAAGGGCACCATACTCGCCCCCTGCGCTCTTTCCGCCATCCAACATGGTGAGTTCCCCTTTGAAACGGGAAAGAACCACTTCAGTTGTGTATTTTTCTTGGCCTGCTTGATCGGTCCATTTGCGGGTTTGAAGTTGCCCCTCAAGGTACACTTTAGCACCTTTTCGCAAGTATTTCTCAGCAATTTCAGAAAGCTTATCGTTGAAAATGACCACCCGGTGCCATTCTGTGCGCTCTTTTCGCTCCTGGGTAGCCTTGTCGCGCCATTGTTCAGACGTTGCAATCGACAGGCTCACAATTTTTAACCCATCTTGGCTCATCCGCACTTCAGGATCTTTCCCCAAATTGCCGACTAAAATAACTTTGTTAACGCTCCCTGCCATAGGACTTTCTCCACATTAAGTTGACTTACCCTCTTATAAGCCATCTCCATGTGAAGCGCCAGAGTGTTTAGAGAAATGTTACTGCAAATCTTCCTTGAACTTGTCCTTCATGGAGAGCAAGCAAAGGGCTGAAATTAAGCAGGCTCCGCTGAGATATATGGCAGGTGAGGCATTATTTCCTGTCCACTCAATAAGAGCTGTTGCAATGATAGGCGCGCTGCTTCCAAAAATAGCCATGCTCAAGCCATGGGAAAGGGAGAGACCGGAGTACCGCACAGACACAGGGAACATCTCAACGAGCGCTGCTGGCAAGGGAGCAAAATAAACCCCCAAAATCATAGCTAAGGTTATTTGCGCCATCAGGGCTGCCATGAAGGAACCCTCAAGGATTTGAAAGAGGGGGTAAGCGCAGCAGACAAAGGCGAGCGTGCTGCCCAATAAAAGAGGCTTGCGCCCAATCTTATCTGAAAGTTTGCCCGAAATAATAATCGCAATCCCCATGGCAATCATACTCAAGGTCGTCATCATGAGGCTCGTCACCATGTCAATGTGAAGGATCGCCGTGAGGAAGTTCGGGATGAAGGTCACAATAAGGTAAAAACCGATGGAGAGGGTGAACTCCATACAAATAATGTAAAATATCTTGCGCCAATGATTGTGAAACAGTTCAGAAACGGGCGTCGAATGTTTCTTACGTTCCTTCTTCGCTTGGGTGAATTGCTTAGGTTCCTGGATGGTTTGGCGCATGATATAGCCCACATATCCCCCCACGACGCTGAGGAGGAAGGGAATGCGCCAGCCCCACGCAAAGAGCTGATCTTTTGAGAGAAACTCACAAATGCCGGTGGCAATGGCTGAGCCGAGCAGAATACCAATCAGAACGCTGAAGATCACCCAACTTCCATACACGCCCCGTTTTCCTTTCTCCGCATGTTCAACCACAAGAATCATGGAGCCTGTAAATTCGCCTCCCATGGAAAGTCCCTGGGCAAGACGGATGATTGTAAGCAAGAGGGGGGCGAGCCACCCAATTTGTTCATAGGTTGGCAAAAGCCCCAAAAGGGTAGTCGGCACCGCCATCAAGAAAATCGACCACAGAAGAGCATTTTTCCGCCCGATCTTATCGCCAATATGGCCAAAGATAATACCGCCCACGGGACGCATAATGACGCCCGCCGCAAATACGCCAAAGGTAGCCATCAGGGCTGCAAAAGGATCAAATTTGGGGAAAAAGAGCTGCCCAATGGTGGTGGCAAAATACCCATAAAGGGCAAAGTCATACCACTCGAGCGCATTCCCGATCATGCAGGACATAATGACCCGCTTGATATAACTTTTTTTATGAGGAATGTCGAAAGAGTCAGCTGTCATGGTTGTTGCCGTCATTTGTCATCTCCAAACGGGGTATCCCCCTGGTTACCGTCGGTCCTTGTCTAAAGGAGACGGGCTTGATTTGCAAGGAAAAGATGCCTTGTGTTTGAACATGGGGGAGGAGAAATGATGGCTGCCCAGATGAGCAACACCCAAATTTACCCAGGCCATCTCTTTTGAGAAGAGCCTGGGTATTTCTTGAAGCACCTTCTAGAATAATAAAACTTATTCAAAAAGGCGCTGACATAAAATGTTTGTGGTTATAGCATTGTTGTATTGTTTATAATTGCATCCGCTGCATCAGAAACATTTAATATTTTTGCGATTTTTCTAATAGCATCTTTTTCTTGATCAGATAATCCGTCTGCAGATGCAATTTGTTTGGCTAACAGAAGAGCACGTATTGCAGTTGCCCTTTCTAATTTCTCTAAAGGAATCGCGTCTTTGTATTGTTTCGATAAATTCTCAGCATTAACGCGTACCAAATGGGGCAGCTCTTGCTCTGTATAGTGTTGGTCTAGAGCTTTATGTAAATCTTCTTTGAAATATTTATCCATTTCTTCGTCATGCTTTTTTCTTTCATTTTCATTCGATGAAATGATAAGTGATTTATAATCTAATTTAGTCGCTAGATCATGTGCGAGAGCTTTCGTAACTTCTTTTTCAACCTCGCTATATCCATCAGCTTGTGAAACGAGCTGAATGACAGAAAACATACAGGGTAGAAAACTATGAGCAGAGTGCATAGTAAACTCTTGAATAGCAGTCTGTTGTACGATCGGATTGTGTTGATTTTTCGTAACAACAGGCACGTCCTCTCCCCACATGAGCGCCTTTAAAGGAGCATATTGATCCTGCTGAACCGATGCTGCTGGCGCAGATGCAGACAATTGAGAAGAAAAGCTAGAAGCTAACAATACAGATACGCACGCAACAGAATGGAGTAGTTTTATTGTATTTTTCATCTTTTTGCCTTATTTTTATATGTTGAAGTCTGTACGTAAATTTACCGTACATTCGCTATGTTCTACTCACAGGCACAGCATGTCAATCTGAATTTTTATGAGGAAAGATATCAAGCCTAGAGCTGCTCTTCGGCCACATGAGCGGCTTTGAGGAGAGAGTGGCGGGTATGACGAATCATGGCTTGGCTTGCGATCATTTCAGAAATCACAAGGGTTGCCCCATGTTACGTCACAAGCCGCCGAAAAGGCATCCCTGACATAGGTGCCAGGATAACGTTCCCTTCGAGAGTGAGGGGGCCAATACGGAGTGTCATCTCTGGTCCTTAAGCAACCACCCCCACAAGTTCTTCCAAAATTTGCCGTGCACCCTGCAAACAAGCGCTAGGCGAGGCAAAAGCGCGGGTATAAACAACCTTCTGATCCGGGCGAATTTTAGCCGTCCCCTTTTGGTCCGTGATGTGGTGGATTAAGCGCTCCGGGTGAGGAGGGCTGTCCTTATAGAAGGAGATCAGTACTCCCTTCAGACCTACCTCCACTTTATCCACATGGGCCATGCGGCAGAGGGATTTCAGATAGATCACCTCGAGAAGGTTTTTGACTTCTTCCGGGAGGGGACCAAAGCGGTCCACAAGTTCAACGGCGAACTGATCGATTTCCTCCCGTGTTTGCAAGTCGCTCGCCCGTTTGTAGAGACTCAGGCGCAGGCCCAGGTCAGCCACATAACTGTCAGGAATCAACACCGAAATTCCAATTTTGATTTGCGGCACAAATGAGGAAATCTCAACCGCCTCGCCTGTTTGTTCACTCCGTAAGGCGGCAATCGCCTCTTCCAGCATGTGTTGGTAGAGCTCAAGTCCCACCTCGCGAATATGGCCGGATTGTTCCTCGCCCACGAGATTCCCCGCCCCGCGGATATCCATATCGTGGCTGGCTAGGGTAAATCCAGCGCCTAGGGTATCGAGGGATTGGATGACCTCAAGGCGCTTCTGGGCATCCCCGGATAAGGGGTGACCTGCCCCATAGGTGAGGTACGCGTAACCCCGTGCTTTCGCCCGTCCCACCCGACCGCGGAGCTGGTAAAGTTGGGAGAGGCCAAACATATCCGCCCGGTGGATGATGAGGGTATTGGCTCGCGGAATATCAATGCCTGACTCAATAATATTGGTGCTCAGAAGCACATCGAAAGCCCCCTCATAGAAAGAAGACATCACGTTTTCCAGCGCCGTGGGACTCAGCTGACCATGAGCCACCGCAAAGGTGACTTCGGGGACGAATTGATGCAGGCGCTTCGCTACCGTATCGAGATCACTAAGACGAGGACACACATAGAAGGTTTGCCCGCCGCGGAATTGTTCCCGCAAGATGGCTTCCCGAATCACCATGCCATCAAAGGGCAGCACGAAGGTGCGCACCGCCATGCGGTCAAGGGGCGGTGTCGTAATCAGGCTCATCTCCCGTACCCCGGACAGGGCCATCTGGAGGGTCCGAGGAATCGGCGTTGCGGTCAGGGTTAACACATGGATGTTATCCTTAAGGGTCTTGAGCTTTTCCTTTTGAGCCACCCCAAAATGCTGTTCCTCATCCACAATCAGAAGCCCGAGATCATGAAATTTCACAGACGCAGAGAGAATCGCATGGGTCCCAATGAGGATCTGAATCTCACCTTTTTCGAGTTTCTCCTTGATGCGGGTGGCGTCCTTTGGCTTCACAAGGCGGGACAGTTGCGCAATCTGCACGCCCATATCTTTAAACCGGGTCACAAAGGACTGATAATGCTGACGCGCCAGTAAGGTTGTGGGCACGATGACGGCAACTTGTTTTCCCGAAGAAACGGCTACAAAGGCGGCCCGCATGGCCACCTCCGTCTTGCCAAAGCCCACATCCCCACAAATAAGACGATCCATGGGCTGGCCTTTGCTGAGATCTTGGAGAACATCCTCAATCGCATTTAACTGATCGTCCGTTTCCGGATAGGGGAAGCGGGCCTCAAATTCCCCGTAGAGTCCCTCCGGTTTTTCCAGCACTTCTGCTTGATGGAGGGTGCGAGCTGCCGCCACCTTCAGCAAATAATCCGCCGTTTCCTTGAGGCGCTTTTTGACCTTCGCTTTCCGCGCCTGCCACGCCACGCCGCCCAATTTATCAAGAGGAGAATTTGCATCTCCGGCCCCATAGCGGGTAAGGACGTCAATGTTTTCGACGGGCACAAAAAGCTTGGCGCCTCCATCATAAACAATCTCCAAACAATCATGAGGTTTACCGCCATCCACGGTAAGGGTATGGAGCCCTTCATAACGCCCAATGCCGTGCTCTGTATGGACCACCAGATCGCCTTGCTGGAGGCTTGAGACTTCTTGAAGAAAGAGGTCATTGCGCTTCTTCGCCTTCAAAGGCCGCCCGATGCGTTCCCCCAAAATATCTTCTTCCGTAATCACGAGAAGGGTTGGGGTTTGGAAACCCGCCGTCATCTCCACCACGGCAAGGGCTGGCTTTTGTGTAAGCTCAGCAAAAGAGGTAATAGGGGTTAAGGTGGGGAAGTGATGCTCTGCCAGAATATGGCTGAGGCGCTCCGCGGACCCTGGGGTCATGGCCACAACCAGCACCTGCTTTTTTTCCTTTAAGGCAGTAGCTACCGTCTCATTGAGCGCATCAAATCCTTTGAAAGGAGCCAGCGTTTTTCCGCCCGCATCCTTGTGCGCCCCAGGATGAGAGAAGGGGGTAAAAGTAATGGCGGGCGGCAAGGGGGCATCCAGCTGATAAAGGGTTTCCGGAAGCAACGGGTGATAGGGGACGCCTTGGGCTTCCAAAGATTGAAACTGAACCCGGGTTTGATAGTGATCTCGAATTTGTTCCCCCTGAGTGGCACGCACCGACTCCAGTTGGTCATCCACGCAATACACAGCCCCTGCCGTATAGTCCGCCAAGGTCTCAAGAGTGGGATAGAAAAGAGGCAGCCAGTGCTCCATGCCAGGATGGGTTCGTCCTTCCGAAATGGCAAGATAAAGAGGGTCATTTCCCGGATCCCCAAAGGCCTCCCGATAGCCTTTTCGAAAGCATTCGATGGTGTCGGGTGTAAGGTGAATTTCCCCCATGGGTTTGAGGACGAGGTGATCCACAGTGCCCGTGGTCAGCTGAGACACCGCATCAAAGGTGCGCAAACTCTCGAGCGTTGAGCCAAAAAAATCCAACCGAAAGGGGGTGGGGTAGCCGGGCGGAAAGAGGTCCAGAAGTCCTCCGCGCAAGGCAAATTCGCCCCATTCCCGCACCGTCTCTCGCCGCACATATCCCTGAGTGGTCAGAAAAGAGAGGAGAGTTTTATGGTCAACGGTGGCGTCCTTTTGGAGCGTCCACTGTCGCCCTTGAAGGGCTACTCGTGGCGGAAGTTTCTGTAAAAAGGCCGGGAGCGTTGTGAGAATGAGATACCGCTCAGGCGTTTCCGTGAGTGAGGTCAGTGTATCCAATCGTTGCGCCACCACATCTGGGTGAGGCGATGTGCGGTCGTAAGGCATGCAATCCCAACTGGGAAACGAATGAACGGGGGAGGCCACGCCAAAAAAGGGAAGTTGTTCCTTCAGCCGCGCCGCCCGTCCTTCATCCCGAGCGATATAAACGATCCTCTTGTGAGTGTGGGAGAGCTCAGCCAACAGAAGAGCATCATAGCCGTCGGGGACGTTGGTCAGGAAGGTTGGGGTCATAGGTATCAGTATCGTTAGTGGGGCAGTGAAAAAGGTGTCATCCCCGGCTTACAAATCCTTCATTTGCGTAGCAAATGTTTAGGATTTGTTGACCGGGGACCCAGAAAGCCAAAGTATGAAAGAGCGTTTATGTGGCTCCTGGGTCCCCGATCAAGATCTCCTAACCCCCCGCGGGCTAAGGAGATCTAAGTCGGGGATGACAATCTATTATGTTCTAAAATATCTTCAACGAGCTTTTGCAAATGAGGATTTGAAACGCGCTTATCCTCAAACAACCAACCATAAAGTTCCTGATCAGAAAAGGCAAGGAGCTGTTCAAAATGGAGGAGTGCGTCCGGCGTCATGACCGGCACAGAAGCACGCGCAAAATTGCCTAAGATCAGGTCCATCTCCCGCATGCCCCGATGGTGACTGATGTACAGAAGGCGTTTGCGGTGGACGTCAGATGAGGTCACGTTTGACCCACTCTAACGCATACAGCCGCAAGGCGCTCGACAGATTTCCCATGCGCGTTGCGTCCACCTCTTTCACAAGATGGGCGAGGGAAATGCCCCGCTCCTGAGCCGCTTGATCCAACACTTCCCAGAAGGCATTCTCCAAGGATACGCTCGTCTGGTGGCCCATCAGGCTGAGAGAGCGCTTGCGGGTTTCAGAAGGTGAGGTCACGGGATCCCACCATGCTTTCAGGACGCACCCATTGGGCATACTCAGCGTCTGTCACATACCCTAAAGCCAAGGCAGCCTCCCGCAAGGATGTGTTCTCAGCGTGAGCTTTTTTGGCAATGTCTGCCGCTTTGTCATACCCGATGTGGGGGCTTAAAGCCGTCACCAGCATCAGGGAATTGCGCACGAAAGACTGGAGGCGGTCCTCATTGGCTGTCAAACCTTCCACGCAATGTTCCCGAAAACTCTCACAAACATCCGTCAGCAAACGAATGGACTGAAGGACATTGTAGATAATCACCGGCTTAAACACATTGAGCTCAAACTGCCCACTGGCGCCTGCGATCGTGACCGTCACGTGATTCCCCATCACCTGGGCGGCCACCATAGTGAGGGCCTCGCACTGAGTTGGATTGACCTTGCCGGGCATGATCGAGGATCCGGGTTCATTTTCTGGGAGGGAGAGTTCCCCAATGCCACCCGAGCCTAAAAGCCGAATATCGTTGCCAATCTTCATGAGGGAAACGGCCAAGGTGTTCAGAACGCCTGAGACAGCCACAAGTGCATCTTCCGACGCCAGGGCCTCAAACTTATTTGGGGCTGAGACAAAGGGAAGACCGGTGAACTCTGCCACTTTTTTGGCAAACATTTCCCCAAAGCGAGGGTTCGCATTGAGCCCTGTGCCCACCGCCGTTCCCCCTTGAGCCAACTCATACACAGGAGGCAAGGCATTCTCGAGTCCCTGGATTCCGCGCTTAAGCTGCACCACATATCCGGAGAATTCCTGACCTAAGGTCATGGGAGTGGCATCTTGCAGATGGGTTCGCCCAATTTTAATGAGATTTTGGAAGGCCCGCGCTTTCTCTTGGAAGGCCTCTATCAAAGCTCGTAATGTGGGCAGCAGATGGTGCTGAATCTCACAGACGGTTGCGATATGCATCACGGTGGGGAAGGTATCATTGGTTGATTGTCCTCGATTCACATGATCGTTGGGATGTACCGGTATTTTGGAACCTAAGGTGCCCCCTAACAACTCAATGGCCCGATTCGCGATGACCTCATTGGCATTCATATGGGTCTGCGTGCCCGATCCGGTTTGCCACACCTTTAAGGGAAAATGATCATCCCATTTGCCTTGCTCCACTTCTTCGGCGGCCTGCACAATGGCCTTGCCGAGAACAGGATCCAGATCCCCAAGGTCCATATTCACAAGTGCTGCCGCTCGTTTCTGCAACCCTAAGGTGTGAATGAGGGAGAGGGGCATGAGCTCATCCCCAATGCAGAAGTTTTTGAGAGAGCGTTCTGTCTGCGCCCCCCAGTATGTATCAGCAGCAACATCGAGGGAGCCAAACGAGTCGGTTTCTGTGCGGGTCATGATAATCTCCTGAAATAAGATGGGTAAGTCTAGCAGTGGAGCGGTGGAGCGGTATAGCAGAAAAAAGAGCTACACAACTCTCCGTGTCATCCCCGCGCAGGCGGGGACCCAGACTTACACTCTTTTTTTCTCTATTTGAAAAGATGGTTTTGCTGTAAGCTTTTTAAAGAAAGTTTTATCTGGGTCCCCGCCTGCGCGGGGATGACAGTGGGGAAAAATGACAAAGAAAAAAAACTGTGACCTGCGACACTGTGACACTGCTTCCTGGCTCCTCCTCGATTTTGACAACTGTCAAATGGCCACGGAACATCTCGCAGTGCCGTCGTTGATTGCACGATTCAATGTCCTGTATGGAGATCAAATCTCTCACCCGCTCACCTTCGAAGAATTCAAGAAACATTTTCATGGCCAGGCGCGAGAGGCCCTCTGTGCAAATCTCTCTAAGCATTTTGGGATCACCGTGGACTATCCCACCCTTTACGATGCGCGCGAATGGCGCATGATGCAGTCTCTCCAACAAACGGGCGTTGAGATGGCGCCGCACCTCATTGAAACCCTCGCCCTTTTAGAGCGCAAAGGATACAGATTCGCTTGCGTGTCAAATAACCCGATCCAGCGGGGTCTAGCCGCGATGCGCTATGCGACCAACGGAGAAGGGGACCGCCTCGCGCGCTTCTTCGGCACTGCTTTTTTTGAAGCGGGAGAGATTCAAAAGCCAAAGCCCGATGTTTACGTCAGGGCTATGGAACAGCTGGACATATCTCCTCAAAACTGTTTTGCAATTGAGGACAGTGTGGCAGGCGCGCGTGCGGCCATAAGTGCGGGTATTCCGACTTTTGGCTTTATCGGATTCGCAGATGATCCTCAAGAGATGGCCACAAAATTAAAGACAGAAGGGGTGATTGCGTGTTTCCAAGAGTGGACAGAATTCCCAGGCTTGCTAGGTGTAAACATTTAAAGAGACCCTGGCAGGAGTGGAGGGACTCGAACCCCCAACCCCCGGTTTTGGAGACCGGTGCTCTAGCCAGTTGAGCTACACTCCTTTAGGTCAGGGGGCAGAAAACAGGAGCCAGGTGACAGGAAAGAAGTCCTGACTCCTGTTTCCTGTTTTCTGACTCCTGAAAGTCTGGAGCGGGTGGAGGGAATCGAACCCTCGTAGCCAGCTTGGAAGGCTGGAGCTCTACCATTGAGCTACACCCGCTAAAAAACCAAAGCTTGACCGACAACCTAAGGGGATTTTTCGCCTCTGTCAAGATATCAGGAGACAGAAAACAGGAGTCAGGAGTCAGGACTTCTTTCCTGTCCCCTGACACCTGGTTTCTGATTCCTGCTATGCACAAAAAAAGAGCCCGAAGGCTCTTTTTGATGATGTTTAGGAAGCTAAAAATCTAATATTTACTGTAAAACTTATTCAGTTTTTTGCTTTGAGCCCAAATTATATCCTTGAGAATCACATGTAGGATCGTTAGGATAGTCCTGACAATTAATAGCTTGTAGGGATCCAGGGTCTGCCATCGCACTTGCATTCACAGCAAGAAATCCAAGGACTAAGGTGAGATTTAATAAGGTCTTGTACATTTTCGGTCTCCATTTTTGTGTTATGTTGCAGTATAAAGAAAAAAAGTTTATTTTTTATTAAGAGGGAGGAGAGAAATTATAGTAGGGGGTGGCATCAAATGGGACTACAAAAAAGATTGTCATCCTTGGCAGACAGGCCTTGCCCTCCACGAAGCCCGACATCATCGGGCGGAGTCGAGGGTTTTAGGCCCTTCTTGAGCGAGGATCCACTTGGCAGGAGTCAGGAAACAGGGACCAGGAAGAAAATCCTGTTTCCTGTTTTCTGAAAACTGTTTCCTGATAATAAGATCCCCGGTCAAGAAGTGCTAAAAATTTGCGATGCAAATCAAGCACTTCTAGCCAGGGATGACAATTTTATGTACTTTCCTACTTTTTCTCCGCCCCGCGTGCCAGAACAGGTTCAGCTTTTGTGGGTGGCATAACCACGCGGATATGGAGTTCCTTGAGCTGCTCGTCTCGGATGAGGGAAGGGGCTCCCATGAGAAGATCTTCAGCCTTTTGGTTCATGGGAAAGGCCACAACTTCCCGTAGATTGGGCTCATCAGCCAGGAGCATCACGATCCGGTCAATCCCAGGGGCCGCCCCGCCATGGGGAGGAGCCCCATAACAAAACGCCCGGAGCATGCCCGCAAATTGGGTTTCCACCTCTTCTTGGGTGTATCCCGCAATGGAGAAAGCTTTGAGCATGATCTCGGGCATATGGTTCCGGATGCCGCCACTGCACAACTCAGATCCATTGCAAACGATGTCATACTGGAAGGCTTTGATCTCCAGAGGGTCGGTGTTTTCGAGCGCCTCCATGCCGCCTTGGGGCATGCAGAAGGGGTTGTGGGAGAAATCGAGCTTGCCTGTTGTTTCATCCCATTCAAACATGGGGAAGTCCACGATAAAGCAGAAACGAAACGCATTCTTTTCAAGAAGATCGAGCTCTTCGCCAAGTCGCGTGCGCGCAAGGCCTGCGAGCTTTGCTGTTGCTTTCTCTTTACCGCAGGCAAAAAAGACCGTGTCTCCTTCACCCACATGGGTGAGGGCTTTGAGCATTTCAAGCCGGTCTGCATCCAAGAATTTCGCAATCGGGCCCTTGGCCCCTTCTGGACCAAAGGTAATATACCCAAGGCCTGGTGCTCCCTGCTCTTGGGCCCACCCATTCATCTTGTCAAAGAAGCTCCGGGGCTGCTCGGCCGTTGCCGGCGCTGGGATGGCACGCACCACACCGCCCTTCTCAATAGCCTTTGCAAAGATGGAAAAGTCTGACCCTTCAAAGACAGAAGTCACATCCGCAATAAGGAGAGGGTTGCGAAGATCGGGTTTGTCTGAGCCATATTTAAGCATCGCCTCATCATAAGGAATGCGGGGGAAGGGCATCGGCGTGACGATCTTGCCGTTGCCAAATTCCACAAAAACATCATGAAGGACGGGCTCAATGGCCGCGAAAACATCCTCTTGGGTGACGAAAGACATCTCAAAGTCGAGTTGGTAAAATTCACCCGGAGACCGATCGGCACGCGCGTCTTCATCCCGAAAACAAGGGGCGATTTGGAAATATTTGTCAAAGCCCGCAACCATGAGCAACTGTTTAAATTGCTGGGGGGCTTGAGGCAAAGCATAAAAATGACCCGGATGCACGCGACTGGGGACGACGTAATCCCGCGCACCTTCTGGGGAGCTCGCGGTCAGGATGGGGGTTTGCATTTCGAGAAACCCTTGGGCGATCATTTTTTGCCGCAAGGCCGAAATGACGTGGCTGCGCAAGACAATGTTGGCATGCATTTTTTCTCGCCTGAGGTCCAAAAACCGATATTTAAGGCGGGTTTCTTCTGGAAACTCCCCGTTGCTATTGACCTGAAGGGGCAACATCTCTGCCTTCGATTGGACCTCAAGGGTGTCGACAGCAATCTCGATCTCGCCCGTGGGCATGAGGGCGTTCACCGTGTCCGGCGTTCTTTTCACAACAGTTCCCGTGAGGGTGATGACGCTTTCAAGACGGACGTCCTCTGCGGGTTTGAAAGCCGGATTTTCCGAATTAATCACACACTGGGTAAGACCGTAGTGGTCCCGAAGGTCGATAAAAAGAAGGTGGCCATGGTCACGCTTGCGATGAACCCATCCTGAAAGACGAACTTTGTCGCCGGTGTTTTGAGGGCGCAGAGCTCCGCAGGTATGGGTACGGTAGGGATGGGTCATTTTGGTGCCTTTTTCGAAGGTTGTGGTGCTTGTCCCCAAGGGCAGTGGGGGGCCTCTTTGCCGACTTGGAGGTGTCCCTCTTTCGTGACGTAAACATAAATATGTGTATCACTTCCAATGTTTGTGACGACGAGAGGGGCCTCGTTGGGGCGCCCTTCCTTTAACAGGTACACATGCAACTCGGATGCGGGGATTGAAAAGTAGGCGGTCGTTTTTTCTCTTTCAAAGCCGGGAAGCGGAGAAAAGGCCATGGTGTCCGAGCTAATAATTTGTCCGTTTTCTCTCAATTCGATGAGAATAGAAGATTTGACGAAAGCGTCGACACCTTGGGCAGAAGAGAGATTCTGATCGGAACGCACATGGACCGTATAGGCTTGCGCTCCTGAAAGGCACAAACTTGAGAAAACAAGATAAGCGACAAGATAAGCGAAAAACCGGTGCATACAAGACATTCCATGTTGTCATTCTTAGTTGTAGACCTTATGCTCAGACTCTTTCCTTGTCAAGGTGATACAAAGAGCAATGACGCTTATAACAAGCACACAAGATTTAATCTCGTTTTGCGAGAGGGCCTCTTCTTCCTCCTATATTACGGTTGATACAGAATTCGTGCGTGAAACCACTTACTGGCCCCAATTGTGCCTTATTCAGGTCGGTTTGGCACACGAAGCTGTAGCAATTGATCCCCTCGCACCCGGGATAGACTTAACGTCTTTCTTTGCTCTTCTTCAAAACCCTGATGTTCTGAAAGTCGTCCATTCCGGTCGGCAAGATGTTGAAATTTTCTATCACCTGACGGGCGAGATTCCCAAACCTCTTTTTGATACGCAGATTGCCGCCATGGTGTGCGGATTTGGGGAAGCGGTTGCTTATGATGCCCTTGTCCAACGCTATGCGAAAGTGTCGATTGATAAGTCATCTCGGTATACCCACTGGGCCCAACGTCCTCTGACAGAAAAGCAACTTACCTATGCCTTAGGCGATGTAACCCACTTGCGGGTCATTTACGAGAAGCTCGTCAAGCGACTCCAAGAGGAAGATCGCACCCATTGGGTCGAAGATGAAGTTGAGATTCTGACAAATCCTGCGACCTATGCCGTTGATCCCTCAACCCTGTGGCAAAAAATAAAAGTGCGATCGGCAACACCCCGCCTCCTCGCGATTCTACGGGATCTTGCGGCATGGCGCGATTTGATGGCCAAGCAGCGCAATGTCCCCCGTGCGCGTGTCCTGCGGGATGAGGCCCTTCTTGATCTTGCGGCATCTGCACCCCGCTCTCTTGCGGATCTAGAGCGTATGCGAGGCGTGCCCCCCTCTCTTGCGAAAGGAAAAGAAGGAACGGTGATTCTTGGACTCATCGAGAAAGCGCTCGCCCTTCCTGTCGATCAGTGTCCTCCTGTGAAGCAGAATCATGAGTCCCCACCGGGTACATCGGCGCTTATCGAAATGCTCCGTCTCCTCCTGAAATTACAATCTGATAAATATCAGGTTGCCCAAAAGCTCATCGCAACAAGTGCGGATATCGAAGAAATCGCCCGCTCTTCTGCGCCTCAGGTGCCGGCACTGAGCGGATGGCGGAATGACATATTTGGAAAGACAGCGATGGCGCTCAAACAAGGAAAAGTGGGATTTGGGTTGCAGGATAATAAGATTACCCTGATTCCGCTGCCTTAATCTTTAGGGGGCAGCGCTAAGGTTGGGACCTCGCCGTGTGCCGTTCCCCCTCTTCCTGAAAGGCTGGGGAAGGTCATAAAATAGTCATGCACGCTGAAATCCTGCTGGGATAAAGGGCTTTTCAGATAGGTCCCATCTTCTTGAAGCACCCAACTCTGGGCTTTGTCCTTCAAATACGCCACCATGATTTGGTTTAATATCTGTTCTTTGACCGTCTGGTTTTCAATGGGGATGAGGGTCTCAATGCGCCAGTCTAGATTACGGGGCATCCAATCTGCTGAAGAAATATAGACTTTTGCCTGAGAAGAAGGAAGAAGATGGCCATTCCCAAAACAAAAAACTCGGGAATGTTCTAAGAATCGTCCAATAATGCTTTTGACCCGTATATTTTCTGAAAGTCCCTTAACGCCTGGGCGCAAACAGCAAATGCCGCGCACGATAAGGTCAATGGAGACGCCACTTGCCGATGCTTGGTAGAGAAGATCAATAATTCTTTGATCCACGAGCGAATTCATTTTTGCCCAAATAGAGGCGGGCTTCCCCTTTTTCGCATTTTGAATTTCATTTTTAATCAATTCCTCGAGTTTGTTTCTGAGCGTAAGAGGGGAATAGGCGAGTTGTAATAGTTTTTTGGGAGGCGCATATCCGGTGATGTAGTTGAAGATTTTTGAGGCTTCTTCACCTATTTGTTCATCGGTTGTGAAAAGGGAAAGATCATCGTAAATTTGCGCGGTAATGGGATGGTAGTTGCCTGTCCCAAGGTGGGTATAAATCTGCAAGGTATTGTCTTCACGTTTCGTAATAAGCGAAATTTTTCCATGGGTTTTGTACCCGACAATGCCATAAAGGATCATGACGCCTGCCCGCTGCAGATTTTTGGCCCAGGTTAAGTTGGCTTGTTCATCAAAGCGTGCCGTAATTTCGACAACGACCGTGACACTTTTCCCATTTTCAGCAGCTTCAATGAGAGCCGCCACAATGGGGGAGTTATTAGAGGTTCGGTAGAGTGTTTGCTTGATAGAGACCACATGCGGATTGCGCGCCGCCTGCTGCAAAAACTCAACAACAACTTCGAAGCTTTCGTAAGGGTGATGAACGAGAAGATCCTTCTGGGCAATGGCTGTAAAGATATTTCCCCCGCACTCTCGTATCCGTTCTGGATAGCGTTCATGATAGGGGGGATATCTGAGTTTAGGTGCATGAGCGCGTGCGAGTTGTTTCAAGGAATCGAGGCCCAGCATTCCGTTCACTTTGATCACATCCCCAGTGCCAATCGGCAAACTTTCCTCCACAAATTTACGCAAAGAGGGGGGCATGGCGTCCTCAATCATGAGTTGAGCGATTGATCCCCTTTTACGCTTTTTAAGGGCCACCTCAAAATAACGCACAAAATCTTCGGCTTCTTCATGGAACTCTATTTCACTATCTCTTAAGATCCGAAAGCATCCTTTCGCCCCAATGCGAAATCCTGGAAAGAGCTCGCTGATATGCTTGATGATAACATCCTCAACTAACATAAACCGACTGTCCTTATGAGGCAGTTGAACAAAGCGTTGAATTTGAGGGGGGATCGGGATCAAAGCACGCATTTTTTGATCATGTTTTCCCGTCAACTCCAAGGCAATGGCCAATCCCATGTTGGGGATAAAGGGAAAAGGATGGGCAGGATCAATGGCAAGCGGCGTTAAGATAGGAAAAATATCTTGGAAAAAGTAGGTCTTCAGCCACTTGTGATCCAATTTGGATAAACTCTCAGGTTCCACAATGCAAAAATGCTGCTTTGCAAGCGCCGTTGATATTTTTTTAAACTGTTTTTGCTGTGCCTGAATCAACTGCAAGGATCGTTCGTAGATGGCTTGCAACAGCTCATCATTTTCCGTTGTTCCATCCTCTGCGTCTTGCTGGTTTTTCAGGCCTGCCACGCGCACCATATAAAATTCATCTAAGTTGCTGGCAGAAATCGCGATGAAATTAAGACGCTCTAAAAGGGGAATGTCTTCATTATAGGCATTCGCAAATACCCGCTCATTAAAGGCAAGCCAGGATAATTCCCTGTCAAAATAATGAAGGTTCTGTGGCATGAGCGCTCTCAGAGGAAAAGGGATCTTATTCCTGTTCGACGATACGCTCAAAATATAAAAAAAAAGTTAAGGCGGGATGAGTCTCTCGACCTCTGTTATGCATCAACGATGTTGTCATCCCTGGCTAGAAGTGCTTACCCTCGACTTTGGCGAGGGTTTTAGCACTTCTTGACCGGGGATCTTGTTTCAACACAATCACTGCTTTGAGAAGATCCTCGGTCAAGAAAGCCTAAAGCCCTCAACGCCGCCCGGCTTACGCCGGACTTTGTTGAGGGTAAGGCTTTCTAGCCAAGGATGGCAAGTTCATGTACCCACAAATCACAAATGCTCTAATGCAAGCGGTCTACTGCAAATACGCGCTCAAGTAACGCTTCGCATTGAACTCGAGTTCTTTATCGAGATGGGTGAGGACAGTTTCCATCATATTCATCCAGACGATGCGCCGTTGACCTAGGGTGAGGTTGGCTGCCATGGATCGGGAGGTCTGAGAACGTGCATAGGCAAAGCCTTTTGAAACGCCTGCATCATCAAAGATCTCAATCTTAACAGACACTTTGGCCTCATACTGATCCCCTGGCTTTGATGCAAACCATCCTTTGGATTCACGGGGGCCTTGCGAGGACTCAACAACAGAGGCCTCTTCAATGGTAACAACCGCATGCCCTGTTTTTCCAACAGGGATCAAGCGATCTTGAGTCCACTGATGGATCATGGCCATAGGTGGCATGGGCAAGTCATTTTCTACATGGGGGGGCTGAGAAGAAGACTGGTACTGCTTGACAACTTCAACACGGGCGATGTTAAGCCGGAGAGGTTGCTGTGCAAGGTAAGATAAGGTCTGGGGAGGAGGGAGGTCGGGAGAAGATCCGCAGGCGACAAGAAAGAAAACAAGAGCTGTTAAGGGAATAAGACGCATAGAGAAGACCTCCTCAAGAACACGATTGCCCTCATGATTGCAGACTTCGATAAGGGGTTCAAGCGGAATGTTGCGCCGTCTTTGAAAAATCCGCCCAAAAACGGTTGAAATCTTGGGCGCTAATATCCTCAGGCGCATACGCAAACGCTCCCTGATATTCGATCCCTTTGAAATGTATGTCAGGCGTGAGAACCCGGGCCACATCCTCATGATTCTTTTTGCGATCATCAACAAGGAGGATCACTTTTGGATGATAATTTTGGGATTCCATGTGGGTGAGCCAGGTGAGCAGGACACTTCCCTTATTGACATGAGGGTGGCTCTCTCCATTGGAACACAAGATTCCTTTATGAAAAGTAGGATGGCCTTCTAAATGATGGGGGAGATCCGAAAAAACCACCGTGTCGAGAGAGAGGGGGAAAGACTCAGAGAAATCAAAGCCCATTTCCTGAAGATATTTTTGGCGTGTCACAATGTGAGCCTCACAAGACGGATCAATTTTCCCAGCAGGAGAGGCTGTAAAGCCAATCACCTTAACGCCTCTCTTTTGAATCGAAACAAACGTCTCAAGGGTTGTATCCTCAACAGGTCTTCGGGGTCCCACCTGGGTGACGAGCAAAATGGTATAGTCCCGCTGCGCAGGCGTTAATGTCTTCATATGGTCGAGGTAGATCTCAGCATGTTTCCGCATATTGGGGTAGTAGAGAGCCGGGTGCTCAGGTTGGATAAGCGTCATATCGATGTCAAAAGCAACCAGGATATCTTCTGCTTTATATGTGGTGAGTAATAGATCAAGGTGATCGAGAACTTCCTGAATTTTTAAAGCAGCGGTTGGCATGAATAACACCTTTCAAAGACGTGTGGAGCACCAAATCGCAAATCGTGAGGCGGCTTTGATGGCGTGAGTCATGACAGGGTAGGACGAACTGTGTTCCGCAGCAAGATCACGATGTTCCCGTTCTTCCCTCTGGCAGGTATAAATCAGCTCACTAAGATCAGGTTCGCTGTCACCAAGATGGGTCAGTTGGGATTCATAATGGTCATCAATAACCTCCTCAACAGCCACCGTACAGGCCATAGCCGCGCGCTCGCCCAAAAGACCGGTGGCGACCCCTAGCGCGTATCCGGCCACATGCCACAAAGGCTGGAGGAGGGTGGGGCGTACTTGGTTGTGCACAAGAAGCGTATTGAATTTTTCAAGATGCTCCAGTTCTTGTGCCTTCATGTGCTCCAGAAGGGGCGCAGAAGGTGTATTCTTGAGGACAGCCAACTGCCCCTCATAAATGCGCTTAGCCCCATATTCCCCTGCCTGGTTGACGCGTATCATCGATGCAGGGGAAGGGTTCACTTGCAGGACGCCGATCTGTTAACACAGACCCACTTCCAACACAGAAGCATCAGCACAAAAGAGATGAGGGCATTGTAGGCCGCAAGGGAGAATCCAAAAAGGCTCCACGTCACTTGGTCACACCTGACAAAAGGGGTGTTGAGGAGCTGGTCTCTTAAGGCATCCACAGAATCAAAGGCACTGAAATCTTGAGCTGCACAAAAAGCAGGAAGACTCACCCAATGCTGCTGAATGGCCACATGGTAAGCCGCCAGAAGCGTGCCGCCAAAGAACACAAAGCCTAAAAGCAAAAGGGTCCATCGACGTAAGGTGGGAGGAAAAATCAAGAACCCGAGAAGGGAAAGAGCGCCCCCCGCCATAAAGACGTCTTGTTCATAAAGGCACATCGGGCAGGGCTGGACGCCATAGACATGTTTCAACACATAAGCGGCGCCAAGAATTGCAGCACACGTAAGCGCAAGAAAACCGAGAAGATGACGAGATGAGAAAGATTTAAGAAAGGTGAAGCAGCACATACGGATTCTCCTTAGTTTTACTTTAGCTTAACGCATATACAAGCCCGAATCCACCTAAAAGCGCACCCACAGACGCAAGGGTGACAAAAAGGAGATTCTTTTCCATGTATTCCTTAAGAGGCGGCCCAAAATACCAGAATAAAAGAGCAAGAGAAAAAAAGCGAAATCCGCGGGCAATGAGAGACGCACAGGTAAAGGTGATAAAATCCATCCCCATGACGCCTGCCGAGATCGTGACAACTTTATAGGGGATGGGGGTGAGACCTTTAAGGGCAATAATCCAAAAGC
>JABDEE010000006.1 GCA_013287205.1 Alphaproteobacteria bacterium
GGATCGCCATTTTAAAAGGAATATCTATCATGACAAAGAAAACGCTTTTTTCAGCCCTTGCCTTAAGTGTGCTCATTTGCTCCCCTTCTTCTCTTTTGGCCAATGATGATTTAGATCAGGAAAAAGTAGAATTAGATCAGGCAAAAGTAATGTGGAAAAAAAAGGAACAAGACGCTCTGAAAAAAACACACGATGATTTTCTATCGCTATTATCAGTCGTAACGCCAAAAGAAGCAGCTCAGAAGCGACAATTAGCAAAGAACTTGTTAGAAGTAGCAGATGCTTGGAACAGCGAAAAAGGCCGAGCCACGCGACTAGAAGCTCCACTACCAGGAATAGAAGTTCAATGGGCAGTATTAGCTTCTCAGCTAAAAGACGAAAACGCTAGGCTAGAAGCACTCGCATCACAACAAGACCAAAAATAAAAAGAAGACGTATAAAAACTACAAAAACCCCGCATCTTGCGGGGTTTTTTTTGGTTCTGCGCCCTTCCGCTACACTGCCTTACGCACCTCAAAGATATCTCGGAGAGTCACTCACAGATAAACTCAACTTCTGCGCAACAAGAGCATTCAAACTAATCCCAACTTGGGCAGCCTCAACAGCAAGCGCGCGATGTACCCGCCGATCAATGCGCACATTGAACTGCCCACTATATTTTCTCTGTGAGGGCGCAACTGGCACAGGCTCATGACACTCTCGATAACTTTCCTTCATCGCTTCCCACGCCTCCCTAAGTTCTTGGAGAGACTCCTCTGGAGAACTGCCAAAAGCGGAGACGTTTGGCAGCTCTTCAAAGAGTGACACCCAATCACCCTCATCATCTCTGAAAAGTTCGATTGAGAACCCATCAAAATTATCTTTCACCTGTTTCCTCCTTAACACAACCAAGAAACTGCTTAACTTGGTATCCTTTAGCTTTACCCTCCCGTGTTTGAATTGAAATCCTTCCGCCGTGAGGCGAATACCATATTTGATGGCTACCTTTTTGGCGATCTTTGACCCAACCACATTGGATCAGGAGCGTAGAGAATTCCTGAAAGCTCAACCCCCCTGGATTCTGGCGCGCTTTTTGAAGAAGTTTCTCATGTTGTCCCACGAAGTAACCATATACAGTTACATCTCAAATGTCAAGAAAATTCTGCTACACTGTTCCCTGCGACACTGCTACACTGACTTAAATCATCAACTAACCGGAGCACAGTCCCATGCCCTTCACCCTTCCCCCCTTGCCCTACGCCGAGAATGCCCTTGAGCCCCACATTTCAGCCCGCACATTGAGCTTCCACTATGGCAAGCACCATCAAGGATATGTGACAAACCTCAACAATCTCATCCAGAACACAGACTTTGAGGGGCAGTCTCTCGACCAAATCATCCTGGCCACCGCCAACAGCCTCACTCATGGGGGAATTTTTAATAACGCAGCCCAACATTGGAATCACAGTTTTTATTGGGACTCCCTCTCCCCCCAAGGTGGCGGAGAACCGACAGGCGCCCTCAGCGAACAAATCACAAAAGACTTCGGCAGCTTTGACGCGTTCGCGCAACTTTTCAAACAAGCCGCCACCGGCCAATTTGGCAGCGGATGGGCGTGGCTTGTCATGGATACGGACGGCACCCTCAAAGTCACCAAAACTCCAAACGCAGACCTCCCCCTTGCCCACGGCCAAAAGGCTCTCCTGACCTGTGACGTGTGGGAGCATGCCTATTACCTGGATTACCAAAACCGCCGTCCCGATTACGTGGAGATCTTTTTGAAGAATCTCGCGAATTGGGACTTTGCCAGCAAAAATTTTGATCAGAGGTAGGAAAGAAGCAACACGTGTCATCCCAGGCTTAGTGCCTCTTTCCCCCCGACAAGTCGGGGGCTAGAGGCACTTGACCTGGGACCCAGGAGCCAAGGTATGAAAGAATTTTCAGGTTGCTCTGGGTCCCCGACTCGCCACGGCGGAGCCTTTGGCGGAGCCGAGGATGAAGGGGTTGCTAGCCAGGGATGACAGCACTTTTTTGAACTCTATTCACGAAAGTTTAACCTCGCGGTGGTAGCATCGAAGACAGTAAATGAAGATGTACGCAAAGCAGGAAAATTTCTAATGACTTCAGGAAAACAAAAACGATACCTTATCGCCCTCGCCATCGGGATGGCCTTCACTTTTCCTGGAGCCGTAAAGGCCCACCCGGCACCGCCACCTCCCCCAGCAGCGCTCGAAAAACTTCCAGCACGCATAAGACCTCCGGCACACGTATCGCAGCATGTGACGGCAAAATCTACAGAGCCCGTCAATGACCCTCCCTCATGTGTAGTCTCTTGCAATGCCCCCTACAACAACTGCATGAAGTCCTGCCCCCCCGCTCCGAGTTGGAGTAATTCCTGTGAGTCGAATTGCTCTACTAAGCGGCTTACTTGCATGGTTAAAAGTTGCGGTTATGGGAAAAATAGATCCCGCTCATCCCCAGGCTTCGGCACCAAGCAGCATCACCAAACAAATTGAACAACGAGTGAGAAGGACCTGCCCCACATATCAGGAGCACACCGACTGACGGGTTGGTGCGCCCTGCTGCACAGCCCCTCGTGTTTAAATAACCCGACCTTTGCCCAGCATTCCCAGATCGCTTGCAAGGGCTTATTTTTAGGGGTGTATCCTTCGTCGATATAAGGTACGCTCCGACCACAATCAAAAGTCTCAAATAGAAAGAACACCCCCATGCACGGCTGGGTCATTATCGACAAACCTCTTGGCATGACCTCAACCCGGGCTGTCTCCATTGTGAAGAGGCTCTTTCAAACAAAAAAGGCAGGTCACGGGGGCACCCTCGATCCCTTGGCTTCGGGCGTCCTTCCCATTGCGTTAGGCGAAGCCACCAAAGTCATGTCCTATATTTTAGGCGGAAATAAGGGGTACCGTTTTCAGGTAAAGTGGGGGGAAGCTCGGTCCACAGAAGACCTTGAAGGAGAGATCACCGCCACCTCCCCTCACCGGCCTACGCGTGAGGAAATCATACAAATCCTCCCCCATTTTAGAGGCCCCCTCGAACAAACGCCCCCCCCTTTATTCCGCCATTCACGTCAATGGCAAACGCGCCTACGATTTAGCCCGTCAAGGAGAAGTCTTTGAACTGCCCTCAAGATCTGTGACAATTGAATCTCTCGAACTCATCGAATCCGACGAAGATTCAGCGATCTTTGAAGTGACCTGCAGCAAGGGCACCTATGTGCGGAGCCTCGCCCGAGACATTGCCCTCAAACTCGGAACCTATGGGCACCTCATCAGTCTCCGACGGCAAATGGCCACGCCGTTTCATGAAAAAGATGCGATTTTACTGGATTCTCTTCTCAACATAGGGCATAAGGTGGAGTTAGAAGCTCATGTCTTACCCCTTCAAGGTGCGCTGGCCGACATCCTGGCACTTGAGGTTGGACATGAGGAAGCAGCCGCTCTTCACCACGGCAGGCCCATTCCCTCACCACTGATGGATGAGAGAATCGTCCTCCTGACTTGCAACACAATACCGCAAGCCCTGGGAAGAGTTGAGGCGGGGCTGATAAAGCCCATACGTGTGTTTAATTTGAAATAAAAGGAGAAAGAGATGTCGATTACGAACGAACGCAAGCAAGCCGTTATTAAAGAATACGCAACCAAAAAAGAAGATACGGGATCTCCTGAGGTCCAGGTTGCCATTCTCACAGAAAGAATTGTGAATCTCACAGCCCATTTAGGGGATCATAAAAAGGATTTCCACTCTCGCCGCGGACTTTTGATGTGGGTCAGCCGGAGGCGCCGCCTTTTGGATTATTTAAAGCGCATTGATGCAGCTCGTTATACAACCCTGATCGAACGCCTCGGGCTTCGCCGGTAAATCCCCCTATAAGCCTCGACATTAAGAGGCTGTGATCATCCAATACAATAAGGAATAAAGAAATTATGTTTAAAGTCTATCGCAAAGAGATTGAGTGGGGAGGAAAACCCCTCATCCTTGAGACAGGAAAAATCGCACGTCAGGCCGATGGCGCCGTGCTCGTCACTTACGGTGAAACCATTGTGCTGTGCACAGCGGTGGCTCACAAAAAGTCCAACCCCGATGTGGATTTCTTCCCGCTCACCGTTCTTTATCAAGAAAAAGCGTTTGCAGCGGGTCGCATCCCAGGGGGCTTCTTTCGGCGTGAAGGAAAACCAAGCGAAGGCGAAACCTTAACATCTCGTCTCATCGACCGTCCGATTCGCCCCTTGTTTGTCCCGAGCTTCCGCAACGAGACCCAGGTTGTCTGTACCGTCCTCAGCCACGATATGGAAAATTCAGCGGACATCCCTGCCCTTATTGGGGCTTCAGCCGCGTTAACCATTTCCGGACTCCCCTTCCTTGGGCCCATTGGCGCCGCCCGCGTTGGCCTTATAGATGGAAAACTTGTGCTGAATCCAACGTTACAAGAACTCACCACCTCTCAGCTCAACCTCGTCGTTGCAGGAACATCTGAGGGTGTCCTCATGGTCGAATCAGAAGCCCAAGAGCTTTCCGAAGAGCAGATGCTGGCTGCGGTGACCTTTGGTCACGAACAGTTCCAACCTGTGATTCAAGCGATCATTGAGCTTGCGGAACAATGTGCAAAGGACCCTTGGGACCTCGCGCCCATCGATCCGCAGCATGAGGTCGTTGCAAAACGCCTGCGGAAACTTGCCACGGCTGATGTAAAGGCGGCTTACAGCGTTAAAGATAAAACCCAACGCACGGATAAATTGGCCCTCCTCAAAACAGGAACAATCGCAGCTCTGGAAGAAGAAGGTTTCTCAGGCGCGATTGCCGCAACAGAATTTAAAGAGCTCCAGAAAGAGCTTGTCCGTCAAGAAATCCTCAAAACAGGGCAACGCATCGACGGACGCGATACAAAAACAGTTCGCCCCATCGTCTCTGAAGTTGGCATCTTGCCACGCGCCCATGGAAGTGCGCTCTTCACACGCGGCTCAACCCAAGCCCTTGTTGTCACCACATTGGGAACAGCTCAAAACGAGCAAATCATTGATGCTTTGGAAGGGGAATACAAAGAACCCTTCATGCTCCACTACAACTTCCCTCCCTACTCCGTCGGTGAAACAGGCCGCATGAGCGGACCAGGGCGTCGCGAAATCGGCCATGGAAAGCTCGCCTGGCGGGCGCTGCATCCCCTCATGCCATCCAAGGAAAAGTTTCCCTACACCATCAGGCTCGTCTCAGAAATCACTGAATCGGATGGGTCCTCCTCCATGGCAACCGTCTGCGGTTCTTCACTTGCCTTGATGGATGCCGGTGTTCCTTTGGCGCATCCTGTGGCGGGTATTGCCATGGGCTTGATCAAGGAAGGCAAGGAATTCGCTGTTCTGTCCGATATTCTAGGCGATGAAGATCATTTGGGAGACATGGACTTTAAAGTAGCGGGAAGTCAAAACGGCATCACGGCCCTTCAAATGGACCTGAAGATCACCAGCATCACCCCAGAGATTATGAAAATTGCCCTTGAGCAAGCCCACCAAGGACGACTCCATATCTTGAGCAAAATGAGCGAAGCGCTTGAGGATTCAAGGACAGAGGTTGGCGAATACGCCCCTCGCATGATCACCTTCACCATTCCGAAGGAAAAGATCCGGGAAGTCATTGGGACAGGCGGCAAGGTCATCCGCGAAATCTGTGAGAAAACAGGGGCTAAACTTGATATTGCTGACGATGGCACGCTCACTATTGCAGGGCCGAACGCAGAGGTTCTCGCCGCTGCTGAAAAATGGGTCCGCGGCATCACCGATGAGCCAGAGGTCGGCGTTATTTACAAAGGAACCGTCGTACGCACGGTCGACTTTGGCGCCTTCGTGAGCTTCTTTGGCAGCCAGGATGGTCTTGTCCACATCAGTGAGCTCGCTCCAAAGCGTGTTGAGAAAACAACGGATGTGGTCAAGGAAGGCGATGAAGTCTGGGTTAAAGTTCTTGAGATGGATAGTCGCGGAAAGATTCGCCTCAGCATGAAGCAGGTGGATCAAACGACAGGAAAGGATTTAGCCTCCAATTCGGAAGCGTAAATTAAGGAACCTAAAGGAGTCAGAGCAAACGTGAAATCACTGAATCCCATCCTCATTTCCGGCCGTGAGGTCCTTCCGCTCATCGAAGGAGGGAAAGGTATTTCTGTCTCTAATGGCGAGAGCTCGGGCGCTTGGTCCGCAGCGGGTGGCGTGGGCACTTTCTCAGGCGTCAATGCAGACGCCTATGATGAACACGGCAATCTCATCCCTGTCATCTATAAGGGGCACACCCGCCGCGAACGCCACAAGGAACTGATTCAATTTGGGATTCAAGGGGGGATCACCCAAGCCAAAATTGCCCATGAGCGCTCCAATGGCCAGGGACGACTCCACATGAATGTCCTCTGGGAAATGGGCGCCGTTGAAGAAATCCTCCATGGCATCTTAGAGGAGGTCAGCCCCCTTCTCCATGGAATCACCTGTGGCGCAGGCATGCCCTACCGGATTGCCGAAATAACCGCAAGCTATGGACTACAATACTATCCGATCGTCTCTTCTGGCCGTGCCTTTCGCGCCCTTTGGAAACGCGCCTATCACAAGTTTGCGGAGGGACTCGGCGCTGTCGTGTATGAAGATCCCTGGCGCGCTGGCGGCCACAATGGTCTCAGCAATAGTGAAGATCCTGACAAACCAGAAGACCCCTACCCCCGCGTTCTCGAACTCCGTGCTGTCATGCGGGAGTGCGGCCTGGGAAACACCCCCATCATCATGGCAGGAGGCGTATGGTTCTTAAGAGAGTGGACGGATTGGATCGACAATCCTGAACTCGGGCCCATTGCGTTCCAGTTTGGCACCCGTCCGCTTCTCACAAAAGAAAGTCCGATCTCAAATGCGTGGAAGCAAAAACTCCTGACCCTCAAGGAGGGAGATGTCTACCTAAACCGCTTTAGCCCAACCGGATTTTATTCCTCTGCCGTCTCCAATGCATTTCTGGATGAACTCAAAGAGCGCGCCACCCACCAGGTTGCCTATACCATTGAGCCTGTCGGGGAGCATACAGAAGGCTTCCCCATCGGGGCACGTGGCCGCCTCGTCTATCTGACACCCCATGACAAACAGATGGCAGAAGCATGGGTCGGCATGGGCTTCTCAGAAGCCATGCGCACACCTGATTCAACCCTGATCTTTGTCACCCCTTCCAAGGCTCAAGAGATCCTCACCGATCAAATCGAATGCATGGGATGCTTAAGTGCGTGTCTGTTTAGCAATTGGGCCCAAAATGAAGCCGGCACAACAGGACGCAAGGCCGACCCGCGATCCTTCTGCATTCAAAAGACACTGCAAACCATTAGCCATAGTGACGACATTGACCATCAGCTCATGTTCGCAGGCCACGCGGCCTACCGTTTTGCCCAAGACCCCTTCTACGCAAACGGCAATATCCCGACCGTCAAAGAACTCATCGAACGGCTCCAAACCGGGGATTAGGTTGCGTTTTTGCGATCTCCATGCGTCATCGCTGCTCAAAATAAATGCGAGAGATTGCATTTTTGCGATCTATAGCGTATAGTGTACCAGTAAATCTTGAATAGGGAGGCGGCTCGTGGGATGAGTCGACAACAAGATGAAGATCATTGAAATCTATAGAACAGAAACGGGACGAGCACCTTTTTCAGAATGGATGAATTCTTTAAAAGATAGGGCCATTAAGCAGCAGCTAAAAACAAGGCTTGCACGTTTAGAAGAAAATCATTTTGGAGACTATAAATCTGTAGGGGAGGGTGTTTTTGAACTGCGGATATTTTGTGGACCGGGTTTTAGAATTTATTTTGCTAAACATGGACAATTTATTGTGCTTCTGCTCTGCGGAGGAGATAAGAATACACAAACAAGAGATATCCAAAAAGCAAAGACCTACTGGGAAGACTTTAAGGAGAATATATCATGAGACAAACAATAAATTTTAATGATTATCTGCGTGACTCGCTCAGGGATCCAGAAGAAGCGCAAGCTTTTCTTGAACTGATCGTGCGAGAATATGAAGAAGATAAAGATACACATATATTCCTCAAACTCCTCAGGCTCACGAGAGAAGCCCAAGGAAGCATTCTCCCTCTGGCCGAGAATCTTCATTTAAACAGAAGTGATTTCTACACCACCCTGAATGAAAACAGTCATTTAAAACCAGAAGCCATCAATACCATCCTTCATGAGCTAGGATTTAACGCTTCTACAAAACCTGTACAAAACCACGATCATCACGTGACCCATTGAGCGAGAAAAATAAACAACAATGTCTCTCCCTGACCTTCTGAATACCCTCATCATCCACAGTCCCGACATCATCGGCCTCATCGGAGCAACGATCGCCCTTATCGCGTACTTCCTCCTGCAAACAAAAAAGATGTCCAGCGAATCCATTCTTTTTTCGTTTCTCAATGCCTTTAGTTCGTTGTTGATTTTAGTGTCCCTCGTATACTCCTGGAATCTCGCCGCATTTGTCATGGAAAGCGCCTGGATGTGTACAAGCCTTTATGGTGTTTTTGCAGTGAAGAAACGAGGCGTAAAAAAGGAAAATATTCGAGATGAATCAACCAGCCTCCCTCACGATGGACTGTCTGCCCTATTACGATAAGCTCTTTTTTAACCATGTAAGGTATATCTCAAAAAACAAAAAGGGCTGGTTATATGGTAAGGGTAGCTCCAAGCTGTATGACCCCAATCCAATGATTGACGCCCCCGGCAGGGAGAAGTAGTATCAAGTCCATGTTTTAATGCGGGTATCTTACGATGAGAACTGATTTCCAGTCGATCATCCTTAAGCTTCAAGAGTTCTGGTCCAACCAGGGATGTGTGATTTTACAACCCTATGATGGGGAAGTCGGCGCAGGCACCTTTCATCCTGCCACAACTTTAAGGTCTTTAGGGCCGAAGCCCTGGCGAGCGGCCTATGTTCAGCCCTCCAGGCGGCCTGCAGACGGACGCTATGGCGAAAACCCCAACCGTCTCTATCGTCACCATCAATATCAAGTCATCCTCAAACCCGCCCCTGCAGATGTCCTGGATGTGTATTTAGAGAGCCTCAAGCACATCGGCCTTGATCCCCTCCTCCATGATATTCGCTTTGTGGAAGATGATTGGGAAGGTCCCACCCTTGGCGCTTCAGGATTAGGATGGGAGGTGTGGGCGGATGGACAAGAAGTAACCCAATTTACTTATTTCCAACAAATGGGTGAAATTCCGTGTGATCCTGTTCCGGCCGAAATCACCTATGGACTCGAACGCTTGGCATCCGTCATCCAAGATGTGGACAATGTGTATGATCTGACCTGGAATGATCCTCAAGGGGCAGCCCCCATGACCTACGGAGATGTCGCCCTTCAAATGGAGAAAGAATTCTCAGCCTTTAGTTTTGAGCACTTGGACGTCCCTATGACCCTGCGTCACTTCGAAGATGCAGAGGCGATGTGCCGGTCCCTCCTCGACAGCAAGCTTGTCTTGCCCGCTTATGAGTATTGCCTGAAAGGAAGCCATCTTTTCAATTTACTCGATGCCAGCGGGGCCATCAGCGTCACAGAGCGGGCCGCCTATATTGGACGCGTCCGCGCCCTCGCACGCCAAGCTTGCGAACTCTGGATGGAGATGAATCATGGCTGAGTGGCTCCTTGAAATCTTTTCGGAAGAGATCCCCTCCATGATGCAGCAGGGCGCTCAGGAACAACTCCGCGTCCTTGCAGAAGCAGAACTCACCAAGGCGGGCCTTGGGTTTGAGCGTCTTCGCACTTTCTCAACCCCTCGTCGCCTCACCTTAGTTGCCGAAGGACTTCCCCTTCACACCCCTGAACACACAGAGGAAAAAAAGGGACCGCGTACCGATGCGCCTGCCGCTGCCATTGAAGGATTTCTGAAGACAGCAGGCGTGACCCGAGAAGCGTGCACCCTTCAAGACACACCCAAAGGTCAATTTTTGTTTGTCATCAAAAAGATTCCCCCGCAACCCACAGAAGCGGTTCTGGGAGAGATTTCACTTGCCATTCTCAAAGCTTTTCACTGGCCCAAAACCATGCGTTGGCCGAACTCCTCCACGCCATGGATCCGCCCAATCCGTGGATTTGTAAGCCTCTTTGAGGGCCAAATTGTACCTTTTACGTACGCAGGCATCACCGCTTCCAAGACAACCCAAGGCCATCGCTTCTTGGCCCCTGAGCCTTTTGAAGTGAGCACCTTTGCAGCGTATCAGAAAAAGCTACGCGACCATTTTGTCATCCTCGATCGAGACGAACGTCGTACGCTGATCGCTCAAGACGTCGAAACCCTTGCCAAAAAAGACGCCCTCACACCCACCCAAGACGCTGCTCTTTTAGAAGAAGTTACAGGGCTTGTAGAGTGGCCCATCGCTCTCAAAGGCACGGTGGATGCTAAGTTTATGGGGTTGCCTTTTGAGGTCATCACCACCCCTATGCGAGTCCATCAACGGTATTTCCCTCTAAAAAACACACAAGGAAATCTGGCAAATGCCTTCATCATCCTGACCAATCTAAAGACCAAGGATGAGGGAAAAGCCATCATCCAGGGCAATGAACGGGTTTTGCGCGCGCGCCTGGCGGATGCGCAGTTTTTCTGGGAGCAAGATCGGAAACACCCTCTTGAGCAGTTTAATACGGGTCTCAAAATTCGTATTTTCTACCGCCATCTCGGCAGCCTCTTTGATAAGGTCGAGCGATTAGAGAAGTTGGCCCCCCGCATTGCCAATCAAATAGGCGCAGAGGCGTCCCTCACTCAGCGGGCAGCCCTGCTCTCCAAGGCCGATCTCATGTCCCAGATGGTGAATGAATTCCCCGAACTTCAAGGAATTATGGGGCGCTACTACGCGACCCATCAAGGGGAACCCGCTGAGGTAGCACACGCAATCGAAGAACAATATCTGCCGAAAGGCATGGGGGGACCCCTCCCGACCAGTCTCCCCGGGATAAGCCTCGCCATCGCAGATCGCATCGATAGCCTTATCGGATTCTTCGCCATCGGCATTGAGCCCACGGGATCAAAGGACCCCTACGCCCTCCGCCGTGCTGGTTTGGGTTTGATTGCGCTGTTATTGAATCTTTCCCTTTCTCCTCAAGAAATTCTCGCATGGGCTTATGAAGGCTACCAGTGGGATGAACTCTCCCCTCCCCTCCTGAAATCAAAAGAGGAGACAATCGAGGGCGTCTGGACCTTCCTCCTTGAACGCTTCAAGTTCTATCTTAGGGATCAGCAAGGAAGTCCTTATGATCACGTCGAGGCCGTCCTCAGCATTGCAGGAAATGCCTCAACCTTGGCGGATCTTGCGGCCCGCACGGCAGCCTTAGGAGATCTTCTCAAAACAGAAGATGGGAAAAATCTAAGAGCAGCCTATAAACGCGCCTCCAACATCTTGAAGGTTGAAGAAGAGAAAGAGAAATATACCTATGACGGTATCGTTTCTGAAGAAGAACTCAAAGACCCCGCAGAGCGGAATCTTTTTGCAATGCTGAAGGCAAAGCACGCTGAGATCATTTGCCTTACACAACAAGGTGAATTCAATCAGGTCATTCGAAGCTTGGCTGAGCTACGAGGCCCCGTGGATACTTTCTTTGAGGCCGTGAGGATCAATGTGGAGGATGAGACATTACGGAAAAACCGCCTTCACCTTCTTGCCTTATTGAGGAAAACATCTCACCTCGTCGCTGACTTTTCAAAACTTGAGGGGGAGGCTTAAAGATGCGGAATTTTTACTACCACTGTCATCCCGGGCTTAGTGCCTCTTTTCCCCGACATAAGTCGGGGCGAGAGGCACTTGACCCGGGACCCAGACAAAAAGATTGCCCGCGCTTGCGCGGGAATTATATCTGGATCCCTGCTTTCGCAGGGATGACAGATGGAGCGAGTCAAAGATGCCCCATCTAAAACAAAATCCAGTCGCTACCCGTTACGGAAGTGTTCTCTTTGATCTCATCAAAAACGAAAAAGAAAAGAAAGACGCTCTCCAGCTTCTCATGGCCCTCAAGGGAGCAACACGCGAATGGGGGTGTGTTATAAATCCAACAGTAAGTCTCCAAAAGCAAACAGAGATCCTTGATCAATTAGGAAAGCATTTAAAGCTGGGTGATTTACTGATTCATTTTTTAAAAGTCGTTTGCCAGAATCGTCGCCTCCAGGATCTGATATCCATGCTCGAAGATTTCGAGGAGAGGTGCAAAGCAGCTTCAGGAAATATGGAGGGATCTGTCGAAACAACAACCCCTCTCACACCAAAGGAGATCAAAAATTTGGAACTCTCTTTACAACAATGGTTGGGGAAACAAGTGACCTTACATCAAACCCCAAACAAGACCCTCCTCGGAGGGCTTATTGTCAACATCGCCTCTTTCAGAATCGATGGGTCCACACAAACACGACTCGCTAACCTCCACCATGTGATGAAAGGGTAATGTAATGGCACTGCGCGCAACAGAAATCTCTTCCCTCTTAAAAACACAAATTTCCAATTTTAATGAGGAAATTGAGATTGAAGAAATTGGTCAGGTCATCTCTGTCGGAGACGGTATTGCGCGTGTTTGGGGCCTGGATAAAGTCGAAGCAGGGGAGATGGTGACATTCTCCTGCGGTATACAGGGGATGGCTTTAAACTTAGAGCCCGGTTGCGTCGGAATCGTTATTTTTGGTCAAGACCAAGAGATTCGCGAAGGCGATAGCGTCAAACGTACCGGGCGCATTGTCGAAGTTCCCACCGGTCCTGGCCTTCTGGGACGGGTTGTGGATGCACTCGGAAAACCAATCGATGGAAAAGGCCCTCTCAAAAACGTGAAGTACGCCCCCGTTGATACCAAAGCGCCAGGGATCATTATGCGTCGCTCCGTCCATGAACCTATGCAAACCGGACTCAAAGCCATCGATGCCCTGGTCCCCATTGGACGCGGCCAACGGGAGCTCATCATCGGGGACCGACAAACCGGAAAGACAGCCATCGCCATCGATACCATCTTGAATCAACGCGAAGCCAACAAGGGCCTCGATGCCTCTCAAATGCTCCATTGTATTTATGTAGCCATTGGTCAAAAACAATCGACCGTAGCACAAATTGTAAAGGTCCTCGAAGAACGGGGCGCCATGGCCTATACCACAGTCGTAGCCGCAACGGCCGCTGAACCGGCGCCGCTCCAATTTCTAGCCCCCTATACAGGATGTACAATGGGGGAATACTTCAGGGATCGCTCTAAGCATGCACTAATCGTCTATGATGACCTGTCAAAACACGCGGTTGCTTATCGACAAATGTCCCTCCTCCTCCGCCGCCCCCCAGGTCGCGAAGCCTATCCTGGAGACGTTTTTTATCTGCACGCACGCCTCCTCGAGCGCGCAGCAAAGATGAGTGATGAGGAAGGCGGCGGGTCTCTCACAGCCCTCCCCATCATCGAAACTCAAGCAGGTGATGTATCAGCTTACATTCCCACCAACGTTATTTCCATCACAGACGGCCAAATTTTTCTTGAAACCGATCTCTTTTATAAAGGCATCCGTCCAGCCATCAATGTTGGACTCTCTGTTAGCCGCGTCGGCTCAGCTGCCCAAAATAAAGCCATGAAGGAAGTTACAAAATCAATTAAACTCAGCCTTGCCCAATACCGTGAAATGGCTGCGTTTTCTCAATTTTCTTCTGACCTGGATGCCTCAACGCAAAAACTTCTCAAGCGCGGCAGCCGACTTACAGAGCTCCTGGTCCAACCGCAATACTCCCCTCTTCCCGTTGAAGAAGAAGTTGTGTCAATTTTTGCAGGTGTCCACGGCTTTTTAGATGGAATCCCCGTTGCTGACGTCAGTCGTTTTGGAGACGCCTCTCTTGCGATGCTCCGAAAAAATCACCCAAAGATCCTCGAATCCATTCGCATGAAAAAGGAACTGACAAAAGACACAGAAAAAGAGCTGCGCAAGTTCTTTGAAACTTTCTTGACTGTTTTTGTGTAATGTCTGCCCTGAAAGCACTGCGAGATCGCAGAAAAACAATTCAATCCACCCAAAAGATCACCTTAGCCATGAAGATGGTCGCTGCTGCTAAGCTACGGCGCGCTCAAGCCCATGCAGAAGCGGGACGCCCCTATGCCACCCACATGCAGAAAATTCTCTCCAACTTAGCACGGAATGCACAGGCCCTTGAATCGCCCCATCCTCTCCTAACAGGAACGGGAAAAAGGGAGACCCACCTCATCCTCCTCGCAACCTCCAACCGAGGGCTCTGTGGCCCTTTTAATGCCTCCCTCGCCCGTTACACCAAAAAAGTTATTACGGACTATCAGGAACAAGGCCTGCAGGTAAAACTGTTTTGTATGGGGATTAGAGGTCAAGAATTGCTGGAAAGAGAATTCGGCTCCCTCATGGTCGAAAGACTTTCGAGTTTTGGAACGCCCCGCTTTTCCGATGCTGAACAGATAAGTGCAATGCTGATCACCATGATGCAGAAAGGTGTGTTTGATGTCTGCACCATTATTTATAATCATTTTCAATCCGCAATGACCCAAACCGTCACCATGCATCAACTTATTCCTTTAACGCTCGAAGAGGCAACGGACCCTCTTCCCTCCTTGCATGCGCTTTATGAGTATGAACCTCATGAGAACACTCTTTTAAATAAGCTTTTACCTCAAAATCTTGCCGTCCAACTCTATAGTGCCCTGCTCGAGAACGCCGCAAGTGAGCAAGGAGCGCGCATGACAGCAATGGATAGCGCGAACCGAAATGCTTCTGATATGCTCGAGAAGTTGACATTAACCTACAACCGCACACGCCAAACACACATCACACGAGAACTAATCGAAATTATCGCTGGGGCGGAAACCCTAAGGGCGTGAAGAGAGGATGAACACATGACAAAAAAACTTCCCATAGGGCATATCACGCAAATCATCGGTGCTGTCATTGATGTCCAGTTTGAAGGAAAGCTCCCTGAAATTTACACAGCTCTTGAAACAGAAAATCAGGGAAAACGACTTGTCTTAGAAGTCGCCCAACATTTAGGAGAGCAAACCGTTCGGACGATCGCGATGGATGTCACAGAAGGACTCGTGCGCGGACAACCCGTCACAGACACGGGCAGTCCGATCTCCGTCCCTGTGGGTCCTGCAACCTTAGGCCGCATCATGAATGTGATTGGAGAACCTATCGACAATCTGGGACCGATTAAAACAAAAGAACGCCTCCCCATTCATCGCGACCCTCCCAAATTTGAAGACCAATCCACGGAAACAGAAATGCTGGTCACAGGCATCAAAGTCGTGGATCTTCTTGCCCCCTACTCACGCGGCGGAAAAGTGGGCCTCTTCGGCGGGGCCGGTGTGGGAAAGACCGTCCTCATCATGGAGTTGATTAACAACGTGGCAAAAGCCCACGGCGGATATTCCGTTTTCGCAGGTGTGGGGGAGAGAACCCGAGAAGGAAATGATCTCTATCACGAAATGCTGGAATCAGGCGTCATCGATCTCAAGAATAATAATTCCAAAGCGTCCCTCGTTTATGGACAAATGAATGAGCCACCAGGAGCACGCTTTCGGGTGGCCCTCTCAGGACTCACGGTCGCTGAATACTTCCGGGACCATGAAGGGCAAGATGTTCTCTTCTTCGTTGATAACATCTTCCGTTTCACCCAAGCGGGTGCTGAAGTCTCGGCCCTTCTGGGACGCATCCCCTCAGCTGTTGGATATCAACCGACCCTCTCCACAGAGATGGGAGAACTCCAGGAACGCATTACCTCAACCACCAAAGGATCGATCACCAGCGTCCAAGCCATCTATGTCCCTGCCGATGACTTAACGGACCCTGCCCCTGCAACAGCCTTTTCCCATCTTGACGCCACAACCGTTCTCAACCGTCAAATCGCTGAGCGTGGCATTTATCCTGCCGTGGATCCCCTTGATTCTACCTCGCGTATTCTCGATCCGCGTATTGTAGGACCTGAGCACTACACCACAGCCCACGAGGTGCAGAAAATCTTACAGGCCTATAAATCCCTTCAAGACATCATTGCCATTTTAGGGATGGATGAACTCTCAGATGCGGATAAGCTCACCGTCGCTCGCGCCCGCAAAATCGAGCGCTTTCTCTCCCAACCTTTCCACGTTGCTGAAGTCTTTACAGGAACACCCGGTGCATTCGTCCCCCTTGAAGAGACAATTTCGGGCTTTAAGGGAATTGTGGAAGGGAAGTATGACCACATCCCCGAAATGGCCTTCTACATGGTGGGAACGATCGCTGAAGTCCTTGAAAAGGCCCAACATCTTGCGACGGATGGGGCATAAGAATGATCGCCTTTAGCCTCATTTCCCCCGAAAGGGTCCTGCTTGAACGCCCCGTGAGTATGGCTGTTCTCCCAGGCATTGAGGGAGATATGGGGATTCTCCCCAATCATTCTCCCCTCATCACCCTTCTTCGCCCGGGCACGATCACCCTCTACGACCAAGAAGAAATCACCATGAAAATGTTTGTGGAGGGCGGGTTTGCGGAAGTCACCCCTGAAACATGTACCGTTCTTGTCACAGCAGGTATTCCCGTCGATCGTCTCAATAAAGACACCCTCGACATCGAAATTCAAACCCTGCTCGATAACAAGGCCCATAGCTCCACCCCTGAAGAACAGAAAAAAATAGACAAAAACCTCACCATCGCCCGCGCAAAATTAATGGAGCTTTTGAGCCATTAGGGCGTTTTTGAATTAAGTGTGGACATCAAAAAAGGTGTCATCCCGGCAAGCCGGGAATGAAGGACTTGTAAGCCGGGGATGACACCTGTTATGTGGCAAAACCATATGCCCCTCTAATGACTAATCCCCGTCTTGGCTAAGACATTCGGAATGGTGAGCAAGATAATATAGAGATCAAATAAGAAAGACTGCCGTTGCATATATTCTTTCTCATAAGCAACCTTCTGAGCAATCGTCACCAAATCACGGCCATTAATTTGGGCCCAGCCTGTAAGGCCTGGCGTCAGACAATCAACCCCCTCTTGCCTTCTTAAAGAAAGCAAATCCGTTTCACTGACGAGAACAGGACGCGGACCAACAAAACTCATATCCCCTGTCAAAATGCACCAAAGTTGCGGCACTTCATCAAGGGAGGTGCGCCTTAAAAAAGAGCCAATCGGTGTTAAATACTGCCCTGGGTGCCCCATATGACGCGTCGCAAGGACAGGCGCCCCCACCTGCATCGTGCGCAATTTCGGCATTGCAAAAATGCAATTCCCTCGCCCTACCCGTTCTGACCAATACACGACAGGTCCTTGGGACGTGAGTTTAATCGCAATCGCAATCAACGCCAGAAAAGGGAGCAAAAGGAAAAGGCAGATAAAAGAAAGAAGAAAATCAAAAGTCCGTTTCATAACGTCACACATCCGATAATTTCTTTAATCTCTCTCATATTGTGTGCAGCCAACGCACTGGCACGTTCAGCTCCCTTATTCAAGAGGGCATCAAGAGAATCCGGATCCTTAAGGAGAGAAACCATTTTATCCCGTATGGGGATGAGAACAGCAATTAGTTTTTCTGTCAACTGGGTTTTGAGAGCAGAAAATTCTGCCCCTTCAAATTGACGACATACGTCTTCAAGAGAGAGATCCGAAAGCGCTGCATAAATCCCCAAAAGATTCAGGGCCTCCGGGCGTCCTTCCATTTCTTGCGCTGCTCCCGCAATCGCACCCGAATCCGTCTTCGCCTTGCGAATTTTCAGCGCAATCGTATCTGCATCATCCATGATATGAATGCGACTATAATCAGAGGGGTCAGATTTACTCATCTTCGCTGTCCCATCCCGCAAGCTCATCACACGGGCCGCAACCTTCAAAATAAGAGGATCAGGAAGGGTAAAATAGTCAACACCATATTGGCGATTAAAGGCCCCTGCAATATCCCGAGCCAACTCCAAGTGCTGCTTCTGATCCTCCCCCACAGGCACAAGCGTCGTTTTATAAAGAAGGATGTCAGCGGCCATCAACACCGGATAGGCATAAAGGCCCAGATACGCATTATCGCGATGCTTACCCGCTTTTTCCTTAAACTGGGTCATCCGATTCAGCCAGCCCAAGGGAGTCAGACAAGAAAAAATCCACGCAAGTTCACTATGAGCCGGCACCGCGCTTTGCACAAAAATTGTAGAGGTATCCGGATCAATGCCGGCCGCGATATAGGCAGCCGCCACTTCCCGTGTCCACCGTCGCATGTCGCCCGGCGCGGGCAAGGTTGTGAGAGAATGGAGATCAACAATGCAAAAAAAGTTCTCATGTGCATTTTGAAGATTCACCCAGTTGCGAATCGCTCCCAGATAATTTCCGAGATGAATATTGCCTGTGGATTGAATGCCCGAAAAAATACGTCCCATCAGGTCCTCGCAAACATCAGTTTAAGATCATGAAAACGAATGGCCCCCATGTAGTGGGAAAAGACGAGGAAACCACAAACACCGACACCTAAAAGGCCAACCACCACGCTCCCTCGCTCAAGTTCGCCTCCTGCAAAAAAAGGCTGGGCCATAACGGCCATACTTTTCAGCAAAACAACTGTCCCCCCACAGGTTGCCAGCATACGTGAACCAAAGTGAATCAGTCGTTTCTCAAACACAAAGTGCCCCTGCCGCCAGAGAAGATAGCCCAAGCAAAGGGCATTCATCCACGCCGATGCTGCCGTTGCAAACGCGATCCCCACCTGATGATAGGCGCCCATGAGTGCAAGGCTCAACGCAATATCCACCCCGATGCCGGCACACGCTGTATAGATCGGGGTTCGCGTATCTTGCCGTGCAAAAAAGCTTGAGCTAAAGATCTTAATCAACACATAGGCAGGCAACCCCATGGCAAGCGCTTGGAGCGTCCAAGCCGTCGCCTTTGTGTCAAGAGCCGTAAAGGCCCCCCGTTCAAACACGACCATAACCAAAGGATCAGCTAAAAAGATCAGAGCAATGGTGGAAGGCAAGGTGAGAAACATGGAGAACTCAATGGCTTGATTCTGGACCTGACGGGCTTCCTCCCAAGACTTGGCACGAATATGACGCGAAAGGATCGGCAGCAACACCGTGCTCACCGCAACGCCAATGACACTAAGAGGCAATTGGTTCAACCGATCTGCATAGCTTAAGTAGGATATTGCCCCCGTTGGAAGCCAGGACGCAATAAAGGCGCCGATAAAAAGGTTCACTTGTACCACCCCCGATCCAAAGGCCGCCGGGGCCAGGACTTTGAAAAAAGTGGCAACGTTCCCATCAAAGCGCGGCCAGACAAATCGCAACCCCATGCCGCGTCGATAGGCAGGAATCCAGACCCAAAGACATTGGGCAATGCCACACAGCATCACACCCCACGCAATGGCGCTTCCTGAAGAAAGGAAGGCGGTGTGAAAGCCCAAAACAACTGCAATGATCACCATATTCCCAATCATGGGCGAGGACGCCACAAGTGCAAATTTGTCAAAAGAATTTAAAATGCCGCTGTAAAGAGCTGTAATGGAAATGAAGAAGATGAACGGAAACGTAATCCGGCTAAATTCAATTGCATAAAAAAGACGTTCCGGGGTTGATGCAAAACCGGGCAACAACACCGGCAGGATAACCGGAAGAAACACCTCGATCAGGAGGATCAAAATAAACAACGCCCCCACCCAGAGGGTGAGAATCTGCTCTGCAAAAGAACGGGCTTCCTCTTCCCCTTTTGTGGCGAGCAGCCCCGCAAACAGGGGCACAAAGGAAGCGTTAAAAGCTCCTTCTGCAAACAATCGACGAAAAAAAGAAGGAAACTTAATGGCAAAAACAAGTCCATCCGCGGCCGCTCCCGCTCCTAAGAAAGAAGCCGTCAGCACCTCGCGCATAAACCCAAAGAAGCGACTCCCAATCGTATAACTTCCAACTGTTGTTATTGAGCGAATCAAGTGCATTATATACCATCTTTCAATAAAAGTGTCATGAGTATTATAAGAGATTCTCCTGATTATGCAAGTCTTTCATCACAGGCGCCGGATTTTGCAAAAATTTTCTAAGCTCTTTGAACCGAAACGTCCCCATCAAACGCGCCGCAAGCACGTAAACGCCACATCCCGTTACGATCCAGAAACCAACCACCCCAATACGCATCAGGGTCGCCAAAGGAAAGGGCATGAGAAGTTGCAGAACAAAGCAAACGACGCCCATCAGAAGCGCCGCTGCAGCAAGACGGGGCATCGTCTCCTTCAACTGGGTATCAAAGACAAGCCATTCCCGAGCCAAGAGAAAACTCCCTAACGTCAGCGCATTAAACCACGCAGAAATCGCTGTGGCCAAGGCAAGCCCCACATAACTGAGCGGTCCTACAAGAACACAATTGAGGCCAAAATTCAAAATCACCGCCGCAATGGCAACCTTCATCGGCGTTTTTGTATCCTGGTGCGCAAAAAAGGGCGTGCTGAGAATCTTGATCAAAACGTAAGCAGGCAACCCTGCCGAAAAAGCCGCAAGCGTATAGCCTGTGGCTTGCGCATCTCCACTCGTAAATGCCCCACGTTCAAAGAGGAGGGCCACAAGAGGTCCGCCTAAGACAATCAGCCCCACAGCAGCCGGCAGCGTAATGGCCAACGCAAATTCAAGGGCACGGTTTTGTGTATAACGGGCCTGGTCATGTTGCCCCCCCTTAATGTGCTTGGAGAGTTCAGGCAGCAGGGCTGTACTCACCGCAATACCAATCACCCCGAGCGGCAATTGGTTGAGTCGATCCGCATAAAAAAGATAGGAAATAGCCCCCGTCGGCAACCAGGACGCAAAAATCATATCCATAAATAAATTGAGCTGAATCACGCCTGCGCTAATCGCCCCCGGCACGCCTAAGCGGATCAATGCCTTTGTCTCCGGCGTCAGGCGCGGAGAGGTTGGCTTCAAATCCATTCCATGTAAAAAGCAGAAAATCCAGAGCCACCCGAGCTGCAGAACCCCTGCGATAAAGACAGCCCACGCCAAGCCCGTACTCGGCGCAATCCAATCGGCCGCTGCCATCAAAAGCGCTACAATCATGGTGAGGTTGAGAATAATCGGCGCTCCCGCCGGCACCGCAAACTTCCCCATGGAATTCAAGATCCCACTGAGAAGAGACGCGAGCGAGATAAACAGAATATAAGGAAAAGTGATCCGCGATAGCTCAACCGCCATCTGAAATTTTTCTGGCACCCCTTGAAAACCCGGAGCAAACAAGAAAACAACCGTTGGCATAAAGTTTTCAAAAAGCAGCACAAATCCTGTCAACGCCAGAAGAAGAAGGGCAAAGACTTTTTCTCCATAAAGTCGCGCAGCAACCGGGCCTGACGACACAAGAATGCCCGAAAAAAGAGGAACAAAGGCCGCATTAAACGCCCCTTCCGCAAAAAATCGCCTGAAAAAATTCGGCAATTTAAAGGCCACAAAGAAAGCGTCCGTGATGCCGCTGACGCCCAGAATGCCCGCAATCAGCGCATCCCGGACAAAGCCCGTAATGCGACTTGCAAAGGTAAAGCTCCCAACGGTTGCAATCGATTTGTAAAGATGCATACAAACTCCTCAAGTGTCACAAGACAGAATAGAAGGCTTGAGCGAAGGGGTCAATCAAGGATTCTCAAAATTGAGCCTTTCGGCACATGGAAACCTGACTGAAAAAGTTTCTCGAATTAACGAATCCTCAACCTTTACCGAATACTCTGCGCTTATCAAGTCCTTCTTCGTTTTATGTGAGGTGATTCATTTCGCCTAAGTTGAGGACGTCTTTTTAAAAGGATTTATAGAATGACAAAGGAAACTCTTTCTTCAGCCCTTGCCGTAAGTATGCTCATTTTCTTCCCTTCTACTCTCCAGGCGAGCAATGGGAATGAAGCAGCAGCAACGTCCCTTTTTTCTGTGGCAGCAGACCCTTTAAGAATGAGAGAAGAAGAAAAGTGGAAGGAAGACGCAAGAAAGTTAGAAGAAGAATCACTAGAAAGATGGAAAGCAGAAGACGTAAGGCGGAAGGCAGAAGAAGAAGCAGCAGAAGCAAAATGGAAAGCAGACGCAAAAGAAGTAGAAGAAGAGGAAGACGCAGAAGAAGCAGCACGGTGGATGGCAGATAGAGTAAGGTGGGAAGAAGCAGAAGCAAAATGGAAAGCAGACGCAAAAGAAGGAGAGGAAGAGGCAGCAGAACACTATTAGAAAGCACAGCCCCCCTCAAAACCCCGCCTTTTGCGGAGTTTTTTCCTTAACATTCCTTAACTTCCAGACCACTTGAATCTACCTCATTTTCATCTTTCCTTTCATTCCTAAATTTCCTGTGTCCTTCAGTCGTACGCCCTGAAGGAAGTCTCAAACGCGTGCACTCATCCGAGGGCAGGAACAAACTAGGAGAATCATTGGTTCTTATCTCGGCAGGGGCGCGAAAAGCGCTTTATTCCCCCTAAAGGGATCCCGGCTGTCTACGACAGAACACGTGAAAGAAAAAAGAGTGTATACAAGGGGCCCCCTTCTTTTTTCCTTCACCAATGCCTCGTTGGTTTGTAAGGACGACACTATCATAGGCTTTTTAGCTGCCAAAATGTGTCGAGTGGCCATTTGGCGAAATTGAGCTTCGGCCGCAATAGTTTCTGCTGCACACAAATATTATTTGACAAATGCACTTCTTAATTGCATTGTACACCTAGTAACATTTTTGTATTATGGAGCATTGCTATGAAAAAACATTCCCAACCCCTTTTGACCGCTGCTGTTCTTTCTTTTTTGACCACAACAACATCCGTCAACGCAGCAGCGCCCAACCCAATAGATGAGGGGAAAGAGGCACCGGGAGCAGCGTCGGCCTCTCCTCAGAGAGCAAGGTCCGCGTCTCCTCGAGGGGCCCCAGGAGGGGCTGCTTTTGAGCCTTTGGATGAAAAAAACAAAGAGATAAACGAACTTGAATCTTTCTTTTGGAATCTTCCTCACCCTCCCAAACCTGGAAGCGACGAGGATTGGACCCTTACCCTTCCTCGAGATCTAAAGAAAAATCTAAAGAGATTTCAGACTCTCATTGAAGAGAAGCAGCGGGAGTTTCCTCATCCAGTGCGAGCGGAGAAGCTAGGGAGAATTGCAGACTGCCTTCGTAACCGTGCGGGTGTGTACTATAATCCCCCTGACGTACGCCCAGTTGAAGAAGACTTAGAGGCTGTAAGGCTTCAAGGTGTCGAGCCCTTTCTGCGAGAGAAAGCTGTCAAGCTCTTTGGGGAGGAAGTTGATACCCCTAGGTCCAAGTATAGACTTGCTTCGTTGTATTTAATAAGGGATGACACAGGCTCGCTGGTACTCCCCGGACGCGAGCGGATTGCTAGGAAAGAGATGTTGTTGAGAGAGGTGTGGGCGGCGTTGTCCGGGAAACCACTGTCCTACAATAAGAAGGATGGTGGCGATGTTTTCGTGCTTTATCAGACTTTAGATGAGCTTGTAAGAATGTATACGCGTTTATCCGATGAAGTCCTAGCTCACGCCAGCACTAATGAAGAGTGGAGAGCTGAGACAAAGAGACTCGAAGATGAGAGGGACAGTATTCAGCGCATCTGGTCAGCGTATCTGGCCAGCGCAAGAGAAGGAAGCACTCAAAGTGTAACCTTTTAGGCCCAAGAGAAGGACGGACGAAAGAACTGTCGGAAGGGTCCATATATTATATGACCCTTCAACCTCCCCCCGTTTCATTGATTTTTTACCTTTTTGTGGGTATACTTCCCCATAAGATAAATGGTGTCATCCCCGACTAGAAACTCTCGGCCCCGGCTTCGCCGGGAGCATAGAGTTTCTTGATCGGGGACCCAGGAGCAGCACAAAAATTCTTTCATACCTTAGTCTCTGGGTCCCCGGTCAAGCTCCTCTAAAAATTTGCTCCGCAAATTAAGAGGAGCTACGCCGGGGATGACACCATCATTAATGACACGCTGATGCAGATAATAAGCAACAAAGGGGGACTCAATGAATTTCACCACCTATACGGAACGCTCTCAAGGATTCATTCAATCGGCCCAAGGGCTTGCCCAACGAGAAGGACATCAACGCATTCTCCCCCTCCATCTCTTAAAAGTGCTCCTCGATGATGAAGAAGGCCTCTGTGCCAGCCTCATCCGATCCGCGGGCGGAGATCCAGACAAAGCCTTGGAACTCACAACGCAAGAGCTTGCCCGCCTTCCCCGCGTAGGCGGCGAAGGAGCAGGGCAGGTCTTTATGGCCCCTGAGCTCGGAAAGGTGTTTGAGCTTGCCGAGCGGGAAGCCAAGAAAGCGGGAGATAGCTTTGTCACCGTTGAGTTCCTCTTGCTCGCCCTCGCCCTCTCAAAGGACACGGAAGCGGGAAAAATTTTGGCGACGTGCGGCCTCAATCCCAGCAAACTCACCCTTGCCATTGAAGGCCGCCGAAAGGGGCGCCGCGCCGATTCCGCAACGGCCGAATCCCAATATGATGCTCTCAAGAAATATGCCACCGACCTGACGGCCCTCGCCCGCCAAGGGAAATTGGATCCGGTGATTGGGCGCGATGAGGAAATCCGCCGGACGATCCAGGTGCTCTCCCGCCGGACAAAAAATAACCCGGTGCTCATTGGCGAGCCGGGGGTGGGTAAAACAGCCATCCTCGAGGGCTTAGCCCATCGGATTGTGAAGGGAGATGTGCCAGAAGCCCTTCACGATATTTCCCTCATGTCCCTGGATCTGGGTGCTCTCATTGCAGGTGCCAAGTATCGAGGCGAATTCGAAGAACGCCTCAAGGCAGTGCTCGCCGAGATCACCCATGCGGAAGGCGAGATTGTCCTCTTCATTGACGAACTCCACACCCTTGTGGGGGCCGGAAAGGCAGATGGTGCCATGGATGCCTCCAACATGTTGAAACCTGCTCTTGCGCGCGGTGAGTTGCATTGCGTGGGCGCAACAACCCTCGATGAATACCGCAAGCATATCGAGAAAGATGCGGCCCTTGCGCGGCGCTTCCAACCCGTCTTTGTGCCCGAGCCCACCGTTGAGGATACGATCTCTATCTTGCGGGGACTCAAGGAAAAGTACGAGCTCCATCATGGGATTCGCATCACGGATGGCGCCATTGTGGCCGCGGCCACCCTATCGAACCGCTACATCACCGACCGATTTTTGCCTGATAAAGCCATCGACTTGGTGGATGAGGCGGCCAGCCGTCTTCGCATTGAGGTGGATTCCAAGCCGGAAGATATTGATGAGCTGGACCGTAAAATTATCCAACTCAAAATTGAGCGGGAAGCTTTGAAGAAGGAAAAAGATACGGCCTCCCAAGATCGCCTAGAAAAGCTCGAAAAAGAACTCGCGGATTTTGAAGAAAAGTCACACGTTCTCAGCACGGCCTGGATGGCAGAAAAGGAAAAACTGGCGGGCTCTCAAAAGCTCAAAGAACAGCTCGACACCGCCCGCAACGAGCTGGAAATTGCCCAACGCAAAGGCGACCTGGCACGGGCCGGCGAGCTCATGTACAGCGTCATTCCCGGTCTTGAGAAAACCCTTCAAACGGCAGAAGGACAGGATCACGGCGGGCTCCTTCGGGAAGAAGTCACGGCGGAGGATATCGCTTCTATTGTCTCCAGGTGGACAGGGATTCCCGTTACGAAAATGCTGGAAGGCGAACGCGACAAACTTCTCAAAATGGAAGAGCTCCTTCAAAACCGGGTCATCGGCCAACGGGAGGCTGTGGTGGCCATTAGCCAAGCGGTCCGACGGTCCCGCGCGGGTCTTCAAGATATGAATCGCCCCATCGGCTCCTTTCTTTTCCTCGGCCCCACAGGCGTGGGAAAGACTGAGCTTTGCAAGGCCTTGGCTGAATTTATGTTTGATGACGATGCGGCTATCACCCGCATCGATATGTCCGAATTCATGGAAAAGCATGCTGTGTCCCGTCTTCTCGGCGCCCCTCCCGGCTATGTGGGTTATGAAGAGGGTGGCACGATCACGGAGGCCGTCCGTCGTCGCCCCTATCAAGTTATCCTCTTTGATGAGGTCGAAAAAGCCCACCCGGATGTGTTTAATATCCTCCTCCAAGTGCTCGATGAGGGGCGCCTCACCGATGGACAAGGACGCACCGTTGATTTCCGAAACACCCTCATTATCCTCACCTCAAACCTCGGCAGTGCTGTCTTGGCCGAGCATCCCGGCGAGCCTTCAGAGCAGGTACGGGAGCAAGTGATGGACGTGGTCCGAGGAGCCTTCCGTCCTGAGTTCCTCAACCGCTTGGATGAGATCCTCCTTTTCCGCCGCCTCTCCCGAGAGGATATGAGTGGTATCGTCAAAATTCAGCTCAAGCGTCTTTTAACTCTGTTGAAAGACAGAAACATCACCTTAGAGTTGGATGAGCTGGCCCTCACCTGGCTTGGCGATCAAGGCTATGATCCTGTTTATGGGGCACGTCCCCTCAAGCGCGTCCTCCAGCGCCATCTCCAGAATCCTCTGGCAGAAATGATCCTGAGTGGGTCGCTGCACGATGGCCAAACGGTCACGGTGAGTGTGGATAAGAAGGGATTGGTGATTGGGGGGTGAGGTCATTTTATAAAAAGTATATAAATTTCTTCTTGTAATAAAAACAACAGTAGCTATATTAACCGTATTGTTAACCCTCACGCCCCTCAATATGAGGGGCGTGACGACGTAATAGGATGGATTGAGAATGTTTATATCCCCAAAAATGCTTTTATTAACAGTTTCAGCCTTAGCCTTCAGCTGCTCTCTTTCCCCTCTTTCTGCGTCCTCGAATAAAAGCGATAAAGAGCGTGAACAAGAGGACCTAGGAATAGGAAGATCGCTGGCAAGTGAGAAGCAGACTGATGCTCTAGCGAGAACACTCGCTACGACAACCTTAAGAGTTTCTTCAGGAGGAACGAGGCTGGCAGCGGCAATGACCTCAGCGGCTGAGAAACCTGCTCCGGATCCCACTTCTACTCATGCCCGACCCGCCACACTCAATATTTCTGACATTTTTCCTCATTCTAAAAAAGCACCTATCTTATGCTTACCTCAAAACCCACAAAACAATGAAGAGGCCAGGGAGAGGCAACGACAAGTTTGCAGAGCAGATGAAGATTTTCTTACGTTTTACACAGGCAGTTTGGAAAAAATAAGAGCAGACAAACAAAAGCTTCTCTCTATAAGCGGTCATTTTCTGAGCAACAGCCGCAATCAGTCACTTGACGCAGAAAAAGCAAATGAAATCGCCGCCTTAGGAAAGGAATACGGACAACCTATCGGCATATCGGAGGCGCGCGTCTTTACATTTAATACGGTAAAACCTGGGTTAGATGCTGTTCAAAGCTCTATAGATGCTGCTTATAGAAAAATGACAGCAGCCGTTGCACAGATAGAGACAACGGTAGAAACAAAAAGACGACGCTTTGAGGGGGGACTTCTCTCTCCCGAAGACTGGATCGATTCCTTTACAAAAGCCTTTGGTCGCCAAGTCGAACAGTTTGCATCTACACAGCAAGAAATGCCAAAGGGTAATAAGCTTATGCAGTACAATGAAATCACTAAGCTCACGCAGAGACAGCTTGTTGTGGCTTACCACTGTCTGCCGCGCCCAATTTGGTCTGAATTAGAGCCTATATTAGAGCCCATTTTAACATTTCCCAGCATTTATTGCCTTCTGTATGGGTATAGAGAAAACCTCGCAAAACCTGGAGAATTAAAGGCTATCGACTTAAGCGATCAAACAATATATGAAAAAATACCTTATATGGATTTCTTAACCTACCGCTCTTTAGACAAAGGTAGAACCCTCTGCAAAACTCCCTATGCTGTCATCCCCGCGAAGGCGGGGACCCAGACTTTAAGTCTTTTTATTTTATAATATAAAATTAATATTTACTCTTTATGAAAGAAAAACGATCAAGTCTGGGTCCCCGCCTTCGCGGGGATGACAATCGGGAGGAGAACACCACTTTTGCAGAGGTTTCAAAGATAAGTATGTGTCGGCAAAAAAATAAATAACTTTCCATTATTCCTCCTGCAAAAGCAGGGGGAATATCTCCTATTGCAGCCTTTGCCCTGCAACCCTCCCAAGCGCATGGTAAACGCATCTAACATGTAGGGGAAATAAGGCTTTTAACATAAGGAAAACTGAGGTTTCTCGTTCTGTCATCAACTATGTTGATGACAGCCTTTTTCATTGAACCTCTCTCTTAGATGCGTTTACCGCGCCCCCAACTTTCCATCATTTGACTCCTCTCCCATATCCCTATAAGCTCCCCTCATGGAAATTGTACAAAGAAACCCATGACTGATTTTAATAAGCAGCATGACTTTAACAAACAGCTCTACTCTTTGGGATTGAAGACAGTTGTTGAAAGGTATCTTTCCCATTTTTTTGACCTTCATGGAGATGTGCTGCCCCCAGAAGGCCTCTACCATTGCGTCATGGGTGAAATTGAACAATCCCTCATCGAGGTCTCCCTACGCCACCTCAAAGGGAATCAGGTGCAGACGGCAAAACTACTTGGCATCAACCGCAACACCTTAAGACGCAAAATACAAGAGTTGAGAATTTCGTGTGAGAGTTAACCGTTCCCCTTTCTTTACCCAATGCAAACAATGGGCGCATGATCACCAATTAGGTCGCAAACTGTTGGTCCTTCTGATCATAGGCGCCATCATCTCTGTGCTTTTAACCTATGTCGAACTCACAACGATTTCGCCTTTCATGAAAGACAGGCAGTCCCTCGTTTTCTTATTTAGCCTTGATTTTGTCTTTCTCTTGATCTTAACGGCTGTGATCGCAAAACATACGACGGCTCTTTGGGCCGAGCGAAAAAGTGATCAAGCAGGGGCAAAACTTCAAAGCAGAATTGTCGCAGTCTCGAGTCTCCTCGCCATTGCCCCTACAATTTTGGTGGCAGGATTTGCGGCTATTTTCTTTAATGTTGTGGTTCAAAGTTGGTTCAATGATCGTGTCAAAACAGCCATTGGCCAATCCATTGCGATTTCAAGCGCTTATCTTGGCGAACACAAAAACGTGATTTCCGCGAATGCGCAAGCCATGGCGGCAGAACTTGCCCCTTTTCTGATGCAGCAACCAGATTCAGAAGAATTGGGGGAGGCCCTCACCCGTCAAATCCAACTCCGTTCCCTAGATGAGGCCATCGTCTTTAACAAAGACATGCAGGTCCTCGGCCGATCTTATCTTTCCTTTTCCTTGGATTTTGAAATCCCTCCCTTAGCAGAGTTAATTCACGCAGAAACCGAGCCGGTTATCCATGCGAATGAAGAGAATGACCGCGTGAGGGCTCTTGTCGCAATTCACCCACTGAATGACACGTTCTTACTTGTGGGGAGGCAAGTCTCCTCAACCGTCTTAAGCCGCGTTGAACATGCTCAAAAAGCAGCACGAGAATACGAACGCCTTGAAGCTGAAGGATCAGATGTTGCCCTTAAATTCGCCGCGATTTTTGTGGGAATTGCGATTTTACTCCTCTCTGCCGCAGTCCTCGGAGGATTGTTTTTTGCCAATAAATTGGCGCGCCCCATCCGTCAACTCATCAAAGGGTCCGAAGAAATTGCCAAAGGAAACTTTTCGGCACTTATTCCAGAGGAGGACGGAACGTCCGAGTTCTCCTCTCTCATCACCTCTTACAATAGCATGACAACCCAACTGGAAAGTCAGCGAGAGCAGCTCGACAAACGCCGCCGCTTCACAGAAGCAGTCCTGGGAGGGGTCTCAGCGGGCGTTATTGGATTGGATAGTGAGGGCAGAATTCACCTCCCCAATCAATCCGCCAGCACACTTTTGGCCATCGATCTCACGCAAGAGATCAATAAAAAGCTAACAGACGTTGTGCCCGAAACAGCTCCCCTCTTTAGTGCCATCCATGAAATAAAAACGACTTTCGTTGAACAGCAAATTGCCGTAAGTCGAGAAGGGTACAGTCATACCTTTTTAATGCGCCTCGTGGTGGACAAGAAACGCAATAGCTTAAAGGGGTATGTGGTCACATTTGATGATATCACCCAACTACAGTCGGCGCAGCGCAAAGCAGCGTGGTCAGATGTGGCAAGGCGAATTGCCCACGAAATTAAAAATCCCCTCACCCCGATTCGCCTCTCTGCTGAGCGATTGCAAAGGCGTTATACAAAACAAATCACGAAAGATTCCGAGACCTTTCAAAACTGTGTGGATACAATTATCCGACAGGTGGATCACATCGGACAATTGGCAACGGAATTTTCGGCCTTTGCCCGTATGCCCAGCCCCATCATCAAACCAGAAGATCTCGTCGAAATCTGTGCCCAAGAAATATTCCTTCAACAACAGGCCCACCACGACATAAAGATAAAGCTTAAGACCTCCCTCAAAACTCTCCCTTTTGCATGTGATCGAGGGCAGATCGGTCAAGCCCTGACAAACCTTATCCAAAACGCGGCCCAAGCCATCGAAGCCTGTCCAAATAGTGAAGGAGAAATAGATCTTTCTTTACAAAAGGACGCAGATAAAATTACAATCATTCTCTCAGATAATGGCATTGGTTTGCCTCCAGAAGGACGAGAGAGGCTCACGGAGCCCTATATTACACTCCGTGAAAAAGGAACCGGCCTAGGGCTTGCGATTGTGAAGAAAATCGTGGAAGATCACGAGGGGATTTTGAGCTTCCAAGATCGGCCCGGGGGAGGAGCAATGATTCAAGTGGTGTTTGCACAAGGTAAGGAACGTTAAAATGAGCCAAGATATTCTCATCGTCGATGATGAACCAGACATTCGAGAACTCGTCTCTGGCATCTTGTCTGATGAGGGCTTCTCAACCCGCACAGCAGCGACAGGGGAGAAAACCCTTGAAGAAATTGCAGGACGCCAACCCCATTTGCTCATTCTCGATGTGTGGTTAGGAGACCCTCAATACGATGGCTTGAAGCTCCTCAATATCATCAAAAAAACAAATCCTGACCTTCCCATTGTGATGATTAGCGGACATGGCACCGTGGAAACAGCCGTCAACGCGATCAAACTGGGTGCCTATGACTTTATCGAAAAGCCCTTCAAGATGGATCGACTCCTCTTGGTTATTGCGCGCGCCATGGAAGCGGCCGCCCTTAAACAAGAAAATCGTCACCTCAAAGCTGGCCGGCTCCCGCCTCAATTTATTGGAGAGAGCCCTGCGATCCAACAGATCCGTAAAACCATCGACAAAGTTGCCCCTACAAATAGCCGTATTCTCTTGAAGGGTTCAACAGGCGTCGGAAAAGAGCTGGTTGCACGTGAAATTCACATGAAATCCAAACGCGCCTCGGGTCCATTTGTCATATTTCATGGCACAAAAGAATCAGAGGAGGGTCCCGAAGAACAGCTCTTTGGTGCGGAACCCACAGCGACAACGCCTCGCCGTCTCGGCCTTCTTGAACAAAGCCATGGGGGCACGTTGCTCCTTGATGAGGTGACAGAGCTCCCCCTGCCTATCCAAGCGAAGCTCGTACGTTTCCTCCATGAAAATGCATTTACACGTGTAGGAGGGACACAAAAAGTCGCCGTGGATGTGCGTCTTCTCGCAGCAACAAAGTATGACCTTAAAGACTTTATCGAGAATGGACTTTTTCGGGAAGATCTCTACTACCGGCTGAATGTGATCACCTTATCTTTACCACCCTTAAGTGAACGTACTGAAGATATTCCAGCGCTTGTCACTCACTTCGTAGAACACCTTTCAGAAAAAGCGAGTGTTCCCCGGCGTTTCTTTTCGGAAGAAACCCTGGCGGTTATGAAGCTCCACACCTGGCCCGGCAATGTCCATGAACTTCACAACGTTGTTGAAAGGGCCCTGATTTTGTCACCAACGGCAAATGATAGCAGCGTGTCTCCCGAAGAGCTCCCCCCTGAAATGAAAGGCGAGGATATCACATCCTCTCAAGGAGGCCTTGATTTTCTGGCCCTTCCCTTACGAGAAGCCCGGGAGTCCTTTGAGCGCAAATACCTGCTGGCCCAGGTCCAAAAATTTGCAGGCAATATTTCGCGCACAGCAAACTTTATTGGCATGGAGCGCTCCGCCCTTCACCGCAAACTCCGCCAACTGCAAGTAGAGCGGGAAAAGGCTTAAAAACGCGTGTCATCAATTACGACTGTCTAAAAGTTCTTGTCATCCCTGGCTAGAAGTGCTTGCGCTACACCGTAGCGCTTTAGCACTTCTTGACCGGGGATCTTGCTTCAACAAATATGCTGTAGCGAAAAGATCCTCGGTCAAGAAGGGCCTAAAGCCCTCGACTCAGCCCGGCTACGCCGGGACGAGACGAGGTCAAGGCCTTCTAGCCAAGGATGACAATCTCTCTTTAATGATAATCCCCCTACCGCATCCGCCACCCGGCTACGCCAGCCGTGGAGAGAGTCGCTATGGCGTGATCACGCCGAAGCTTTAGCGAAGGCGGACCTCAATCCTTGGAAAAACAGGGCTCGGTTCAGGAAGAAAAACGCCTGCTTTCAGAGGCGTCTTAAGTCCCTCAAAGGTACGGTCCGCTTGGGCCAACTGATCCAAAATGGTCCCCGTTGATGACGGCATCACCGGTTGAGCATAGATGGCCGCATGGCGGATCACCTCCATCAAGACATAGAGAACCGTATTCATCCGCGTGTGATCGGCAGGATCCTCAGACTTCCGCAAAGACCACGGCTTTTGGGCATCCACATAGCGATTTGCCTCCCCAATCACCTCCCAGATATGCTGACAATAGGCATGAAAGGCTTGGACTGCCATATCATCGTGCAATGTCTCATGGAGATGAGCTGCCTTCGCAAGCAACTCCCGATCTTCTGGCGTAAACTCACCAGGGGTTGGAATACAGGCCCCCGCATTTTTGTGCACAAAGGAAAGAACCCGCTGGGTAAGATTTCCCAAATCGTTCGCCAGATCACTGTTGAGTCGCCCAATCAATGCCGGTTCTGAAAAGTCTCCATCTTGCCCAAAAGGCACTTCCCGCATGAGAAAATACCGCACCGGATCCAATCCATAGGTGTCAATCAATTGAAAGGGATCGATAACATTGCCAACAGATTTTGACATTTTTTCGTTTCTGTTCGTCCACCACCCGTGGGCCATAATGCGTTTGGGGGGGGTCAGTCCCGCCCCCATCAAGAGCGCTGGCCAATAGACGGCATGAAACCGGATGATATCTTTCCCCATGAGGTGGATTGATTCTGGCCAAAATTTTTTGAAATCTTCTGTATGTGTGTCGGGATATCCCAAAGCGGTAATGTAGTTGGTGAGGGCATCAATCCACACATACATCACGTGTCCTGGGTGACCCGGAACGGGGACACCCCAATCAAACTTTGACCGAGAAATCGAGAGATCCCTGAGCCCTCCCTTGATAAAACTGATCACCTCATTTCGTCGCCCCACGGGACCAATGGCATCCGGATGCGCCTCATAATAGTCGAGAAGTGGTTTCTGAAAGGCAGAAAGCTTGAAGAAGAAAGAGGGCTCCTCCACCCACACGACAGGTGCGCCACTGGGCGCTTTTCCATCAACGATATCGGCTTCCTCAACATAAGCCTCATCCCGCAGGGCGTACCACCCTGCATAGACGTCCCTGTAGATGAATCCCGCGGCTTCCAATTTCTCCCACAAAGTTTGAGCGGCTTTGTAATGACGCTCTTCTGTGGTGCGGATAAAAACATCATAGGAGGCATTCACACGATCCGACATCTCTCGCCACACAATCGAGAGACGATCGGTGTAAGCTTGCGGCGATTCTCCAGCCTCATGTGCGGCTTGAGCCACCTTTTGGCCGTGATCATCAGTTCCTGTGAGGAACATAACGTCTGCCCCCGTAAGGCGCCAATAACGGGCCAGTACATCAGCCGCAACGGTTGTATACACATGCCCTAAGTGAGGTGTGCCATTCAAATAATAGATAGGGGTTGTGATGTAACGCGCTGTCATGGCGAAACTCCTTTTCGTAAATTGTCAAACACACACGCCAAGGTCGCCTTCTTTTCAAGCTGGGCAAAGTGACACTGATCAAACAAGTTTTCCACCTTTTCATAAATTCTTATCCCTTGATCAAGGGAGTATTTATCAAAGAAAGAAGGGCGATTTTCGACTTTTTCCAGAAGGGCGTTGTGCAAAAAGCTCCGCACAAAATCCTCAACCAATTCATAAGATCCTTTTTCGCCACCATAGGCATGAATAAAAGAGAGAGCAGGCCCCCCCCTCCAAGACTTTCTCTAAATCCTCATAAAGCTGGATTCCGTTCCCTTCCATAAAGCGCATCAGGCGCCCTGGGCTTCCTTCAGCCCTCTCAAAAAAGGAAGGGGGCGTCAGTCCTTGGGACTTCAGGACAGCGGCCACATCATTTCCATCCAAAGGATTTAAAGGAAGGAAATGGCATCGTGACCGAATGGTGGGAAGAAGACTTTCCGGAAGAGAGGTTGTCAAAAAGAAAAGCGTCCGTGCAGGCGGTTCTTCAAGGCATTTTAAAAGGGCATTGGCGGCGTTGCGATTGAGGCAATCCGCCCCGTCAATGATCAGAACACGCCATCCCCCCTCAAGAGGAGTTTGATGCAAAAAGTGGGTAAGGGCGCGGATCGGCTCAATGCCGATTTCGTCCTCCTCCCCTCCTCCAACAGCCCATAAATCGCCATGGCTGAAGGCCACGATTCGCCGATGCAAAGGATCATTTTCGTCAAAATGGGTGTTGCCATCCTGCCGCCCAGAGAGTACGTAGCGGGCATGATGAAAGGCGAAAGTTGCCTTACCCACCCCAACCGCTCCCCCAATAATCCAGGCATGAGGACAACGCGGAGAGTGAAAGGCGTGCATAAACGACTGTCGCGCAGCCTGATGGCCAAATAAGGTAGTGTTTTCTCGAGGTGTCAACATGAGGAGAGTGTAGCAGAGAGAAGATCAGGACGTGTCAGGAAACAAGAGAGGGAAACGAACTTGTCATCCTTGATGAGAAGGCCTTGCACTCGACAGAGCCCGACGAAGCCTTTGGCGAAGTCGGGCGAAGTCGAGGGCTTTAGGCCCTTCTTAACCCGGGCGACGCCAAAGGCTTCGCCGTGGCGAGTCGAGGATCTTCTCGAAGCAGTGATGTTGTTGAAATAAGATCCCCGGTCAAGAAGTGCTAAAGCGCTACGATGTAGCGCAAGCACTTCTAGCCAGGGATGACAAACATTTCTAAACATCACACTCTCTCAGGTCTAAGAAGCAGGTCCTGCCTTTTCCTGAAAACTCTGCAGCGCCTCTGAATTGATTTTGAGGGGGTAACGAATCCGCAAGGCATTCGTATAAGCCGTGAGCACATCTGTTTTATATTGATCCAACAGAACACTCTGGAACACCGCCATTTTCTCTTGTCTGACCTTCTCACCCGGAGACGTCACGGTGTTGAGACGCACCATCGCGATCCCTTCTGGAAGAATGGCCATCCCTGCTTGCCCGGGTTGTAAGGAAAAGATGAGATCCTTCACCGCATCAGAAACAGTTGGAGAAGGCTTATCCAAAGACACCGCAGGAAGAGGTTTAAGTCCCTGTAAAGTTCCGCTTCCTTGCTGGAATTTTTTGAGCTCTTCTTGGACTTTCGTATGCGCAATTTTAAATTGCTCGGCTTCCTGCCATGTTTTCAAAACAAACGCTTGCCGTTTGGCAAAAGGCTGGAGTGTCGGAGGAATGACCTTATCGACTTTGACTGCATAATACACCCCATTCTTCGCTTGAATGAAGGGCGTATCTGCATCTTGCGCAAGTTCAAACGCACTTTGCAGCAGTTCTTGAGCAAATTGACTCTCTTTCGGCAAGGAAGAGGCACGGATTTCCCCCTGCACCTGGCCCTTGTTGTCCACAAGCTCTAACTTAAGTAAGTTGACTTCTTTTACGGCCGTTGCCAGTTCCGCAAACGTCGCCCCTCCTGCCAATCGATCGTCTAAATCTTGGGTAATTTTATAGAGCGCCTCATTCGCTCTTTCTTTTTTGAGCGCATCAGCAATGGAGGCTTTTACCTGCTCAAAGGGTTCCTTATGGCCATTTGTCTCATAGATAGCCTTAATGTCTTCAGCCGCAACAGCAATGGTGGCCGCAATCGCAGCTGGATCAAGCACGAGCACTGTAAGCGTTCGCAACTCTGGGGTTGTGAAGGCTTTCTTATGTTTGGTGTAGAATGCTTCTAAGACTTTCGTACTGGGCGCAGCCGGAACGGGCATATCTTGAGGCACAACAAGACGCATGCTCGCCCCCCGCCGTTGATATTGGATATCAAAGAGGGCCTCCAAGAGGTCAGAAGGAAGCTTCACCCCTACAATGACGGCATTAATGAGTTGCTCACGCAACATCTCCTCACGCACATCTTGAAGAAATCCATCCTCAGAAAAACCATTTGCCTTTAAAATTTGGGAGAATCGCGCATGGCTAAAGGTCCCATCCGCTTCCTGAAAAGCTTTGAGGGTATGAACGCGCTCCCGCAAGGCCTCATCCGACACCACCAACCCTAAGCGGGTCGCTTCAAGATTCAAAAGACTTGTATGAATCATAAGGTCCAAAACTTGCTGAGGAAGGCCTGAACGGATAAGCTCATCTGGCGTCACCGAAGTGGGCGATTGAGCCATCATCGCTTGCACCTGATCATGCACCTTTTTTGCAAGTTCAGCACGGCTAATGGAGAGGGAACCCACTTCCGCCACAACAGCATGCGACCCGCCGCGTTGCAACAAGCTGTTCCCCCCAAAGACCATAAAGCTTAAAGCAACAAGCCCAAGAAAAATTTTTGCGGCCCGAGATTGAGAGAATCTTTGAAAAAGCTGTATCATGGTTAGCGTCCGTTAGATAAAAAATTTTGTTGAGAGTACAAGGTCCTGAAAGAATGCGCAAGGAGGCCTGTTAGGCAAAAAAGGAGCCTCATCAACATTCTAGACTGCTCTCTGAGAAAGGGGTTTTTAAACCAGAACCTCCTATTTAATAGTTTATATGATGAACATTAAGAATCACGCACAAATTAAATCGGAAAAGAAAAAAAGCGAGCCAATCGCTGACGGATAAAGCCATTAGCGATTGGCCCAAAAATAGTCGCCACAATCAAAAAATGTTATTTATGTTTTAATATGCGAGCGAATTGTACGAGGCCAATGGCACCCATCACGCTCCCTATCACACCGTGTCCAGGTTGTTGTAGTACATTTATGTTCCCGTGGAACACCTAACGGCCAACTTGTTAGGATACTGTCCTTGAATCGATCCGTACCTTCATCCCATAGTTGAACAACACTTTCTTGACGACTTGCCTCCATTGTGAAACTTATTTCTCCGTAAAACTGTTGTCCTCTAGACGCTAAGGAATGTCTACTGAGTAACGCTACAGAGAGCAGAGAGTCCAATTTATGCGAATCCAAAAGCTTTGCCATTGCGTCTAAAAATTCAGGACTACGTTGAATGAGTTTGCTGCCTTCATAAACCGCTTCATCATTAGAAGCTTCAAACATCTGGGGGGCTTCCGCACGTGAAAGAATCCAACTCGCAGGAATCATTCTCTTACCCATCGCTTCCCTGAGAGCTTGAGAAGATGTTATAAGAGATGGCCGCTCATCATATGTACCATATTCTTCTGCCATTATATGCCCATCTTTAACAGAAAAGTGCCTATGGGTAAGGCGCATTCCAACGTGCGATCCTAAGTCATAACGATCCACGACGGATCGAGCTTCTTTCATGAAAGGTTCAAATGTCCCCGACTCTTTAAGTGCAGCATCTTGTGCATCAGGACCAGGAAGAGAGTTATATTGCTTTCCATATGCAGCTACATCCAAGTCATCTAATGAAAAATGAGCTGCAGAGACTCCCGTAGCTGTAATCAGGAGAATTATTGTTACACAAAATAGTCTGTACATATATGTTCCTTTTCTGTTTTGAGGGCAAGCTTATTCTAAGCATGCTAAGAACAATTGCAGGAGGAAAGGAGTTCGACAAGTTTAAAATTTTACTTATTTTAACATAAACAGATGATAGCATCACATGAAAATTGTGCTAAAAGAAGAAGCTACAAATTTAGAGATACCCAAAAGATGAAGAAACTTTTACTCCTTCTTAGCGTCGTGAGCATATATACACCATCTCTTATGGCTCATGTGCCAAAAGACGTAGACATTCTTATTAAAAAACATGAATATGCGAAAGCCATTGCCTTCCTAACTCCCTTAGCAGCGCAAGAGAATGCTGAAGCGCAGAATAAGCTTGGAGAAATCTACCATAATCTTAACTCCTTTCAAGAGAGCCAACCTTCATCTGTCCAAGATTACGCAAAAGCTCGGGAATGGTATTCAAAGGCAGCTGCACAAGGTCACGGAGAGGCAGCAAACCATTTGGGAAGAATTTATCTAAATGGCGAAGGCGTTCCGAAAGATGAAGCCATGGCCATGCATTGGTATAAAAAAGGCATGAATTTAGGAAATGCACAAGCAGAAGTTAACTATTATGCGATGACCGACAACCCTTTCTATTATATCTTGCAAAAAGCCATTGATGGAGATTCTGAAGCTCGTCAAGTGGTGGCAAAATTTTACCATTCTGGAGGAAAAATCATTATTAAAAAAGACACGAAAAAAGCGGCATTATATCGTGAGATCAAACCAAATCATTAACATATATCAAAAAGCCACAACATACGGCCGCTGACTGGCTGCATGTCTTCCTGTAGCTTACAAAGCCTTACAGGACACTTTTCTTTAAAAATGTCCTATACTAACTTTTAAAGTTTGTTGGGACGTGCTGGGCATTGTAGAAACTTGCCCTGACAATACTGCGTACAGCTGTATCTACTGATTTTCAGGTATGCCGAAACAGATCTCTTCTGCCGTACTCCTTGAATCGCCTCTCCCAACAAAGGAGCGATGGAAAGCATCCGGATCTTAGGATGACTCTTGAGCAAGTAAACACTATCCGTCACCACCACTTCCTGCAAAAAAGAAGCCTCAATGCGCTGCAGCGCTGATCCAGAAAAAACCCCATGGGTCACATAGCCGCGCACAGAAAGCGCCCCCTTTTGCATCAACGCCTCAGCAGCCGTACAAAGAGTTTCGCCTGAATCAAGAAGATCATCTACAAGGATGCAGTGATGCCCTATCACCTCCCCCCTCACGGTCCCCGTTGATCCACGTTGCTTCTCAATCACCGCAAGACCGCAAGAAAGATGGGTCGCCAAAGACCGGGCCCGCGCGATGCCACCGAGATCAGGTGACACCACGAGGAGATTTCCCTGAGGCCCTCTAGCCAAAATATCTGTGTGAAAGAGGGAAGTGGCACACACGCTGTCCACAGAAATGTTAAGGTGAGGCGTATGCAAATCCAGGGTGAGAATGCGCTGGGCTCCGGCTGTTATGAGAAGGTCTGTCACCAATTTGGCCGCATGAGACGCCAAGGGACTCGAAGGACGATCCTGACGCCCATACCCAAAATAGGGGATACAGGCTGTAATGCTGCGTGCCGCATTCCGCTTGAGGATTTCAAGAATAAGCAAGAGCTCCATCACATGATCATTGGCGGGGTGGTTTGTAGATTGGAGAACAACCACATCCTCCCCATCCACACTTTCCAGAATCTCGACAAAAGTTTCACCATCTGGAAACTGACTGATGCGGGTCGCTGTCAAAGGAATGCCCAGGAAATCTCCAACGGCCAGGGCAAGTGGACGATTGCTGTTGCAGGCAATCAATTGCATCGAAAATCCTCCCCTTATCGAGCTTTCAAGAGCATCCTCTTCAGCGTTATCTCATCCAAGCCAGCGGAAGGACGTACTTCAATATGTTGAGAGACGCCCGTTGTGGTTTCAAGAGCCGTCACCGTTAACAAGCCATCCACATCAACCGCGAAATCAACGCGGATGCGGGCGGCCCCTGCAGGTAAAGGAGGAATCCCTTTAAGCTCAAAACATGCCAAAGAAAGACAATCTTCCGCACGTTCCCTTTCCCCTTGCACCACGCGAATGACCATCCCGTCCTGTCCTTCTTGATGGGTCGTAAACGCTTGAGACGCCAAAGCCGGCAAGGGTGTGTTGCGCGGAATGAGTCTTTCGACGAATCCCCCCATGGTCTCAAGCCCCAAAGACAGAGGCGTCACATCCAAAAGCAAAGTGGTTGATCCGTGGGTCAACCCATGAGCGACAAGAGACGCCCCCAAAGCAACAGCCTGATCGGGATCAATATCGCACAGGGGAGGCTGTCCAAAAAACGTCTCCACCGATTGGCGGACAAGAGGCACACGGGTCATGCCTCCGACTAAAACAATCCCCGCAATGTCTTGAGGAGATAATCCTGCTTCTTTCATTGTTTCAGAGGTAATCAAAAGCGTCCGCTCAATCAGGGGCGCGGCAAGGATTTCAAGCTCTTTGCGCGTGACCCCCTCCCATATCTCAACCTCTGTAAGGCGTTCCTTGATGAGACGTGATTGCTCAAGAGATACATCTTTATAAGTTGCAATCGCTTGGTCAAGATCATCCCCGCCGAGCGAAAGATCCCCCCCTGTGGCCAAGACCTGGAAAACGCCTTCTTCCAGTTTCAAAAGAGAAAGATCAAAGGTCCCTCCTCCAAAATCATAAATGGCGTAGATCCCTTGGGCGCCCGTTTCCAATCCATAAGCGAGGGCTGCTGCTGTGGGCTCATTGAGAAGACGGAGCACTTTAATCCCTGCGAGCGCTGCCGCTTGCTTGGTTGCTACCCGCGCGGCCTCATCAAAATAGGCAGGAACGGAAATAACGGCCGCTTCCAAAGGCGCTTGCACCTCTGATTCCACAAGTTTTTTCAAATGAGCGAGAATAAGACCTGCCGCTTCCACGGGCGTCACCCCAAGAGATAAAGGAACTTGACCTTGTCCCATAAAGCGTTTTGTTGATTTCAAAGATGTACCCGAAGAGATACCCACCTTGATGTCTTCTCCCTCCAGACTCAGAATGGAAGGAATAAGGGGACCGCTTCCCTTGAAAGGGAGAACCTGTGGTTTCCCCTCACGCACAAGAGCAACCACCGAATGGGTTGTCCCTAAATCAATCCCAACAACAATGCCTTGAGAAACGCCTGGCTCAACAAGTTGCAACAGCATTATTAATTTCGTCGGGAAAGAAAGATTTATCCAGGCACTGCGCAATGGTGAAAGGACATTTTGCAGGGAAGTCGCGTTCCTTTAAATTGGTCTCATCAACCGTAACCTCTACGGCTTTCTTATAGGCAACGCCTAGACTTTCTTCCAATTCCTTCCACAAGCTGGGGCTTTCTTCTAAAAGATTCGCAAGACTAAAACGAAGTTCACCAATCGCATACTTCCAGCTCCGTCCGCCCGGGGGATACTGCCACTTCAGCAAATGGGTAAGCAGCAAAATAAGCCGCTGCATGAGTTCTCTTTTTTCACTTCTGGCCATACCTTCAAGCTCCTCCGCCACGTTGTCGATATCAATTTCTGAAAATTTTCCCTGTCGTAAAAGAGCTGCATTATGATTAAGCCACGCATAAAAATCACCGTTATAATCTGTATTTTTCAGGTGACTCATAACGAACCCTTTCCTCCGCTGCCCTTGCAGGTGAATCCTAAGAAATTTTCCTCAAAAGGTCAAGCGCTCTCACGCTCATACACACACTCTCTCTTTCCACCTTTATCCTTCATCCTCACTCTCACTCCCGCTCTCGATTTGTACAGTAGTGTCGCGTATTTTTGAAGAATTTACGCTTAATTCCGCTATGATTGGGTCGCTCTCACTCTCACACTCATTCTCGAGGTGTGTCGAAGATCTCATTTGCGCTACAAATGCTTCTGCTCTTTTTATTATCGTTACTACTTCAGTTATTGCATGTGTGCTCGCGTCCTTTTTTTTCTCCATGAGGCTTTCTGCTGCTTTGCCCATGGATATTCTTAAGGTACAACGCTGCTCTTCTACTAAATCTAAATTTAGAGATGCACGAGCCGATAGGTCATCTAATTCTTTTAATCTTCTTATTAATATTTCTTTATTTAAAAATATAGTTTCGACTTCTTCTCTTAACATTACTTCTAATGCACTTAATTCTATGTCACCCGTTTCTAAGTCTTTAAATTCCTCGGCGGCTTCATTAAATTGTACATCTGGGTTTGAGTTTGGGTTTGAGTTTGAGTTTGGGTCTACCGAATCTGACCTCAAAGAACGAGCGCGAGAGGGTGGCGATGATATTGCCTTCCCAAGACAACCGGAAATCTCTATACCTGGCGCTTCCAAGTCAGGGGAAAATAACCTATTCAACCCAAAATATGGGTCGTTCAATTCATCAAATTGCTGCATATCACTGGCCCAAAGAGAAGAAGAGAAGCCAATGAGAACGAGGACTGAAAAAAGCGTTTTCTGAATCATACGATTAAATCCTTTTAAAATGACACCAATCTCACTCAGAAATGGGGAAAGATAGAAACAATTTCAATTTATTATAAATGAAATTTTCGAGATGTAAAATCAAACAAATGACGTTCTTTCAACGTCATACAACCGTTCTTACACGACGACCCCTGAAGCCCGCAATTCTCGCTCCATATGGGCCTTCACCTGCGCCAAATCGGTTTCTCTATAAGCTTCACATCGGGCAACAAGGAGGTCTTGGGTGTTGGAAGCGCGCACCAACCACCAGCCTGTCTCCAGTTGCACCCGCACCCCATCAATATCCGAAAACGGTTGCCCAGCTGCTCGCAAGCGAGCCCCTATTTCCTGAGGAATGATAAACTTGCGAGCAGGATCGCAAGCAATTTGAAGCTCAGGGGTCGAGGCGAAAAAAGGAAGGTAATCGTACAATTCTGCTAAGGTCTGAGGGGAATGGGATAAAAGATGCAAAAGGCGCATCGCCGCATACATCCCATCATCAAATCCGTAATAGTTTTCCTTAAAAAAGAAGTGACCGCTCATCTCACCCGCAAGGAGTATATCCGATTCAGCCATCTTTGCCTTAATATGGGAATGCCCCGTCTTTCCCATGAGAGGCATCCCGCCCAAGCGCTTCACTTCATCAAAAAAACCCTGACCGACTTTCACATCCCCAAGGATTGCGCTTTGCGGATGCCGCGTTAAGAGATCCACTGCAAAGAGGGTCAAAAGCTGATCTCCCCATAAAATACGCCCCTTCCCATCAACAGCGACGAGACGATCCCCATCGCCATCAAAGGCAATCCCGAAATCACAGCGGTTCTCAACCACAGCAGCCTGCAACTGCACAAGGTTTTGAGGATTTGAGGGGTCAGGCGGATGGGCCGGGAATGTCCCATCCATCTCCTCATTCAATACAACGTGGCGCCCCGGCAATCGGGGAAGAAGCATTTTCAAAACGTCACATGTCGCCCCATTTCCTGGATCCCAAACAATCGCTAGAGATTTGTCAAAATCCAATCCAGTCATCAGACGATCGGCATAACCCTCTCGCAAATCGATTACGTGGGTCACACCCTCTTGCGCGTCACCATGCTGGAGGTGGGCAAAACTCTGAATATCTTGACCAAAAAAGGGCGCTCGTTTCAGGCTCATCTTGAACCCATTGTGGGAGGGAGGATTATGGGACCCCGTCACCATAATGGCCCCCTCAACGGGCAAGGTATATTCAGCAAAATAGAGGAGAGGCGTCGGCCCCACGCCAAGGCTATAAACCTTCAGACCCGACGCACAAAGACCGCGCATCAGCGCCCCTGCGAGTTGAGGAGAGCTCAGACGCCCATCCCATCCAACAGCAACAGCTTTCCCAGAGACATCTTTGATTTTTTGCCCAAAGCAACGCCCAATCCAGTAGGCATCCTCCTCAAACAACGTCTCTCCCACAACGCCACGAATATCATATTCCCGCAAAATGCTCGGGTGAAAAGAAATCCTACTCATCTTCGCTCCATAAGGCTTGATCACGCCACTCTTCCAGTTCTTCCCGCCGCGCTTCTAAATTTTCTTTATGGGCTTCTCGAGAGGAAATGACCTTGATGGATTCTGCTTCTGGACGGGGGGGAACGGTCCGAATATCAGGGTAGGGGACATCAGCATACCGCGTATTATCAGACACAAAAGCACCAAGACACCCGGAAAGACAGAGGAAAAAACCCATCCCCGCGACTCTTCTGAACATTCCTACATAACTTATAGCTGAATTCGGTATGCCACCTCTTGTCATTCCCGACTTAGACCTTCTTAGCCCCGCTTCGCGGGGGTTAGAAGATCTTGTTCGGGGACCCAGGAGCCACGCAAAAGCTCTTTCATACTTTGGCTTTTTGGGTCCCCAGTCAAGCTCCTCTAAACCCCCGACTAGATCGGGGGTAAGAGGAGCTAAGCCGGGGATGACACATCTACGAATCACTAAAAGCTTCACCATTCTAATACCCGCTGCCCCTGTTGAGGAACTTGTCTTTTGGCATTACGCCGACGCCGCTCCGTATGGCGCCGCTCCTCATGAACACGCCTCTCCTCAGCGACCCGGGTTTCCACACAGTGCAAGAATTCTGGCGTCTCTTTGACGTGCCCTTGATCCAGACAATGCTTTTCATGCACTTCTTTTGGAGCACCAGACATAAGGGAATAACAGCCCGAAAGAAGGAGGGCCAGAGGCAGTAAAAAGCTAAAACGTTGCATGATTATAATTCCCTTTGGAACAAGTGAAAGGCTCGTCTGAAACTTGGCGCTCACCCTCGAGCCTCCCCGCTTATATACAGTCTTTTTTCCAAGGGCAAGAATTTGTAGGACAAAGCACTTTAGGGTTCAAAAACACGGTGCCACTGGTCTGAGTCAAGAGGAATCTCACTTCTGACAATGCCATGCTCTTCTGGAAAATCAAGCATCTTTTCGCCAGCAATCAACTGAACGCCCCCTGCATTCCCTGTCCTAAGGGTAAGCTCTGAAGGTGTAGAAAAAGTATAGGCGTTACCTTGATAAAGCAGACGCCTCAGCAAAATATTCCCTTGTTTATCCTTCACTTCAACCCACGTCGTCTCCGTTGCAACGAGCCGAACAGGCAAAGGCGCAACTTGTGGTGCCACGGGAGCAGAAACACGAGAATGAGCAGGGGAAAGAACAGGGGAAAGAACAGATGGCAGAAAAGCACTCTTTTCCGATGTATATCGCTCCCACCCAACATACCCCACGATTAGACAAACAAGTCCTAACAAAGAGAACAGAACGAGCCGACGGCTTGGCATTCCTTTTTCCGGCATCAGGGGCGGAAAAGTGAGACGAGAGGGTGTCGCAAACGACATCGTTTGTTCTTTCAATTGTTGAACAAGAGCCCCCGAATTGAGCCCCAAAAATTCAGCATACGACTTTAAAAACCCAATCGTGTACACGTTGCAGGGAAGCGTCCCACGATCTTCTTCCAGAAGGGCAAGCTGAGATTTCGTAATACAGAGGGCTTTTGAAACAGCCGCGAGAGACAACCCGCGAAGCTCCCGCGCTTCCTTTAAGAAATCGCCAACAAAAAGAGGGGGAAGAACTTGCTCTGTCATAAAGATTCTCCTCAGCATTGATACGCCTATACTTACAGGGTTTCGACCAGAAGTCAAACGAATGCCCGTTTCAGGAAACAGGAGTCAGGAAACAGGAGTCAGGAAAAAAGGAAAAAAACCTAACTTCTGTTTCCTGACTCCTGTTTCCTGATCCTGACATCTTGCTTGTTTTTTCTTCAAAACAACCTATGATGCGCCCTGGTCCATATGCCTCTCTGCAGGCATATGATGTTTGCAATTTTGAGGGTGCCATGGCAAATCTCTTTATGTTCTCTCGGGGCCTCGGGGCCACAATTTTCGCATCAGGAATCGTCGATCATTACAAAGATGAACCCTCCGTCATTGTCACAGGCGCACAAACAGCCCCCCTTTTTGAAGATCTTCCCAATTTAGAGAGACTCATCATCCGTGACAAACTGCCCTGGCAAAAGCATTGGCTGCATCTGTGGCAAGATCTTCGGAGAACATCTTGGGATCACATCTTCGCCCTCAAAGGAGGATCCGTTTCCCTCTTTATGAAAGCCAGAAAAAAGCATATATGGGTGCATCGTGCTTTTAGCCTCGTTCACAAAGTCAACCAAGCCAGCAGCTTTGCTGGCAGCAAAACGCCTCTCCGCCCTGCCGTGTGGATCTCTGAGACACGTCTCGCCCGCATGAAACCAAAGCGTCCCACCCTTGCGGTCTCCCCGATCCCAAGCTGGGTGGGAAAACAGTGGCCGATTGAGGATTATATCACGCTTCTCACAAAATTTTGCAAAACCTACCCAGACGCACAAGTCGCTATTTTTGCGGCTCCCAACGAAAGAGATCGGGTCCTCCCTCTCTTCCAGGCGCTTCCCAAGGATCAGTGTATTGATACAATCGGGGGACATCTTCTCGATAGTGCAGCTCTCATCAAATGGTCTCGCGTTTTCATTGGCAATGATTCAGGACTCATGCACATCAGTGCTGCTGTCAGAACCCCTACCATCGGCCTTTTTGGCCCCACGAATGAGCGTATCTTTGGACCATGGTCGGATGAGACGCCCTCCCCTCACCGCATAGTGCGCAGCGGCCCTTACAAAGGACCGTTGAGAGGATACATGAAACAGGATCCTAAGGACACGAACTGCTACATGGCAGACCTGAGCGTTGAAACTGTTTGGGAAGTCCTGCAGGAGCGTTGGGAAAATGCTCAAAACCCAGAATTACGGATGAGTGCATGAGCAACCTGTTCATTCTCCAAAATTGTTTGGGAGACACGATTCTCACCACAGGGGTCATCAATTTATATAAAGATGAACCCATGACGCTCATTATGAAAGGCGGGGTTGCGCCTCTTTTTGACGATTGCCCCAATGTGGAACGCCTCTTCATCTTGGAAAAAACACCCTGGCGGCAAGACGATATTAAGATTTGGAACAATCTGCGCAAAACCTCTTTGAACCGCATCATCGATTTTAAACCTTCTGCATTCACTTTCATCCTCAAAGCCAATGAAAAACGTTTTTGGACACGACGTGAACAGAGCACGATCCACCGACTTCTCCAGCTTTCCACCTGGTTTGGAGACCAAGGGCCTCTTCCTCCCAAGATCGTGATTTCCAAGGCACGTCTGGACCGCATGAAACCAACTCGTCCAACCCTTGCCATCGCCCCCATCCCCGGTTGGCCTGACAAACAATGGCCGATTGAAAATTTTATCACCCTTCTCACAAAGTTTTGCAAAACCTACCCGGACGCACAAGTTGCGGTTTTTGCCGCCCCTCATGAGAAGGATCGTGTCCTGCCCCTTCTCAAGGCTCTCCCAAAAAGTCAGTGTATCGACACACTCGGGGGGCATCTTCTCGATACGGCAGCTCTGATCAAATGGTCCCGGGTTTTCATTGGCAATGATTCAGGGTTGATGCATATGAGTGCCGCCGTCGGCACCCCCACCATCGCCCTTTTTGGCCCCACCGATGAGCGCATCTTTGGACCGTGGTCAGGCGAAATTCCGTCTCCCCATCGCGTCCTCCGAAGCTGCCCCTTAAAAGACAGAAAGCACAGTGACATGGCCACGCTGAGCGTCGAAACCGTTTGGGAAGTCCTTCAAGACCGCTGGGAGGACCCTGACTTACGGATGAGCGCATGACAAATCTGTTCCTCCTTCAACGTCATCTCGGCGACACCGTGATGACAACAGGCATCATCGACGCTTGCAAGGAAGAGCCCGCTGTCATCATCGCCACAAAAACAATCGCACAGCTCCTCGCGGATGCCCCTAATGTGGAACGCCTCCTCATCGTCAATCGGCAATCCTGGAAAAAACACTGGCATGATATCTGGCGAGAAACACACCATCGATCTTGGAACCACTTTATCTCTTTCAAGCAATCCCCTCTCCCCTTTCTCCTGAAAGCGCAACAAGCGTCCCTGTGGCTTGCGCCGCCCATCAATACAATTCACAGGGTTAACCAACTGAGCCACTGGTTTGGAAGCACGAAACCGCTTGCCCCTACCTTATGGATTAAAGAAGAGCGTCTGGCTCGCATGAAACCTACGCGCCCCACCTTGGCTGTTGCCCCTATTCCCGGCTGGCCTGGAAAACAATGGCCGATGGAGCGTTTTACAGCCCTCCTCACCTTATTTTGTAAGACTTATCCTGAGGCACAAGTCGCTGTCTTTGCTGCTCCCAATGAGAAAGAACAGGTTCTCCCCCTTCTCAAGACCTTGCCCAAGGACCAGTGCCTCGATATGATCGGAACACATCTGCTGGACTGTGCAGCCTTCATCCAAGGCTCAAATCTTTTGATTTGCAATGATTCAGGCCTCATGCATGTAGGGGCCGCCGTAAACACACCCCTCATCGCTCTTTTTGGCCCCACCGATGAGCGCGTCTTCGGACCCTGGTCTTCTGAATCCCCCTCCCCTCATCGCGTTGTGCGAGTAAAACCCTATGAAGGACCCACGACAGGATACATCAAACAAAGA